>CAMDHE010000003.1 GCA_945898095.1 Roseateles toxinivorans | reverse complement strand
TGCCACTGAATTCATCACAGATACCGCCGCTCATCCTCGGCAGCCAACCGGTCCATCCCCAACAAAAACAGCCCGTTCGTCCTGAGCCTGTCGAAGGACCGCCACAGGCCCGCAAATTCCACCCTTCGACAGGCTCAGGGCGAACGGATCCATCTTCTTGGCTTGCCACTGAATTCATCACAGATACCGCCGCTCATCCTCGGCAGCCAAACGGTCCATCCCCAGCAAAAACAGCCCGTTCGTCGGGTCTGCGGGCGGCTTTACCTTCAAGGCAAGGCGATGTGCTGGTCAACGGTGAACCTATCGTCGGCTTTCCTGACGGCCTACAGCTTCATCGCGGCTGGATCAGAGCCAGGGGCGCAGGCCTAATGCGCTACAACTGCTGGCCTCGCGAGCCCTTGGCCGGGACAACTTCCTTGATGACTTCGCTGCGCATCGAGTCCACCGCTTTGCCAGCGCCGTCGAGCGAAAAGCGGCTCACCTGGAATTGCCCGCTTTGCATCGGGAATGCAATGCCCATCCGGGTTGAACTGCGCACGATCGAATCGATCATGTCAAAGTCCCTGAAAGCGTAACGATTGGCCCGTTCCAAAGGTGCGCAGAGCATTTCAAGCGGGACAGCGCGGTGATCAGCATTGACGAGGACGATGTATGACTCCCCAGGCTCGCAATCGATGTCGATTGACAACAGCCAGTAGCAAGGGAAGTCGTCGCCTTCAACCTGGCAGAACTGCCCCAGCACGCTTTTGCTTTCGTTGACCGTTGCGGCGTACATGCCTGCGCCGGCATCAAGATTGCCGATGCGCCAGTCACCAACAGTCTGGGCCTGAGCCCACATCGGCAGGGCAAGGCAAATCGCCGCCAATGACTTTTCTAGCGCTGCTTTCATCTCGGCCGCCCTTCCTTTTTTGAAAGGCAAGACTAGCGTCGAATCAGCCGGCTTTGGCGTCGCGCGCCATCAGCTTTGAGCCTAGGCAATGCCAGCTTTGGGGGGCAGCCCTTTCGGCGAAGTTGAGTGTCGCAAAAGCTTTGCAACCCGGCCTCGGGCAGGGCCAGGCTGTTTTGAGATCAACGCCGATTACTTGGGCATCAACTGGCCGCGAATTTCACCGCCCTTGTTGGCCGCAGTATGGATGTTGACATACCATTTTCCAGCCATCAGGTCAGCGACCTGTGCGGCAGTCAGCGTGGCCTGACCTTCGATCGGATTGGCCGAAACCGCAAAGGGAACCACCACACCGGCATTGGCGCCAGCAGCAGCAGGGCCATGGATATGAGCCGCGGTTGCCGGGCCGGCCGCTGACAATCTTTCGATCAGCTGAATTCATTCAGCCGGAAGCGCCGGCGGTGCGTACGCGCTGGCTCGCACCCCCCCCTCTTCGGGGATCAGGAATACTCCGGCAACATGCCTCCCCACGCTCAGCCCATCCGGTCGCGCTGCGCCAAGGTCGGAAACAAGCGCAGCCAAACCGCCGCGACGAGCAAGGTACAGATCCCGCCTGTCACCACCGATCCGACCGGACCGAACCAGGCGGCGGTGGCGCCGGATTCGAATTCACCGAGTTGATTCGAAGCGCCGATAAAGATCGAATTGACCGCAGCGACCCGGCCGCGCATCTCGTCAGGTGTTTCCAGTTGCACCAGGGTCAGACGGATCACCACGCTGATGCTGTCGGCCGCGCCGGTGATCACCAGGGCGATCAAGGACAGGCCGATATGGGTCGACAGGCCGAAGACGACGGTCGCCAGACCGAACAGGGCAACGCAGGAGAGCATGCGGTGCCCGACTCTGCGCTGCAGCGGCCAGCGCATCAAGGCCAGCGACATCACCAGTGCACCCACGGCGGGCGCCGCGCGCAGCAGCCCCAGACCCACCGGGCCGGTGTGCAGGATGTCACGGGCATAGATCGGCAGCAACGCTGTGGCCCCACCGAGCAGGACGGCAAACAAGTCCAGCGAAGTCACACCAAGCAGCAGTTTGTTATGCCAGACAAAGGCGACGCCGGCGAATACCGTCCGCCAATTCGCGGCCAATGTCGAGGGTCGATGCTGATAACGCACTGCCAGGGTCAGGCCGCCGGCGATCAGCAGCAGCAAGGCACAAGTGTTGTAGACCGTGACCGCCCCGTTCAGGTAGAGGACGCCGCCCAACGCCGGCCCGCAGATGACGGCGGCCTGCATGCCGCTCGAACTCAATGCGATGGCGCGCGGCAACAGATCGGCCCGCACCAGAGACGGGATCAAGGCCTGCTGAGCAGGACTCTGGAAGGCGCGCAAGGTACCCAGCAGCACCGACACCCACAAAATCAGCCCGCGCGTGGCAAAGCCGCCGTCGGTCGCCGCAACCAGCAAAAAGGCCACGGCCGCCTGCAGCAGCATGCAGACCGCGAAAATACGGCCGCGGTGCAAACGGTCAGCCAGATGCCCGGCCGGCAAAGTCATCAGCAAAGCCGGCAGGAACTGAAACAATCCCACGAGGCCAAGATCCCAGGCGCTGGAAGTGATGTCATACATCTGCCAAGCCACCGCGACCATCAGCATTTGATTGGCCGTAACGCCAGCCAAGCGGGCCAGCCAGAAGCGCATGAATTGTGTTTCGGCCAGCAGCTGCGAGATTTGACTTTTCGGCATGTGCCGAGCTTAGCAGCGCCTTGCTGGAGATCAGAAATGAAGCCCTTTCATCATCTGCTGCAGCGCCAGGGCTTCGGCAGATAGCTCAGTCTCGCCGATTCCAGGCGATTGATCGGTTTTGGTGTTTTCGGGAAACATCCGGAAGCTGGTGTTCATGATGATCTGCGCCACCCTGGGCAAGGCCGTGTGCAGCAATTCACCGAATACTCCGAGCCGGGTACTCAGCCGCACCGGGCGTTCAATGCAGGCCTGCACGACCAATGCCGCAGCCTCTTCCGGATCCAGCGCGGGCACGCTGTCGTAGATCCTTGTCGGCGCGATCATCGGCGTGCGCACCAGCGGCATATTGATGGTCGTGAAGGTGATGCCCTGGTCGGCGAACTCGCTCGCGGCGCAACGGGTCCAGGCATCGAGCGCCGCCTTGCTGGCGACATAGGCCGAAAAGCGCGGCGCATTGGTCAGCACCCCGATGCTGGAGATATTGACCACATGGCCGCTGCGCTTGGCCACCATGCCGGGCAGCAAGCCCAGCGTGACGCGCAGGCAAGCAAAATAATTCAACTGCATCGTGCGCTCGAAATCATGAAAACGCTCATAGCTGTTCTCGATCGCGCGGCGGATCGAACGGCCTGCGTTGTTGATCAGGAAGTCAACGCCGCCAAATTTTTCGTCCAGCCAGGAGAGCATTTCATTGCAGCTTTGCTCATTGGTGATGTCGGCCGAATAGCTGTGGATCTGCGCTTGGACTCCGGCCGCTGCCTGAATGGCCTTGACCGCTGCGGCGAGCTTGTCCGCATCGCGGGCGCAGATGACGGTGACCGCTCCGGCCGCGGCAAACTTCTTGGCCGAAGCCAGACCAATACCGGATGAGCCCCCGGTAACCAGCACCACCCGCCCGGCAACTGTTCCCTTCAGGCTGCGGTCGATGAACAGATCCGGGTCGAGATGCCGCTCCCAATAATCCCAGAGCCGCCAGGCATAGCTGTGCAGATCGGGGCAAGCGATGCCTGAACCTTTCAAGGCGAGTTCGGTTTCACGACAGTCAAAGCGTGTCGGGTAATTGACGAAGGTAAAGATGTCCTCGGGCAAGCCCAGGTCCTTCATCACCGCATGCCGGATCCGCCGCACCGGCGCCAGCGCCGCCAGGGATTTTTTGACGGCCTGGGGGATGAATCCCATCAAGGCAGCGTTGACGAAAAGGCTCATCTTCGGGGCATGGGCTGCGATCGAAAAGATGTCGAGCACTTCGCCCACCCGGTAACCGACCGGATCCACCAGATGAAAGCAACGCCCGCTATTGCCGGACTGATGGCTGATATGGTCGAGCGCAGCAACGACGAAGTCCACCGGCACGATATTGATTCGACCGCCCTCCAGGCCGATGGCCGGCAGCCAGGGCGGCAGCAATTGACGCAGGCGTTGAATCGGCTTGAAGAAGTAATAAGGCCCGTCGACCTTGTCCATCTCGCCGGTCCTGGAATCCCCCACCACAATCGCCGGACGGTAGACCGTCCAGGGGCGCTGGCATTCGCTTCGGACGATCTTTTCGCCCTCATGCTTGCTCAGGAAATAGGGATGATCGAGGCCCTCGGCCTGCTCGAACATATCCTCGCGGAACACGCCCTGGTACAAGCCGGCGGCGGTGATCGAAGAAACATGGTGGACATGCCCGGCCTCGATCAGCGCCGCAAACTCGACCAGCTTGCGTGTGCCCGCAACGTTGGCCTGCATCTGCGAGTCTGCATCGGCCCTCAGGTCATAGACCGCGGCCAGATGGTAAACATGATCGACCTGACCTTTCAAGCGCCTGATGCTGTCGTCACTGACACCGAGATTGGCGGCTATCAGATCGCCAAAAACCGGCAGCGCACGTGCCTTGCCAACGCCCCAGAAAGCCAGCAACTCGGGTAGCTTGCTGCGGCTTTCCTCGCGCAGCAGGAAATGGACGGTGCTGCCACGATGCGACAGCAACTTCTTGACCAGCCGTTTGCCGATGAAGCCGGTGGCTCCGGTAACGAAATATTGCATCTCGATCTCCTTGACCGATCGATTCAATCGCTGATCAATCAACGCAAGGTTGCGGAGGCGCAGTTTCCATGGGAGTAGAGGCGCCCATACTTACCTCTGCCACCCGGGATAAGCGGTGCGTTTTTTCAAACTTTTATGCAACGACATTCACAAAGGATAGACACCATGGTCAAGAAACTTCAGAAGATGGCAGGCAAGGGCAAGTCCAATGGCGGTTCCGGTGCGGCGATGCTGGATAGCCAGTTCGCGCAAAGCGTCAAGGACTCGGCGCAGCAAATCTGGTCTGCAGGGCTCGGAGCTTTCTCCAAGGCTCAGGGCGAAGGCAGCAAGGTCTTTGAAGCGCTGGTCAAGGAAGGAATGAACGCCCAGAAGCGCACCCAGGCGGTCGCTGAGGAAAAGTTCGTTGCAATGGCCGGCAAAGTCTCTGATCTGGCCGGTGATGTCAGCAGCAAGGCGGGCAAACAATGGGACAAGATGGAAGCCATCGTCGAAGATCGGATCGCCCATGCGCTGAAGCGCCTGGGTGTGCCTTCGACCAAGGATCTTGAAGCCTTGAACCGTCGTATCGATGCATTGAGCAAGGGCGCCAAGCCAGCGCCAAAACAAGCTGCGGCACCGAAGCCAGCGGCAAAGGCGGTCAAACCGTTGGCCAAGGCGGCAGCAAAGCCGGTTGCGAAACCGGTGGCAAAGGCGACAACAAAGCCGGCTGCGAAAACTGCAGCAAAAGCAGCGCCAGCGATCAAGGCCGTGACCAAGCCGGTGGCCAAGAAAGCTGCCAAAGTGGCGGTCGCAGCAATGCCAAAGGCAGCCTCCACAGCACCCAAGAGCGCGGCCAAGGCCCCGCCTCCCGTGCCCGCAGCAGCGACGCCGACAGCGCCGGTCTGAGCCCGGCCGCTTGTACCCGTCGGCATGAAACGGCAGGCCAGGCCGAGCGGGCGGGCTTGCCGTTCAGGGTGCATCGACCCAGGTTCATGTCCACCAGCGCGTCGTCCCTCAGGCTGGTCCACCCCATGCGAATCTGGCAAGGTCTAAACTTCGGCCATGATTCGACTGTTTGTTGGCCTCGGCAATCCGGGGCAGGAATATGAAAACACGCGCCACAACGCCGGGTTCTGGTGGGTCGATGCGCTGGCACGCGAACTCGGTGCCAACTTGCAGGTGGAGCGCAACTATTTCGGAAAAGTTGCCAGGGTCAACAGCCCACGCGGCGCTGCCGGGCCGATCTGGCTGCTCGAGCCGATGACCTATATGAATTTGTCCGGCAAGGCAGTGGCTGCGCTGGCACGCTTTTACAAGATCGAGCCTGAAGAAATTCTGGCCATCCATGACGAACTGGACCTGGAACCAGGCCAGATGAAGATCAAGCAAGGCGGCAGCGCCGCAGGGCACAACGGATTGAAGGACATGCAAGCGCAACTCGGTTCGGCCAACTTCTGGCGTCTTCGGCTGGGCATCGGGCATCCGGGCAACCGCGGCGAAGTGGCCGACTATGTGCTGCGTCGTCCGCCATTGGCCGAGCGCTTGGCGGTCGACGACTGCATAACCAAATCACTCGATGCGGTCGACTTGCTGCTGGCAGGCGACATGGCGCGAGCGCTGATGAAGATTCATGCCAAACCGCCAAGGCCGAAATTACCCAAGCCGCCGCCCCCCGGGCCTGCTGCAGAACCGATCATGGAGATTGCACCATGTCTTGCGCCAAATTCTTTGCGCGATCAGCCTGTTTAGCCCTGGCTGCGGTTTACGTCGCCGCTGCGGCACAGACCCAGGCACAACAGTCCAAGGTCTACCGCTGCGGCGCCGATGGCCGCGATTTACGCGATTCGCCCTGCCCCGCCGGCTCGCAGGCCAGCGCCGCGCAAATCCAGTTCGACCAACCCAGCCAGGCACAGTCGCGGAGCGCGCGTGAGCAGGTGGGCAAAGACGCAAAGTTGGGTCGCGAGCTTGAGCAGGCCCGGCAAAAGCAGGAGACCGACGCACGCCGCCAAGCCGGCCCGGCCATCGGCATCAACGGACTGCCAGCGCTGCCCAAGCCAGCCAGCGCGGCCGCCCCGGTCAAGTCCAGGCAGCCGCACGCACACAAACCAGCCCATGCTTCCAGCGCAAGTCATGCGGCCTCCAGCGCCAGATAGAATGGCGTATTGTTGGTGCTCGTGCAGGCATTGCGCCTGTGCAGTTAAACGGGAATCAGAAAGGTGCGATCCAGCGGATCAATCCCAACCTGAGCTGTCCCCGCAACGGTAAGTGGATAGAGCTTTTCGAAGCTCCAACTTTTGTACTCGCTCCACTGGTGTTCGACGAACGCTGGGAAGGACTCAAAGGTCAGATCCACCAGCCCGGATACCGGCCAACAAAGTGATCGGCCAGCAAAATGGCCAATCGTTTCACGAGCGCCTGCGGGAAACTGGCGCTCGGCTGCTTTGTTGTTTTCTGCTTCCCATGACCCATGCTTTCAGGCGTTTCGCACGCCCCGGACTGACCACGACCGTGGCAGCTTCCCTGGCCCTGTTCGGCTGCTTGTTGCATGCCCGGACTTTTGCTCAATCCGCCCCGGCCAAACTGGACCCGGTCGTCGTCACGGCAGCCAGATCACCGCTGAAACTCAGCGAGTTGCTGGCCGACGTCACCGTCATCACCCGAGTCGACATCGAGCGTCAGGCTTTTGGTGGCATTGACGATTTGCTGCGCAATAGCGGCGCCGTCGAAATGACCCGCAATGGCGGCCCCGGTTCGGTCAGTTTTCTCTATATCCGGGGTGCAGAAACGCGTCACAGCCTGGTGCTGATCGACGGCGTTCGCATCGATTCGCAAGCAACCGGCGGCGCGCCCTGGGAATCGATCCCGCTGAGCGAAGTCGAGCGGATCGAAATCGTCAAAGGTCCAGCCAGCGCGATGTATGGCTCGGACGCCGTCGGTGGCGTGATCCAGATCTTCACCTTCAAGGGCAATGCCAAGACCCAGCTGCAACTGGGCCTGTCGACAGGCAGCCTGGGCACCCATCGGATTGACGGAAATCTGCGCGGCAGCCAGGGGATTCTTGATTACGCCGTGGCTGCCTCGACCGAGCAGAGCCGCGGCTTCGTGCTGGTCCCGGACAAGAAAAATTACTATGCCACGCCGGGCGATGTCGGCTATCAAAAGCACAACTGGAGTACTCGCCTGGGCCTGCAACTGAGCCCGCAAGACCGGTTGGAGTTGATCAGCCTGGCAAGTCATCTCGATGCTGAAATGGCCGCAGGAGGTGGCGCCATCGGTCATGCCATCGAGGACAACAAGCTCGGGAAATTGAGCTGGCATCGGCAATGGTCGGCCGCCTTGAACAGCCTGCTGAGTTACAGCGAATCCAACGTGAACTACAACCTGCCGGTATTTGATTACCGGGCCGAAACCCGCATTCGCAGCTATGGAATGGAAAGCAACTGGCGACTCACCGACGAACAGCGGCTTTTGTTCGTGCTGGAACGCAAGGAAGACTCGCTCAACAGCCCCGGCCTCACTGCGGCCGGAGGCTCCAGGGCAAGCCGGGCTGAAAACGGCGCAACGCTGGGCTATTTTTTGACGAGCGGCAGCTTCGATCTGCAAGCCCATGCCAGGCATGACCAGGACTCCGAATTCGGCAGCGCCAACACCGGCAGCTTCGGCGTCGGCTACCGCATGACCGATGGTCTGCGCCTGGTTGCCTCGACCGGTAGTTCGTTTCGTGCGCCGACGCTTTATCAGCAAGGCAGCGGCCTGGGACCGAACCTGGGCATGCCAGGAGTCCGACCTTTGAAAGCCGAATCAGGCCAGAACCGGGAGCTCGGGCTCAGGTATGCGGGACGGGGCACCGAATGGTCGGTCACCGCCTATCGCAACCTGATCAGCAATTTGATCGACTTCAGTGGCTCGACCAATAGTTGCGCGTTCTTCTCGGACTACGGCGGCTGCTATGGCAATGTGCAGGCCGGTTTGTTGCAGGGGCTGAGTCTGACTGGCAGCACCCAGGCGGGCAATCTGCGTCTTTCCGGAACGCTCGACTTGCAAGCACCGAAGGACCTGAGCACCGGGCTGCTGCTGGCGCGCCGTGCCAGGCAATATGGCACGCTGCATGCCACGATGCCGGTGGCGAACTGGCAGTTCGGTGCCGGACTGCAGCTGTCGGGTCAGCGCTATGACAACGCCGCCAATACCCTGCCACTGGCCGGCTACGGATTGCTCAACTTCGACGCCCATTGCCCGCTGACGCCGCAGCTGCGCTTGCAGCTGAATCTGGACAATGCGCTGAACCGCGTTTACCAGACCGCGGGTGGCTTTGCCCAGGCGCCGCGGACCGTGATGGTCGGCCTTCGCTACAGCCCTTCGCTGTAATCGATTCGATGCGGAACGCTGCCAACAAGATCGCCAATGGCTTGATGCTGGCTGCAGCATTGTTCGCCCAGCCTGGCATCGCCATGGCGGCAGGGTTCAGCATCAGTGATGACCTCGGTCATCAGCAGCGGTTCAGCGAATCGCCGCGCCGCATCGTCAGCTTGCTGCCCTCGCTGACCGAGACCGTCTGTGCGCTTGGGGCTTGCGAACGGCTGGTCGGTGTTGACCGCTACTCCGACTTTCCGGCGCAGGTCAACAAGCTGCCCAAACTGGGCGGCCTTGACGACCTCCAGATCGAAGCGATCGTCGCCTTGAGGCCCGATGTGGTGATCCTGTCACCCGCGTCGCGCGTGCATGATCGGCTCGCTGCGCTGGGCCTCAAGGTCATGGTGCTGGAAGCGACCCGTCAGGCCGATGTCGAGCGCGTGCTCTTGAAGCTCGGCGAGTTGCTGGGCACACAAGATGGCCTGAAGATCTGGCAGCAAATCGATGCTGCGGTCAATCTGGCAGCAGCCAGCGTGCCGCTTGCTTCCAAGGGCTTGACCGTCTACTACGAAGTCGACAGCGCGCCCTATGCGGCCGGCGAAGCCTCATTCATCGGCGAAATGCTGACCCGCCTTGGCGCCAGGAACATCGTCGGCAAGGCGCTCGGACCTTTCCCAAAACTGAACCCTGAATTCATCGTGCAAGCCAACCCGCAAGTCATCATGGTCGCCCAAGGCCGAGCCGAAAATCTGGCCGCCCGCCCCGGCTGGCAGGGCATCCGGGCCTTGCGCGACAAGCATGTCTGCCAGTTCGACTCGGCCTTGTCTGACTTGATGGGCCGCCCCGGCCCGCGCATGGCAGAAGCTGCACAAGCGATGGCCCGCTGCCTGAGTGACATAAGAGGCAAGCCATGAACCGCAGCAAACCCTTGAGCCTCATGCTCGCCCTGCTGCTGATCGCCTGGCTGCTGGGCTTGCTCGGTGTCGCCGTCGGCAGCAGCGGTTTTTCGCTCGATTGGCTAGTCGGAGCCGACGCGGTCCAGCAGCAAATCCTCTGGCAGATCCGGCTGCCTCGTTCGAGCGGCGCTTGGCTGGCCGGCGCGCTGCTGGGGCTGGCCGGTGCGGTCGCACAAGGGCTGTTCCGCAACCCGCTGGCCGACCCTTATCTGCTCGGTGCTTCATCGGGCGCTGGGCTCGGCGTAGCAGCGTTGCTGGCCTTGGCAGGAACTTCACCGCTGGCCGCCAGTTGGTGGCTGCATCTGGGCCTGACAGGTGCGGCGTTTTGCGGCGCGGTCGGAGCTGTCATCCTGACGCTGATCCTGGCCCGGGGCGTCGAGCAAACGATGCGCTTGCTGCTGGCCGGCGTCATCGTCGGCGTGGTGCTCGGCTCGGTGACTGCGCTGCTGATGCTGGTGACGCCCGAGATCATGCGTCCGATGCAGGCTTTCATGCTGGGAACGACCAGCTTTCTGGGCTGGCCCAGCGTGATGCTGATGGGGCCGCTGCTGCTGGTCTGTCTGCTGGCAGCCTTGGGCGCCAGCCGCGCACTCGACGCGATGACGCTCGGCGAAGCCACCGCGGCTTCGCTTGGCGTGCGTCTGAACATCGTGCGCATGCTGCTGATCGCCGTGCTGGCCCTGGCCACAGGCGCGGCGGTGGCGCAGGCCGGGCTGATCGCCTTTGTCGGACTGGTGGCGCCACATCTGGTGCGTAGCCGTCTGCATTGCAACCACAGTTGGCTGCTGCTGCTGTCGACCTTGACCGGCGGTGCGCTGCTGATGGGCGCCGACATCCTGGCCCGCTGGCTGCTGGCGCCGCAGGAGCTGCCGGTCGGCGTCGTCACTTCGCTGCTCGGCGGTGCCTACCTGCTCTGGCTGATGCATCGCCAACCCTTGCTGGAACGCCGCAGATGAAGATCGCCATCAACACCGACCTGCAGGCCGTGGCGCTGCAGGAACAGATCATCCTCACCGACATCGAGCTGACGCTGACCCAGGGCAGCTGGACCGCCATCGTCGGCCCGAATGGCGCCGGCAAATCAACCTTGTTGCGGGCCATTGCTGGCCTGCTGCCGATGCAAGGTCGGGTCGATCTGCTCGGCCGCGATCTGGCGCATTGGACGGCCAAGGAGCGGGCGCGAGCGCTGGCCTGGCTGGGCCAGAACGAGACCAGCTCGAACGAGTTGCGCGTCTACGAAGTGGTGATGCTGGGCCGCTTGCCGCATCAAGCCTGGCTGGCACCGCCCAGCCATGCCGACCATGCCGCCGTAGCGCTGGCCATGCAGCAAACGCAGAGCTGGGAATGGCGCGACCGCCCGCTCGGCCAACTCAGCGGCGGTGAGCGCCAGCGCGTGCTGCTGGCGCGCGCCTTGGCAGTGCAGGCCAGGGTCTTGTTGATGGACGAGCCGCTGGCGCATCTGGACCCGCCGCATCAGGCCGACTGGCTCGAACTGGTGCGTGAGCTCAGCGCTGCGGGTGTAGCCGTGGTGAGCGTGTTGCATGAGCTGAACATGGCCTTGCAAGCCGATACGCTGGTCATCATGCAGGGCGGGCAGGTCAGCTGGCATGGTGCGCCGAAGCTGGTACAGACGCGGGCTGCGCTGCAAGCGGTATTCGACCATCGATTGCATCTGGTCGAGGTCCAGGGGCAATGGCTGTCGCTGCCCTGCCCGCCAGCGGCGGCACCGGCGCCAGCCAGCAATGTCAGGCCTTTGAAAGCCCAGCAGGACTGAACTTCAGGCGCTGATCAAGGTCAGGCGCAGATACTTGGCCATCAGCGACTGCTGATTTTCGACATGGGCCGGATTGACCGGAATGCAGGCGACCGGGCAGAGCTGCACGCATTGCGGCTGGTCGAAATGGCCAACACATTCGGTGCACTTGTCAGCTGCAATCTGATAGAAATCCTCGCCCATCGAGATCGCCTCGTTCGGGCATTCGGGTTCGCAGACATCGCAGTTGATGCATTCTGCTGTGATCATCAAAGCCATGTCGTCATGCCCTCAAAGCTTGGCGATGCGTGCCTGCAGGCGAGCATGGACCGAAGGCGAGACGAACTTGGAGACATCGCCGCCGAGCGTGGCAATCTCGCGCACGAAGGTACCCGAAATAAACTGGTATTGATCCGACGGTGTCAGAAAGACGGTCTCGACATCGGGCATCAGTTGGCGGTTCATGCCTGCCATCTGGAATTCATATTCGAAGTCGCTGACCGCCCGCAGCCCGCGCACCACCACCTTGCCGCCATTGGCGACCACGAAGTCGCTCAACAAGCCGCGAAACGGGATCACCTCGACATTCGGGTATTTCGCCGCCAGCTCCTTGGCGATTTCCAGTCGCTCGTCTATGCCGAACATCGTCTTCTTGTGATGTCCTACCGCCACGGCAACGATCAGGCGCTCAAACAAGCGACTCGCGCGGCGCATCAAGTCTTCATGGCCCAAGGTCATCGGGTCGAAGGTGCCAGGGTATACGGCGGTGAGAACGGTCACAGAGGTCAAGCGGGACTCCTCGGAAGCAAACGAGCCGATTATCCGCTGCGCCGCAGCAGTTGGTAATGCACGGCGCCGGCGCGCGCAGAACGCCAGGCCTCGAGCCCCCATTCGGGCGGCGCTGCGATCAATTCAGGCGCTTCGACATAGACAAAGCCACCAGCCACCAGCAGCGGTGCCGCAGCCTGCAGCGCCGGCATCAATAGTTGCTGCTGGAATGGCGGATCGAGCAGTACCAGCTCAAAGCTCGCTGGCGCTGCCCGCGCCATCCAGCTCAGCGCATCAGTGCATTCGATCCGCAGGATTTTTTCGGCCTTCAGCCGGGCCCTGCTGGTCTGCAGGCTGCGCACCAGATCGGCATCGCGCTCGAGCAGCAGCACGGTTGCGGCACCGCGAGACGCGGCCTCGAAACCGAGGGCGCCGCTGCCGGCAAAGGCATCGAGCACGCGCCAGTCGCCGAGGTTCTGGCCGAGCCAGTTGAACAAGGTTTCGCGCACCCGGTCGGGGGTCGGGCGCAGACCCGGCTTGTCGGCGACCGGCAGCTTCGAGCGCTTCCACTGGCCGCCGATGATCCTGACTTCATTGGCCACAGCTTTTTTCACAAGCGCACCGGAATCCCGCGCGCTGCCATCAAGGCCTTGGCCTCGCCGACCGTATGCTGGCCGTAGTGAAAAATACTCGCCGCCAGCACCGCATCGGCGCCACCGATCTGCACGCCGTCAGCCAGATCGTCGAGCGAGCCAACGCCGCCCGAAGCGATCACCGGCACCATCACCGCGTCGCTGACCGCGCGCGTCAACTGCAGATCGAAGCCGCTGCGGGTGCCGTCGCGGTCCATGCTGGTCAGCAGGATTTCACCTGCGCCCATCATGGCCATCTGCTGCGCCCAAGCCACCGCATCGAGGCCGGTGTTCTGGCGCCCGCCATGGCTGTAGACATCCCAGCCGGTCGCGTCAGCGCGGCGCTTGGCGTCGATGGCGACGACGATGCATTGGGCGCCATATCGGTCCGAGGCGTCGCGGATCAGTTGCGGATTGGCCAGGGCGGCCGAATTGAAACTGACCTTGTCGGCCCCCGCGTTGAGCAGTCTCCGCACATCGGCGACTGCGCGCACACCGCCGCCGACCGTCAGCGGAATGAAGACCTGCGAGGCCACCGCCTCGATGATGTGCAGGATCAGATCGCGCCCGTCCGAGGTCGCGGTGATGTCGAGGAAGGTCAGCTCGTCGGCGCCTTGCTCGTTGTAGCGTGCGGCGATCTCGACCGGATCACCGGCATCGCGCAGTTCGAGAAAATTGACCCCTTTGACGACTCGGCCACCGGTCACATCGAGGCAGGGAATGATCCGTTTGGCAAGCATCAGCTCAGGCCAGACCCAGCAGATCGGCGCGCTGCTGTCCCAGGGCAAAGTCGAGGTCGCCGGTGTAGATCGCGCGGCCGCAAATCACGCCCTGTATGCCTTCATGTTCGACTGCGCAAAGCGCTTCGATGTCGGCCAGATTGGATAGACCGCCCGATGCGATCACGGGAATGGAAAGCGCTCGCGCCAGCGCGACGGTCGCGTCGATGTTGATGCCGGTCAGCATGCCGTCGCGGCCGATGTCGGTATAGATCACGCCTTCAACGCCATAGTCCTGGAACTTCAAGGCCAGATCGACCACGTCATGCCTTGTCAGCTTGCTCCAGCCGTCGGTCGCGACCTTGCCGTCGCGCGCATCGAGCCCGACGATGATGTGGCCCGCAAATGCGGTCGCAGCGTCTTGCAGGAAACCGGGACTTTTCACGGCTGCGGTGCCGATGATGACGTAGGAGATGCCATCGTCCAGATAGCGTGCGATCGTGTCGAGGTCGCGGATGCCGCCACCGAGCTGGACCGGGATTTCTTCCCCGACCTCGGCAACGATCGCCTTGATCGCAGCCTCGTTGACCGGCTTGCCGGCAAAAGCACCGTTCAGGTCGACCAGATGCAGGCGCCGCGCGCCGGCATTGATCCAGGCCCGGGCCATCGCCGCCGGGTCTTCGCCAAAGGTGGTGGAATCATTCATATCGCCTTGTTTAAGACGAACGCAACGACCGTCTTTCAGGTCAATGGCAGGGATCAGCAGCATGGTCAAGATAAAAAGATTGAAAAATAACGACCGCATGAACCACAAGAAGGCTGGGCCGTTCTCATGGATTCCAATGCAGGAAATTGCGATACAGGGTCAGCCCCAGCGCCGCACTCTTCTCAGGATGAAACTGGGTAGCGAAAATATTATCCCGGGCCACGGCACTGGTAAAGGCCAGACCATAGTCAGTCTGGCCGGCAATGTGGCGCGCATCTGACGGTGCGGCGTAAAAACTGTGAACGAAGTAGAACCAGGACTGGTCGGGCACATCCGCCCAGAGCGGATGCGGCATGGTCTGCGTCACCTGGTTCCAGCCCATTTGCGGCACTTTGTAGCGGCTGCCATCAGGCTGCATTTGACCTTCGAGCTGAAAGCGTTTGACGATTCCCGGAATCAACCCGAGGCCCGGCTGATCCTGCTCTTCACTGTGATCAAGAAGCATCTGCATGCCAACGCAAACACCCATCAAGGGCTTGCTGGCCGCCGCCTCGAGCACGGCTTGCTTGAGTCCGGAATCGGCCAGCTCGTTCACGCAATCGCGCATCGCCCCCTGCCCCGGCAGCACAACCCGCTCGGCCGCATGGACTTCATCGGGGTCAGCCGTGATCAGCACCTCGAGCCCCGAACCCTGCGCCACATGCAGCACCGCTTGCGACACCGAGCGCAGATTGCCCATGCCGTAATCGACCACAGCGACCGTTCTTCTTGTCACTACAGCGATCCCTTGGTCGAAGGAATCATGCCGGCCGAGCGCGAATCGGGCGTCATCGCCATGCGCAGCGCCCGGCCGAAGGCCTTGAAGATCGTCTCGCATTGGTGATGCGCGTTGCGACCCTTCAGATTGTCGATATGCAGCGAAACCAGCGCATGGTTGACGAATCCCTGGAAAAACTCATAGGTCAGTTGCGTGTCGAAGCCGCCGATGCCGCCGGCGCTGAAATCGACGTCCATCTCCAAGCCCGGCCGGCCCGAAAAATCGACCACGACGCGCGAGAGCGCTTCGTCCAGCGGCACATAGCTGTGGCCGTAACGAGTGATGCCGGTCTTGTCGCCAATCGCCTTGGCGACTGCCAGGCCCAGCGTGATGCCGACATCTTCGACCGTGTGGTGACCGTCGATATGCAGATCGCCCTTGGCCTCAATGTCGAGATCGATCAGACCATGGCGCGCGATCTGGTCGAGCATATGGTCGAAGAACCCGATGCCGGTGTTGAGCCTTGCCAGGCCCGAGCCGTCGAGGTTGACGCGAACGGTGATCTGCGTCTCTTTGGTGTTGCGCGAAACTTCAGCGATACGGGCATCGTTCATGGCAGGCTTTCCTTCAATGCGGCCAGCATGGCCTGGTTTTCTTCGGCGCTGCCGATCGTGATGCGCAAGCAGTTGGCCAGCGCCGGATGCGCAGTCGAGGAATTCTTGATCAGCACGCCTCGCGCCTTCATGGCGGCGAAGGTGTACGCCGCATCGGCGACACGCAGCAGAATCATATTGCCCTGGCTGGGGAAGGGCTGCACGCCGGGCAGCGCTTGCAGCGCGGCAAACACCAGTTCGCGCTGGGCGCGCAATTCGGCAGCCTGCGCCGCATAGACATCAGCATGTTCGAGTGCGAACAGGCCGGCCTCGGCATTCAGCACGCCGATATTGAAGGGCGGGCGCAGCTTCTCGACCTCGGCGATCAGCGCAGCGCGCCCGATCAGGTAGCCGATGCGCACGCCGGCCAGACCGAACTTGCTCATCGTGCGCATCACCAGCAGATGCGGGTGGCGCTGCAGCAGCGGCATCGAATCGGCCGAGGCGAAAGGCTGATAGGCCTCGTCCATCACGACCAGACCTGGCGCCGCCTCGATGATCTGCTCGATCACGTCAGCGTCCCAGAGGTTGCCGGTCGGGTTGTTCGGATAGGCCAGATAGATCAAGACCGGTTGCTGCTCAGCAATCGCCTTGAGCATTGCCGGGCCATCGAGCTCGAAGTCGGCGCGCAAGGGCACGCCAATGAATTCCAACCCCTGGTAACGCGCCGAGATTTCGTACATGACAAAGCTCGGCACCGGCGACAGCGCCTTGGCGCCGGGCTTGGCAGTGGCCAGGCTGAGCATCGAAATCAGCTCGTCCGAGCCGTTCCCCAGCGTGATCGCACAGCCTTCGGGCATGCCGGCATGCCGGGCCAGCGCAAGCGCGAGATCCTGCGTGCGCTCGGCCGGATAGCGGTTGATCGCAACGGCACCGAGGCGTTCGCCAAGCTGCCTTTGCAACTCGGCTGACAGCCTGAACGGGTTCTCCATCACATCGAGCTTGACCATGCCGGCACTCGACTGCACCGGATAGGCATGGGCTGCGCGCACATCGTCCCGAATGCAGTTGATCGATTGATTCAAATCTTGCTGCATGCTCAAACTTCAGTTCCAGGCTTGTTCAAGCGCATCTCGGCCGCCATCGCATGGCCTTGCAGGCCTTCGCCATAAGCGAGTTCAGCAGCGATCGGACCAAGCTTTTGCGCACCAGCCTGGCTGACTTCGATCAGGCTGCTGCGCTTTTGAAAATCGTAGACGCCCAGCGGCGATGAAAAACGCGCGGTGCCTGAAGTCGGCAACACATGGTTCGGGCCGGCGCAATAGTCGCCCAAGCTCTCGCTGGTGTAAGCGCCGAGGAAGATCGCCCCGGCATGGCGCAACAGCGGCTCCCAGCGCTGCGGGTCGCGACTGGAAACCTCCAGATGCTCGGGCGCGATGCGGTTGCTGATCGCGCAGGCTTCTTCCATCGAACGGGTCAGGATCAGCGCGCCGCGACCTTCGAGCGACGCGCGGATGATCGCCTGACGAGGCATCTGCGGCAGCATGCGGATGATCGCCTGGCGCACCTGCTCGATATAAGCCGCATCGGGACACAGCAGGATGCTCTGCGCCAGTTCGTCATGCTCGGCCTGGCTGAACAGATCCATCGCCACCCAGTCAGGCGGCGTGCTGCCGTCAGCCAGCACCAGGATCTCGCTCGGGCCGGCGATCATGTCGATGCCGACCTGTCCGAACACATGCTTCTTGGCGCTGGCCACATAGGCATTGCCCGGGCCGGTGATCTTGTCGACGCGCGGTATCGTCGCCGTGCCGTAAGCCAGGGCACCGACCGCCTGCGCTCCGCCGATCGTGAACACCCGGTGCACACCGGCGACATGGGCAGCGGCCAGCACCAGCGGATTCTTCTCACCGCCCGGTGTCGGAACAACCATGATGATTTCGGGCACACCGGCCACCTGGGCCGGTATCGCATTCATCAGCACGCTGCTCGGATAAGCGGCCTTGCCGCCCGGCACATAGATGCCGACCCGGTCGAGCGGCGTGACCTTCTGGCCGAGCAGCGAGCCGTCTTCATCACGGTAACTCCAGCTCAGGCCGCTGTGGATTTTCTGGCGCTCATGATAGCTGCGTACGCGCAAAGCGGCTGTACTCAAGGCATTGCGCTGTGCCGGGCTGATCGCGGCAAAAGCGGCTTGCATCTCGTCCTGCGTCAGTTCGAGCTCGGCCATGCCCGCCGCCTGCAGATGGTCGAAACGGGCCGTGTACTCGAGCACCGCAGCATCGCCCCTGGCCTTCACGTCGGCCAATATCTGCGCCACCCGGTCCTCGATCGCCGTGTCGGTCTCGGCCGACCAATGCAGCAGGCGCCGGAAATCGGCTTCGAAGCCGGCATCCGTCGTGCTGAGTTGGCGCAGCTTGATCATGTTCACTTCTGCACGGCAGCCGCGAAAGCGTCGATCATCCGGCGCAGCGGTTCGCGCTTGAGCTTCAACGCCGCCTGGTTGACGACCAGGCGCGAGGAAATTTCCATGATCTTCTCGACCTCGACCAGATGGTTCGCCTTCAAGGTATTGCCGGTCGAGACCAGGTCGACGATCGCATCGGCCAAGCCGGTCAGCGGCGCCAGCTCCATCGAACCGTAAAGCTTGATCAGGTCGACATGAACGCCCTTGTCGGAAAAATGCTGGCGTGCGATTTCGGTGTACTTGGTCGCCACGCGAATCCGCGAACCCTGCTTGATCGCCGCGGCGTAATTGAAATCGTCACGCACCGCGACGCTCATGCGGCAACGAGCAATGTTCAGATCGAGCGGCTGGTACATGCCTTCGCAACCATGCTCGAGCAGCACATCGCGGCCGACCACGCCGAGGTCGGCGCCACCATATTGGACATAGGTCGGTACATCGCTGGCGCGCACCATCACCACCTGCACCTCGGAGCTATTGGTCGCCAGGATCAGCTTGCGCGAAGTCTCGGGGTCGTCAAGCACAGTGATGCCGGCGGCTTTGAGCAGCGGTAGCGTCTCTTCAAAGATGCGCCCTTTGGACAGCGCCAGCGTGATCATTACGACACCCGCTCGATGTCGGCACCGATTGCGCGCAGCTTGTCTTCCATCCGGTCATAGCCGCGATCGAGGTGGTAGATGCGCTCGATCACGGTTTCGCCCTTGGCCACCAGACCGGCGATCACCAGGCTGGCCGAAGCGCGCAGATCGGTCGCCATCACGGTGGCGCCCGACAAGCGCTCGACACCGGTGACCACCGCCGTGTGGCCGTCGATTTCGATCCTGGCGCCCAGTCGCACCAACTCGTTGACATGCATGAACCGGTTCTCGAAGATCGTCTCGCTGATCTTGGCGGTGCCGGTGGCGATGCAGTCGACGGCCATGAACTGGGCCTGCATATCGGTTGGGAATGCCGGATATTCGCTGGTCCTGAAGCCCACCGCCAGCGGTCGGCCCGAAGCCTGGACGCGGATCCAGTCAGCACCCGATTCGATGCTGACACCGGCAGCGCGCAGCTTGTCGATCACCGCATCGAGGTGCTGCGCCTGCGCGCCCTTCAGCAGCACATTGCCGCCAGCGGCAGCAACCGCGCAGAGAAAAGTGCCTGCCTCGATGCGGTCGGGAACGATGCGGTGCGGCAACTTCGGCGCATGCAAGCTGCTGACGCCCTGGATGCGGATACGGCTGCTGCCATGGCCTTCGATCTTCGCGCCCATCGCGATCAGCATTTCGGCCAGGTCGCCAATCTCGGGCTCCTGCGCAGCGTTTTCAAGCAAGGTCTCGCCATCGGCCAACGCCGCGGCCATCAGGAAATTCTCGGTCCCGGTGACGGTCACCATGTCGGTGGTGATGCGCGCGCCCTTCAGCTTGGCCGTCTTGGCGATGATGTAGCCATGCTCGACGTTGATCTGCGCGCCCATCGCCTGCAGCCCCTTGATATGCTGATCCACCGGGCGCGAGCCGATCGCGCAGCCGCCGGGCAGCGACACGGTGGCATGACCGAAGCGCGTCAGCAAGGGGCCGAGCGCCAGGATCGATGCGCGCATCGTCTTCACCAGCTCATAGGGCGCTTCCGGCTTGGTCACCAGGCCACCGTTGATCGTCACCTCGTCGCTGCGGGTTTCGCTGCGCTCGGCAGTCGCACCCATATTGCGCAACAACTTCAACATCGTCGCGACATCATGCAGGCGCGGCACATTGTGCAAAGTAACCGGCTCGGTCGTCAGCAGCGCTGCGCAGAGTTCGGGCAGGGCTGCGTTCTTGGCGCCTGAAATCAAGACTTCGCCGGCCAGCGACCGGCCACCGCGAATAAGGAGTTTGTCCATGCTTGTTGCTCTGGCTGTTGCTCGTACAGTTCTGGCCGCTGGCGACTTGTGCCATGCCGGCACCCGCCGCTCGAGCGGGATTGATCAGTGGACTTGCGCTGTACCAGCCTCGGAGCTGGCAGCCCATTCGGCCGGGGTAATTGTCTTCATGGACAAAGCGTGGATCTGCTCGCGCATGCGCTCGCCCAAGGCCTGGTAGACACGCTGGTGTCGACGCACGCGGCTCAAGCCGTCGAACTCTGCCGACACGATGGTTGCAAAGAAATGCCGCCCATCGCCCTCGACCTGGCAGGTTTGGCAGGCAAGACCTGCTTCAATGTATTGCTGAACCTCAGCTGGCGTAGGCGATGACATGGACTGCATTCTAAAGCTTGGCGCTGACTATCCTGTGCATTGCTCAGCTGCGGATCTTGTAGCCACGCCGCAGCAACTCCAGCGCAATCCCCGCCACCAGCAGAAAGCTGGATCCTGCGACCGACAGGCTCAACCAGGGTGAGACGTCACTGACGCCGAAAAAGCCATGCCTGAAGCCGTCGATGATGTAGAAAAACGGGTTCAGATGACTGAATCCCAGCCAGAAAGGCGGCAGCGAATGCACCGAATAGAACACGCCCGAGAGGAAAGTCATCGGCATGATGATGAAGTTCTGGAAACCGGCGAGTTGGTCGAATTTCTCGGCCCAGAGCCCGGCGATCAACCCCAAAGCCCCCATCATCGCCGAGCCGATGATCGCAAACAGCAGGATCCATAGCGGCTGCGCCAGGCCTAAGGGGGCAAAAAAGCAGGTCACTGTCAACACCCCAAGGCCAACAACCAGGCCGCGCACCATAGACGCGCCGACATAGGCCAGGAACCAGGCCCAATGCGACAGCGGCGTTACCAGCAGGAAGACCAGATTGCCGGTGACCTTGCTCTGGGTCAGGCTCGAACTGCTATTGGCAAATGAGTTCTGCAACACGCTCATCATCACCAGGCCGGGGATCAGAAAGCTGGTGTAGCCGACCACGCCGTAAACCTTCACATGGTTTTCCAGCGCGTTGCCGAAGATCAGCATATAGAGCACCGCCGTCAGCACCGGCGCGGCGACGGTCTGGAAACTGACCTTCCAGAAGCGCAACACTTCCTTGTACAAAAGCGTGCGAGCACCGCGCAATTGGCTGGCGATCATGCGGCTGCTCCTGTGTTTGCAGCATGTTCCTGCATGATTTCCAGAAACACATCCTCCAGGTCGGCGCGACCGATCTCCAGATCTTCAACCGGACATTGCGCCAGCCGCAGCGCGGCCAGAATCTCCTCGACTTCGGCGGCATCGCGCGACTTGATCTGCACACTGCGACCTGTGACCCGCGCCTGCGCGCGCCACGCTTCAGGCAAAACACCGTCGGTCTTGAAGCGCAACATCGTCGAAGCACGTCCTCGCAGCAACTCGGAGGTACTGTTCAGCGCCACCACGCGCCCCGACTTCAACATCGCGATGCGCTGGCACAGGGCTTCAGCTTCTTCCAGGTAATGCGTGGTCAGCAAAACCGTACTGCCCTCACGATTCAGCCGGGCGATGAATTGCCACAGCGTCTGGCGCAACTCGACGTCGACGCCCGCGGTCGGCTCGTCCAGCACGATCACCTGCGGGCGATGCACCAGCGCCTGCGCCACCAGCACGCGACGCTTCATGCCACCCGAGAGCTGGCGCATATTGACATCGGCCTTGTCGGCCAGGCCGAGGTTTTCCAGCAACTCGTCGATCCAGTCATCATTGCGATGAACGCCGAAATAGCCGCTCTGGATCCGCAACAATTCGCGCACATTGAAGAACGGATCAAAGACCAGTTCCTGCGGCACGATGCCCAGGGCGCGGCGGGTTTTGGCATAGTCACGCACGACATCATGGCCCAGCACTGTCACCTGCCCACCGCTGGCCTGAGCCAGACCGGCGAGGATGCTGATCAAGCTGGTCTTGCCGGCACCATTGGGACCCAGCAGACCGAAAAATTCGCCTTGGGCAATGTCGAAACTGACGCCATCAAGGGCCCGAACCTGGCCTGAGCGGTAGCTTTTGCTGACGTTTTTGAATGAGATGGCTGCTTGCATAGCGCCCCATTGTAAGAAAGGACAAGAAATGCACCGAACAGGGGGCTTGCCAAGGCCTTCATGGTGCCAGAATCAAGGCAGACAAAGCCTTGGACAAACATCGCCTCGATGCGCGTTCAGCTGACGTTCAAAGGAGACTGCAATGGCTGCATGGACCGCCTTCCCCTACGACAACAAGGCCTTTCAATACAGCGCCGCAGCGCTGAAAAAGCAATGGCCCCGCCTGCATGCCGGCGATGCCGAGCCCTGGCCCGAGGACGTCGAAGTCATCAAGGCCTGGACTCTTTTTCATGCCGGAAAGTTCGAACAAGCTTGTGCCGCCGGGCTGGCTGCAGGTGGCGACGGCATCACCGTGGCCAACAAGGCGCAGGCGATCTATGCCCATTACCTGGAGAAAAAAGAAAAGACCAAACTCGAGATGTTTCTTGAGGTGGCCGAGCGCGCTCATCAACAGCAGGCCGATGCGCCGGCGAACCCGAATGCCTGGTATTGGCAGGCCTATGCAATCGGCCGCTACAGCCAGGGCATCAGCGTCGCCAAGGCTTTGACCCTGGGCCTCGGCAGCAAAGTCAAGCAGGCCCTGGAAAAAACCATCAAATTACAGCCCAGGCATGCCGATGCGCATATCGCTCTGGGCACCTTTCATGCCGAGGTGATCGACAAGGTCGGGCGTCTGCTCGGGCGCACCCAGGGCGCTGATGCAGCGACCGGCTTGAAGCTGTTCGAGAAGGCCTTGAAGCTGAACCCGGGCAGTG
Organism: Roseateles toxinivorans; assembly: GCA_945898095.1. Classification (GTDB taxonomy): domain Bacteria; phylum Pseudomonadota; class Gammaproteobacteria; order Burkholderiales; family Burkholderiaceae_C; genus Paucibacter_A; species Paucibacter_A toxinivorans_A. The sequence goes on along the minus strand of CAMDHE010000003.1, from coordinate 81,494 downwards.
CGATCGCGATGATCGAGCGCGCCAACGGCCTGATCATGCTCGAAGGCGACAAACGTCTGCAGCAAGCCGAAGCGCTCTACGCCCAAGCTGCACAAAGCCAGCCACTCGACGCGATGGAATGCCTGGACGTCGAGATGGCCAAAGCCGAGATGGCTGACTGAACCTGTCAGCCGCTGAGCAATTCGAGGTCCAGCCCTTGCACCACGAAGTTCCTGAAATCGCGGTCCAGCGTGACCAGCCGCAGCCCGCCGGTGATCGCGAAGGCTGCCAGATACGCATCCATCCAGACTTTTGGCGAGGCACTATCCAGCGCCGCCGACTGACGCCAGATGGCGTATAAACCGTTCGCCTCGTCCCGAAATCCGACCTGAGGCAAGGCTTGCAATGCCTCCAGCGCCACCCAGGCATCGCGGTTACTTAAACCATCGGCACCATAGAATTTTGAAATTGCCGGTGTAGACAGCAACCTTAGAAAGCTTTGCTGGGTTGCACGACACCATACCGCGGGCTGATCGGGCTTGGCCTGTTGCAGCGCTTGTTGCGCCACGGTATGAAAAGGATGGCTGGTGAAGACTGCCGCCAACCACAAATTGGTGTCAAACAGGTAGGCCGGCACTCTCACTGTCCTCACTGAATTGCGCTTCTTGCTCAACAGCAAGCAGTTCTTCTACGCTTACCCGGCTAGACCTTGCATCGCTGCGGCAAAGGATGAAAGGCAAGCCGCCTGGCCCGATCTGGACCATCGAGCCATGCGGTGCTGCTTGTCGCGGCCGCGGTGCTGCCATTCCCAACCCAACCCGGATGAACTCAGCAGCCAGATCGCGCAGCGTACGGCCCTGCATGACAGCCCGCAACTTCATTTCGCGAATCAGCTCTTCTGGTAAATCGAATGTCGCTTTCATAGGAGCCAGCTTACCAGCTAGCCAGCTTGCTGGCAATTTTACCGCTTCGTTAGCCCTTCCACGGCACCGGCGCGGCCGCGAACGCCTGCAGCAGCGGCAAGGCCTGCTGTTTGAGCAGATCGCGCCGGGTGCTGAACCAGGCCAGCGCGAACCAGGCTTGTGGCCCTTGGGTCAGTTGCGCTTGGCAGGCTTGCAGGGCCAGCGTCAGGTCATTGAGCTCGCCCAGCAATTGCTGAGCTTGTTTCAATGGCTTGAGGCCCTGGCGCAGTCGATCGACATCGAACAAACCGGCAGAAAATTCGATGCCATAGCGCAGCCGTTTCAGGCGCTTGCGCAAGCGGTGCCGGCCTTCATCGTCGAGTTCGGCAAAGCCGACCGCATCGGCGCAGGCCCGCGCATGCCAGCGCCTCAGACGCCGACGCAACAAGCGGCGCAGCGACGCTGGTTCGGCGTCGGGGTGAGCAAGCTCGTTGAGCGCCTCGATCATGCCCAACAGATCCAGCAGGAAATTCTGCGCAGGCGATTCGCGCAGCACCAAGCCCGGCGGGACTGCTTCAGAAATCGGGCTGATCAAGGAGAAAGCGGGCTCGCCCGCACTGACCCCAGCCGATACAAAAGCAGCCTGCAGCAAGGGCGCCCAATCGGCAGCCAGCATGTCGCTGTCACGTGCGGCGCCCAAATGCCGGAACAGGTTTGCCGCCCCTTCAGCCAAGGCTTGCGAGCGGAGCGAATGCTCAGCCAGCTCGGGCAGGTCGAACAAGCGCAGGCCGCTGCGCAAGCGACGCAATCCAACGCGCAGTTGGTGCACATGCTCGGCCACATGGTTGCCGCTGGCGATCTGGCTGGCGTTGGCCAGAATCTGTTCTTGGCAAGAGCACAGCACCTGCTGCAAGGCCTGTTGAACGCTCATCGCGGCATGGATGGCAGTCGCCTGGGCCATCCGCGCCGGCGCCATGGTCAATCCGCGCGCCAGCAGGTCACCGAGCTGATTCTTCTTGCGTCCGTCGAGCCAGAGCCCGAGGCGCAAGGCATGCTGGCGCGCCACTTCGAGTACCGCCTGCGGCTGGCCGCACAGAAGTTCAATCTCGAGCTCACAGACGGACGCCCGCTGCGGCTGGTCGGCTGAACCTGCCAGCAGTTCGCCTTCGTCAAATACCAACTCGACGCTGCCACAACCGACCTGCAATTGGCGGCGGCCTCGCTGGATGTCGGTGCGGAATATGCATTGCAGCGCATCGCTTGGCTGAGTTGCCAGCAGCGCGTTCAAACTTGCGCAGATTTGCGCCTGACTATGCCGATACGGATCGAGCGCCGGGAATTCTTCGCCTTCGGCCGGGCCAGCCTCGAGCCGGACTTGATGTTCATGGCGGGTCAACCCGTCGCTGCCGCCGCCCTTCAAAGTCTGGAACCATGCGCCGTCTTCGCATCTCAGCCGTAAAGCCAGTCCGGCCGCAGCCAAGTTACGCCCGACCGTATCGAAATAAAAGGCCTGCAAGCGCTGCGGCTTCGCGGGTTTATCCCCGGTGACCCAATGCCGCGCTGCATCGCGCCGCTCTGCTGGCACTTGGAATTTGAGCTCGACCTCCAAAATCGGAGATGATGGCGCCTGAGCTGGCGCTGGACTCAATCCATTTTTAGACGATTTAGCCAACAAAGCTCCCTTCTGACAAGTCGATTGTCTGCGGACAGCTCATCCTCTAGCTGTCCGGGCGCAAAGATCACCATCCTCACAAGCAACCAGGAACATCAATGAACCTCAAAGACCAATTCGAAGCCGCAGTCGCAGCCTCGAAAAATCTGTCCGAACGCCCCGACAACATGACTTTGCTGAAGCTCTATGGCCTCTACAAACAGGGCAGCAGTGGCGACATCAGCGGCGACCGCCCCGGCTTCACCGACATGATAGGCCGGGCCAAATGGGATGCTTGGAATACCCTGCAGGGCGAGAGCCAGGAATCGGCGATGCAGGCCTATATCGACCTGATCGAGGACCTGCAGGAATCAGCCTGACTGCGGGCCGTTGGCAGGTTTCGCCCTTGTCAGCAGCAGGTCCAGCTCGCGCTCAACCTCGCCTTCGATGCGGGATTTGAACGCCCCGAGCAGAAACCCCAGGCTGGCCTGCAGTTCGAAGTGATCGGCAGTCACGACCAGCCGACCCTTGACCCCTGAGCGGCTGAACTCGACGCTATCGCTGGTCTTGCCCTCGAGAATTCGGCAAGTCATGGCGAACTTGGTCTCGACCTGCGCGGCCCAGGCTTGGGAGATTTCGCGCGCCTGCGCGAGCCCCAGATGATGATCACGGTGAATCCTGATGTCGGCCATTTTATTGATCTCCTGACAATTGCAATCGTCGATCCTGCCTAGGCAAGGCGGCCAGCCGCCTCACCTCAGCGTAAAAGGCCGTCCAGTCCGACCCTTTGCGCAGGAACATTGCTTCAAAGGCCGGGCTCAGGTCGGAATAGGCCGAGAGCAGGGCCAGACTGGCGTTGTTGGCATCGGCAAACCAGCCCTCATAGCCTTGATGCCCGGCCCAGGAGCCGGCCTTCAATTGCAAATATTCGGCTCGCATCGCCTGCATCAATTCAGCCTTGCCAGCCCGTTTCGCGGCATCGCTGCGGTCGCTGGCGTAAAGCGCCTGCAGTTGCAGCCGGTAGGCTCTGGTCAGGGCAGCAAACTGCTCGCGGCGCTGGCTGGCGCGAAGGTATTGTTCGCGCGCCGCCGCATTGCCTCGGGTCTGCAACCAAGTCGCCGCGCCAAGACGCTCGACGGCGGTGGCGAATGACTCATTGAACTGGGTATCGTCAGCCGCGTAAGCGACCTGATGCGCAAGCTCGTGAAACATCATCCGCGCCAGCTCGGCTTGCGGGTAGGCAATGAAGGTATTCAACAGCGGATCACCGCCCAACCAGTTGCTCCAGCCCAGCGTTGAATAGGCCGGCACGCCATAAACCAGCGCTTCCAATCCTTCGGCGCGCAAGCTGGCAGCATAGGCCTCAGCCTCGATCCGGTCGAAATAGCCACGGTAGCCAACGCAACCCATCAGCGGAAAGCACCAGGTTTTCAGCTCCAGGCTCAGCTCGGGGGCGGCCACCACATTCCAGACCGCAGCCTTGCGCCCCAGATCGGCATAACGGCGGTAGCTGCTGTTGTCGGGCAAATGCAGCCGTTCGACCGAGAAATCGCGCAAGTCCTGGCTCAAATGCAAGCGCTCGCGCATGGCCTTGTCGGTGCCTGGATCGGCCAGCAACTGGTCCACCGGCTTGGCTGCGACCAGCAACTGCAAATGCCCGCCCAGCGACTGGGCCAGATAGGCAGGCTGAGCGCAAGCGGTCAGCAACAGCGAAAGCAACAGGGTCAGCCTGAAACTCACGCCGCGGCGACCTCGACCAGGCAATCGTAAAAAGACGGCGCCCGGCCGATGTCGGTCAACCGCTGATGCGTGACTTCATTGACATTGCTGCCAGCAGCACCGAGCTTGCGCCACCAGATTCCCAGGCCATTGACAACACCTGGCCTGGCGCGCGGGCTGAGCTTCAGCCGGCATTGGTAGCTGCCACGGTCATTGAAGATGCGCACCATCACGCCATCGGCCAAGCCGCGTACTGCGGCATCATCAGCGTGGATCTCGAGCAGCGGCTCACCCTCGATGTCGCGCAAGCTCTTCACATTGACAAAGCTCGAGTTGAGGAAATTGCGCGCCGGCGGCGAGATCATCGCCAGTGGATAGCGTGCTGCCAGTGCCGGGCTCGAACGCCGGCTTTCGTAGTTTTCCAGATAGTCGGCACCCGCAGCTTGGGCGCGGCCATTCGGGGTCAGAAACTGCCCGTTCGCAAACGGCGCAGCGGGCAGGGAAAGGCTATGCCAGCCGGTCTGGCGCAGCTGCTCGAAATCGATCTCGCTACTGAAAGCCTGGCGCGCCAGTTGTTCATCGGTCTCGGCAAAACAGGCCTCGGTGAAACCACAAGCTGCGGCCAGTTCGCGAAAGATCTGCGTGTTCGGCTTGGCTTGCCCAAGCGGAGCAATCGAGGGCTCGTTGATCAACAGATCGGTGTGTCCATAGCTGCTATGGACGTCGAGATGCTCGAGCTGGGTGGTGGCCGGCAGCACATAGTCAGCCAGATCGGCGCTGTCGGTGAGGAAATGCTCAAGCACGACGGTGAACAGGTCGGCACGCTGAAATCCGCGCACGACCTTGGGCGATTCGGGCGCCACCGCGACCGGGTTGCTGTTGTAGACAATCAGCGCCTCGATCCGCGGGCCGAATTCGGGCGAGCTGTCGCGCAACAGGTCGTCGCCGATCGTGCTCATATTGATCCAGCGCGGGCTGCGCCCGGCCAGCAGATCAGGCCGCTCGAATGCCGGATTCTTGTATGGCGCGAACCAGCCCGAACTCGACAGCAGCAGGCCGCCCGCAGGGTGACGCCAGGCACCGGTCAGGCAGGGCAGCAATGCAATCAAGCGCACCGCATTGCCGCCGCCGCGCACCCGCTGCATGCCGTAGTTCAAGCGGATCGCAGCGGGCGCTGTCTGTCCGTAGTCGCGCGCCAGATTGCGCACCTCGTCAGCGCTGATACCGCAGACTTCAGCGACCCGCTCGGGCGGCCAGGCCAGCGCCTTTTGCCGCAGCTCGTCCCAGCCATCGACATGGTCGCGCAGATAGTCATGGTCGAGCCAGTCATGAATGATCAACTGCTGCATCAGTCCCAACGCCAAGGCCCCGTCGGTGCCGGGCAGCAAGGCGATATGTTGGTGGCATTTGTCAGCCGTTTCGGTCTTGCGCGGGTCGATGCAGATCAGCTTGGCGCCGGCCCGTTTGGCCTGCATCGCCTGGCTCCAGAAATGCAGATTCGATGCGATGGAATTGCTGCCCCAGATCAGAATCAGGCGGCTCTGGGCAAAAAAGCGCAGATGCATGCCGACCTTGTGGCCATAGGTGGCGCTCAAGGCCGCACCACCAGCTGAGGCGCAGATCGTGCGGTCAAGTCGCGAAGCGCCGAGGCGGTTGAAAAACCGCCCGGCCATCGCTTCGCCTTGCAGCAAGCCCATCGTGCCGGCATAGCTGTAGGGCAGGATCGCCTCAGGATCGCGCGCGGCAATCGCTTGCAGCCTGGCCGCGATGTCGGTCATAGCCTGTTCCCACGACACCGGCTCGAAGCGCGGCGCCTCGGTCTTGGCGCTGACTCGCTTCAAAGGCTGCAGCAGGCGCTCGGCGTGATAGGTCCGCTCGGCGTAGCGCGACACCTTGGTGCAGATCGAGCCCTGGGTCGCGGGATGGTCTGGATTGCCCTGCACCTTGATCGCGACGCCATCTTCGACCGTGATTCGCAAGGCGCAGGTATCCGGGCAATCATGCGGGCAGGCGCCATTGACGACGCGGGTGACTTTCGGGGCCGGGCTGTTCATGCCCGGACTATTGCATATCGCCAGCATCCCGGCGCAGCACTATGGCTTTATGCTGGCGCTGATGAGTCAAGCCACCTCCGATCTCCCCGCATTGCTGCAATCGATGGCGCCGGTCAAACATCCGGGCGTCTACGTCTTCGCCTCGCTGCCACCTGGCGCCAATGCGGCCGCTCTCGAGACGATTGCCAGCATGCTCGAACCCGAAGGTTTGAGCGTCATCGTCACCGAAGCGCAGGCGATCAAGGCAGGGCTGGTGATCCTGTTCCGCGCCAGCTGGATCACGCTGCAAGTTCATTCCGATCTGCATGCCGTCGGACTTACTGCCGCCGTTGCGACTTCATTGAGCCAGGCGGGCATCAGCTGCAATGTCGTCGCCGGCGCTTTTCACGATCATCTGTTTGTTCCCGTTGAAGCGGGCGAAGCCGCCATGGCCCTTCTGCTGGCTTTGCAATTGCACCAAAGGCCCGTTTGATTGAAGACCGGACAGGCGACGATTCGGCAACAAATCGCTGACCAAGTCACCCAGCCAAGCTGCTCGATCAACAGATCAAGTCCGTTGCATTTCTTCCCGAATCGTCCTGCGCACGAGCCCTTCGAGCGATTCGGCTTGAATTGCCAGCTTCAAGGCTTCATTGATCAAGGTCTGATAGCCGCGTTCACCGGCCTTTGCCTTGAAATGTTCAACCACCATGCCGTCCAGGAAAATATTTATGCGTTGCTTTCTCGGCAGCAGTTTTCCGACGACGCCGCGCTCGCGAATCAATAGTTTTCCTGCAGCAATGTCCGCGCGCCGAAGTGGCGGCGCTTCACGCTCATCCGTTGAAATTTTCACGATAGATGACTTTTTCATACCGGTCTGCCCTGCGCATCGAAATGACGCGGATATTGTTTTCAATTTCTGCCGTCACGATCCCTACCAACATCTCGCCCAACGGCTCCAAAGTTACAAACCTTTCCTCGCCATAGTTGTGGCGACGATCCTCAAAAGTCACGGTCTGCCCCGTTGCGACGACTTGTTCCGCGTCCGCCAAGTCGAGCCCATGCTTTTTCAGATTGATCGCCTGCTTGGCCGGATCAAATTTGTATCGCATAACTGAAGTATGTGTATAAATATGTGTAATGTCAAGACTGAGCCTGAATCCTGCATACGGAATTGATAAACTCCCGCTCCTGCTCACCCAACCAGCCGCAGCCTGTTGCTGCCGCCAGACTCCCTCGATGACCCTGACCCAGATGCTTGCCGGCTTTGTGCGCCGGCATTGGTTTTCCTATGCCGGCTCGGCGCTGATGCTGGGCGTGATCGCGCTGCTGACGGTCTGGATCCCGCGCCAGGTCGGGCAGGTCATCGATGGGATGGTTTCAGGCACGCTGCAAGGCCCGGGCTTGCTGTTCGAGCTTGGCCTGCTGGTCGGCATCGGCTCGTTGATCTATCTGCTGCGGGTCGGCTGGCGGTTGGCTTTGTTTGCCGCAGCCTTCCAGCTCGGCAAGGAGTTGCGCACCAGGCTTTATCAGCGCATGACCTTGCAGGGCCCGGCTTTTTTCCAATCGACCCGCACCGGCGACCTGATGGCCTTGGCGACCAATGACATCGATGCGGTCGAGATGGCTGCTGGCGAAGCGCTGCTGGCAGCATTCGATGGCTCGCTGACCTTGATCCTGGTGCTGTTCATGATGACTGCAAGCATCGACTGGCGACTCGGTCTGGCCGCCTTGCTGCCCTTCCCCTTCATGGCCTTCGCCTTCTGGTATGTCTCCAACCAGGTGCATCTGGCCTGGCAAAGCTCGCTTGAGCGCTTCTCGAACCTGAACCACCATGTTCAGGAAGGCCTGGGCGGGGTAAGGACCTTGCGCGCGCTCGGTCTGGTCAAGCTGAACCATCAGCAGTTCGGCGAACTGGCAGACAGCGCCTCGCAAGCCAGCTACAGCGCCCAGCGCTGGGAGGCAGCCTTCGAGCCCACCGTCGGCATGACGCTGGGCGCAGCAACGGTGATTGCGCTGGGTCTGGGCGGCATGCTGGTCGCGCAGCAGCAGCTGACACTCGGCCAGTTGACCGCGTTCACGATGTACCTGGGCCAGCTGATCTGGCCAACCTTCGCTGCCGGCTGGGTGCTTTCGCTGCTCGAGCGCGGCCGCGCCGCTTGGGCAAGGCTGGGACCGATGCTGGAGGCGCCCTTGACCCTGATCGACCAGGGTCAGTCCGGCATGCCGGCGCAGGCCGTGATCCGTTTCGAAGCGCTCGATTTCAGCTACGCCCAGGCGCAACGCAAGGCGCTTGAAAACATCACGCTGCAGCTCGAGCCAGGTCGCACGCTGGGCCTGGTCGGACCAACCGGATCGGGGAAATCGACGCTGCTGCGACTGCTCTTGCGCCAGTTCGAACCCGATGCAGGCCGGCTCTTGATCAATGCCGAGCCGCTTTGCGACTTGCGTTTGCAGGCCTTGCGCATGGGCCTGGCCTGGGTGCCGCAGGAGCCCTTTTTATTCTCGGCCTCGATTGCCGAAAACATCGCCCTGGGCAATCCGCAAGCCTCGCCGGCGCAGATCGAACAGGCAGCGCGGATGGCCGCCGTTCACGATGACATCCGGCGTTTGCCACATGGCTATGCGACCGAGGTCGGCGAGCGCGGCGTGACCTTGTCGGGCGGCCAGCGCCAGCGCGTGGCGATCGCCAGGGCCCTGTTGCAGATGAGCGGCCAGCATGCCGGGCAGGCATCGACAAACGAGATCGGTGCGCAGATCTTGCTGCTCGACGATGCCTTGTCAGCCGTCGATACCGGCACTGAAACGCTGATCCTCGAGCAGTTGCGCCAGCTGCGGCAAAAGCGGCCTGAATGCAGCGCCATCATCGTCAGCCACAGGCTCAGCGCGGTGATGGACGCCGACCAGATCGTCGTACTTCGTCAGGGTGTGATCACTGAGCAAGGCCGGCATGATGAGCTGCTCGAGCTCGGAGGCTGGTACGCGGCGCAATGGCGCTACCAACAACTCGAGGCCAGCATCGATGCACAGTGAAGCCGGCAAGGCCGACAAGAACTTGCGACCCTGGGCATCGGTCGGCTTGCTGCTGGAGGCTGCAGCGCCCGAGAGATCCCAATTGCGACGCGGCGTCGGCTGGCTGCTGGCTGCCGCCAGCCTGGAAGCGCTGGGGCCGATCATGTCCAAGTATTTCATCGATGTCTATTTGCTGCCGCGCCATTTCGATCTGCCGGCGATGGGCTTGTTGCTGACCCTGTTGCTGCTGACCGGCTGGGCCGCGAGCTGGATCCGCTTCGCGCAGTTGACGCGCATGGCCGGCATCGCGCGGCGCTCGGTGCTGCGCTTGCGCGAACGCGTCTATGCCCATGTGCTGGCCTTGCCGATGGCCTTCTTCGACAAGGCGATCACCGGCCAGTTGGTCAGCCGCGTCACCAATGACACCGAAGCGGTCAATATGCTGTACCGGCAGGTGCTCTATGTGATGCTCGACTCGAGCATCGTCGTGCTGGGCTCGCTGATCGCGATGGCCTGGCTCGACTGGCGCTTGATGCTGATCGTCGCGATGCTGGTGCCGGCAATGCTGATCATCATCACCATCTATCAGCGCTTGAGCGGGCCGGCAGTGGCGCGCTCACGCCAGCTGCGCAGCGACATCAATGCGCAGATGGCCGAAAGCATGGCCGGCATGGCGGTGCTGCAGTCGGCGGGTGCGGCGCCGCGCTTTGCCCAGCGCTTCGAGCTGACCAACGCCGCGCACCTGGGGGCCAGGCTTGAAGAGTTGCGCGCCAATGCCTGGCTGCTGCGCCCGGCGCTGGACCTGCTGAACGTGTTGCTGGTGGTGACCGTCATCTACGGCTTCGGCAAGCGCGAAATGTCGGGGCTGGAAGTCGGGCTGCTCTATGCATTTCTCAGCTATATCGGCAGGGTGGTGGATCCACTGATCCAGATCACGATGCAGTTCGGTCAGTTGCAGCAGTCGATGGTGGCCGCTTCAAGGGTGCGAACGCTGCTGCAGGAAACCACGCCGGTCCAGACTACGGTGGCCGGCCGAGAAATTACGCAGGGCGACATTTCGATCGAGCATCTGAGCTTCGGCTATGACCCGGAACTGCCGGTACTGCACGAGCTGAACTTGCAGATTCCGGCGGGCAGCTTTGTCGGCATCGTCGGCCATACCGGCAGTGGCAAATCGACGCTGCTGTCGCTGCTGCTGCGTTTTTACAGCGCCCAGAGCGGTCGTATCGCGATCGACGGTCTGCCCTTGTCGAGCATTCCCGATGCAGCATTTCGCGCTGCAGTTGGCTTGGTCCCGCAAGAGCCTTACCTGATGGCGGCCAGCGCGCGCGAAAACATTGCAATGGGCCGCGATATCCCCGAGGCCGCGATCATCGCAGCGGCAAAGGCGGCGAGGATCGACGAATTCCTGGCCGGTTTGCCGCAGGGCTACGACACCTTGCTCGGCGCGGGCGGCGCGCTGGTCTCGACCGGACAGAAGCAGTTGATCGCGATGGCACGCGCCTTGGCCGGCGCACCGCGGATCCTGTTTCTGGATGAAGCCACCGCCAATATCGACAGCGCCACCGAGCAGGTCGTCGGTGAAGCGCTGGAGGCCTTGCGCGGTCAGGTCACCATCGTTGCGATCGCGCACCGGCTCTCGACCATTCGCGCGGCCGATCAGATCATCGTGCTCAACCATGGCCATTTGATCGAGCGCGGCAGCCATGCCGAACTGATGACGCAGGATGGCGGCCTTTATCAGCGGCTGGTGCAGTTGCAGGAACTGGCGGCAGCCGATTAGATCGGCTGTCCCTGCGGGTCAGAGCAGCAAGGCCAGCCGCTCGAGGATCAGCGCGGCGAAGAATGCCAGCCCGGCCAGCACCGTCCACTTGATGATGATCAGCCCGCGATGGCGCCAAGCCGGCTGCCCGGTGCCGATGTAAAGGGCGAAACAGGCCACGCCTGCAAAGAGCAGCAAGCCAACGACGAGACGAAAGATCAACATCGCGCTTACCAGGCCGGGGCGAGTTCGGCGAATCCCGCCGGAGCCAGAGCCGCATCGTCGAAGGCGACGATCTCCCAGGCCTCGGGGTCGGCAAACAGCGCGCGCAGCAGTTTGTTGTTCAGGGCATGGCCGCCCTTGAACGAGGTATACGAGGCCAGCAAGGGATGACCCGCGACCTGCATATCGCCGATTGCGTCAAGGATCTTGTGCTTGACGAATTCATCGTCGTAGCGCAAGCCGCCGGCATTCAGCACGCGATAGTCATCGACGACGATGGCGTTATCCATCGAGCCGCCAAGGGTCAGCCCGCGTGAGCGCATCAACTCGATGTCGCTGGTCATGCCGAAGGTGCGGGCGCGCGCAATCTCGCGCTTGTACTGTCCGGAAGCCATGTTGAAGCTGTATTGCTGGCCGGTGGCGGCAACCGCCGGGTTATCGAACTCGATCTGGAAGTTCAGCCTATAGCCTTCATGGGGTTCGAGCCTGGCCCACATCAGCTTTTTGCCTTCGCCCTGGCTGACTTCGACCGTCTTCAGGACCCGCAGGAATTTCTTCGCTGCAGGCTGCAGGTCGATGCCTGCGCTTTGCAGCAGGTAGACAAAGCTGGCCGCCGAGCCGTCGAGGATCGGTACCTCGTCGGCGTTGATATCGACAAAGAGATTATCCAAACCGAGCCCGGCGCAAGCCGAGAGCAGATGTTCGATCGTCTGCACCTTTGGAGCCCCCGGGTCGCCGCCTGGGCTGATCGTGGTAGCCATGCGGGTGTCGCAGACATTGTCGACCCGCACTTGAATATCGACCGGCTGATTCAGGTCAACGCGGCGAAAGACGATGCCGGTATCGGCTGCAGCTGGGCGCAATGTCAGCTCGACGCGCTGGCCGCTGTGGATACCGACGCCGACGGCGCGGGTCAGCGACTTGATGGTTCTTTGTTGGAGCATGAGGCCTATTGTCAGTGATTACCCGAAGCCCCATCCTCGACCTTGTCGCGCGAGACCGGCAGAAGCAGGCTCAGCCTGGTGCCACCACCCGGACTGGCATCGATATGCAGGGTGCCGCCAAGGCGCGCCGCCCGGCGCTGCTGGCTGCGCAAGCCCCGACCTGGCTGGGCATTGTCGACATCGAAGCCGAGGCCATCATCCTCGACCCTGATCTCGACATAGCTGCCATGAAACCGGGTCACCATGCGCACCTTGATCGCGCGCGCATGCTTGACCACATTGCTCAATGCTTCCTGCAGGATTCTCAACACATGCAAGGCGTCAGGGGGTTCCAGCCAATCCAGTGACGGCAAGTCCTGGACATCCCATTCCAATGTCAGGCCACCGGCCTGCAGGCGCTTGCCCAGCCGGTAACGCATTGTCGCCAGCAGCGACACCAGGTCATGACCGAGCGGTTCCAACGAATCGATCACCAGACGCAGATCGTCGACGCATTCGCGCAGCACTTCGACCACCTTGTCCTGCTCCATGCTGCCCTGCTCGACCGCCACCATGGCCGACAGCAGCGATGAGCCGAGTCCATCGTGCATGTCCTGCATCAGCCGCTGGCGTTCCTGCAGCAAGGCGCTGGCAATCTCAGCAGCAAGCGACTGCTGCTGTGCGTCCTGCAGTTCAGCGCTTTGTCGGGCGAGTTGCTGGTTCAGTTCAAGTCTGCCCGCTTCAACAGCCTGCAACGCGCCGCTGAAGCGCCGCTGCACTGCATACAGGAATCCTGCAGCGAGCAACAAGATGGCCAATGGCGTCATGGTTTGCTGACCCATCCAGGCCCAGCCGGCAACCATGCAGAGGTCATGCGCAACCAGGGCCAAGCCGGAAGTCAAGGCCAAGGCCAGCCAACGCAATTCAGCCGAGGGCTCACGCATTGCCCGCCAAGCCAGGTATTGGCTGCCGAGCGCCGCCACCAGCAGATCGATGCCGATCTGCTGCGGCCCGAAATCGCTCCGCCCCGACCAGGGCAGGGACATCAAGACACCGATCAGCACCAGCACGGCCATGCTGCGCTCGATCAGCGCTTGGCGCAGGCGGGCAAGGCGAAACATCGCCAGACAAATCAGCAGGATCGCCACCGAACTTGCCGCGGCAGAGAACCATCTGGCCCAGGGTGACAAGCCGGCCGCAGCCGCCGGCTCGATCAACAGGCTTGCAAATGTTGCCAACGCGAACCATAGATAGCCCGACTCGGCACGCTGCCTCGCCCACAAGCCGAGCGAGAAAAGGCCCAGCAGCGCCAAAGCGCCGGCCAAGCTATTCAAACCATCGGAGGGCAGCGGCAAACCTTGCGCCCAAGCTGGCGCAACAGACAAAGCGGCGAGCAGCGCAGACCCAAAAAAAACAAGCCCGGAGCGGCAAGCAAAAGGCTTCACCGCTTCGGGCTTCTGGTCGGAGCCCGTAACGGGCTCGCGCATCAGTCTGCCTGCTTGCGCAAGAAAGCTGGTATTTCGATCTCGTCCATGCCGTTTGAAGACAAGGCCTCGACCTTGGCCGCAGCAGTGCGGCCATGTCGCCAGACGCTTGGCACGCTCAGCCCGGCATAGTCCTTGCCACCCATACTGCCCATGCCGGCTTGACCGGTTGAAGCGATGGGCTGACCCAGCACCGGCATATTGTCGGTACCGGTGCGCAGATGAACCTGGGTTTGCTGCACCAGCACCGGGGGCTGCTGACGCAACCGCGGCGAAGACAAGCCGGTTGCGATCACCGTAACGCGCAAGGCATCGCCGAGGCTTTCGTCATAGGCCGTGCCATAGATGATATGGGCCTCGTCAGATGCATAGCGCTTGATCGCGTTCATCGCATTGCGTGATTCGCTCAGCTTGAACGTCGTGCGATTGGCCGCAATCAGCACCAGCACGCCACGCGCGCCGGACAGATCAATCCCTTCGAGCAATGGGCAAGCCACTGCCGCTTCGGCAGCCTTGGTGGCGCGATCAGGGCCACTGGCTTGGGCCGTGCCCATCATCGCCTTGCCCGGCTCGCTCATCACGGTCTTGACGTCTTCGAAGTCGACGTTGACCAGACCAGGTATATGGATAATGTCCGAAATGCCGCCAACTGCGTTCTTCAGCACGTCATTGGCATGGGCAAATGCCTGATCCTGGGTGACATCGTCGCCGAGCACATCGAGCAACTTGTCATTCAGCACGACGATCAGTGAATCGACATTGGCCTCAAGTTCAGCCAGACCAGCATCCGCCGCTTTGGAACGTCGAATGCCCTCGAAGTCGAACGGTTTGGTGACCACGCCGACCGTCAGGATGCCCATTTCCCGGGCCACCCTTGCGATCACCGGCGCTGCACCAGTGCCGGTTCCACCACCCATGCCGGCGGTGATGAACAGCATGTGCGCGCCCTGGATCGCCTCGCGGATGCGTTCTTCGGCCTCAATCGCCGCCTCTTTACCCATCTCGGGTTTAGCGCCGGCACCCAGGCCTGAAGTTCCCAATTGCAGGAGTTGATCCGCTTTGGAGCGGTTCAGGGCCTGGGCATCGGTATTGGCGCAGATGAATTCCACACCCAGCACACCTTGAGCAATCATGTGCTCAACTGCATTGCCGCCGCCGCCACCAACCCCGATTACCTTGATTTGGGTACCTTGGTCAAACTCTTCGATCATTTCGATCGCCATATAATTTCTCCTTGAGCAATTGTGCCGTCAATAACCACGAAAAACCATAGAAATCAGAATTTATTTTTGCTTTTTTTCCGTTTTTTTTGAAATTTCTGATTCAAAAATTTCCCAGGAACCAATCCTTCGCCCGTCCGAACAATGTTTTCATCGAACCGGCCTGCTGCGCCGCCTTCAAACCCCGGGTTCGCGACAACCTCGCCTCCTCCAGTAAACCCATCACGGTAGCCGAGCGTGGATTCGCCACCATGTCGGATAAAGCGCCGCCATAAGTGGGATTACCGCGACGAACGGGTTTGAGAAATATGTCCTCAGCCAACTCGACCATGCCCGGCATCACCGCCGAACCGCCAGTCAGAACAATCCCCGAGGAAAGCAGTTCCTCATAGCCGCTTTCCCTGATGACTTGGTGCACCAGCGCAAATATTTCTTCAACCCGCGGCTCGATCACGCCCGCCAGCGCCTGCTTGGACAACATCCGCGGCGCCCTGTCGCCCAGGCCCGGCACTTCGACCTGATCGGCCGGATCGGCCAGCAACTGCTTGGCCACGCCATGTTCAACCTTGATTTCCTCGGCATCCTTGGTCGGCGTGCGCAAGGCCATTGCGATGTCGCTGGTAATCAAGTCACCGGCGATCGGGATTACGGCGGTATGACGGATCGATCCCCCGGTGAAAATCGCCACATCGGTGGTGCCGGCGCCGATGTCGACCAGGGCCACACCGAGATCACGCTCGTCATTGGTCAGCACCGCCAGACTTGAAGCGCTGGGGTTGAGTACCAGTTGATCGACTTCGAGGCCGCAACGGCGCACACATTTGACGATGTTCTCGGCCGCGCTCTGCGCGCCGGTGACGATATGCACCTTGACCTCGAGTCGGCCGCCGCTCATGCCAATCGGCTCCTTGACTTCATGGCCGTCGATGACAAATTCCTGCGGTTCGACCAGTAACAAACGCTGGTCGTTCGGGATGTTGATCGCCTTGGCGGTTTCTACCACCCTGGCCACATCGACCGGCGTGACCTCCTTGTCGCGCACGATCACCATGCCGGTTGAATTCTGCCCGCGTATATGGCTACCGGTAATACCGGTGAAAACCCGACTGATCTTGCAGTCGGCCATCATTTCAGCCTCTTTCAAGGCCTGCTGGATTGACTGCACGGTGGCGTCGATATTTACTACTACACCACGTTTGAGGCCATTTGATTGCGCCACGCCGAGCCCGGCGATGCGTAACTCGCCATTGCCCAGAACCTCGGCGACCACAGCCATGATCTTGGCAGTGCCAATATCGAGACCGACGACCAGATCCTTGTATTCTTTGGCCATGATTTTTCTCTTTCTTAGTTTCTTGCGCCAGCCAATCCGGGTTTACCCGGATTCGATGTCGTCGATATTCCACGCAACCGCACCGCATACCCGTCGCCGTGGCGCAGGTCTGCGGACAACACCTGAGTTTTATAACGCGAAGTAATTTGCTCTCGCGTCCGAACGAACTGGCCGAAGCGTGCGAGTACTTCACCATCGCTGCCACGTCCAATTTCAATCACTGCGCCATTCTCGAGCGTCAAGCGCCAGGAGCCGCGGCCGGACAAATCGAGACGGTCGATATGTTCTTCGAGCGGCTCGGCCAGACTCTGCAGCCGTTTCCACATCTGCAATAGCGCGGCCGATTTTCCGTTCGGCCCTGCCAATATCGGCAGTTTCTCGTCCTCCACATCGCCCAGATTGGCCTGGAAGAGTTCCCCAAAACTGTTCACCAGCAACAACTCGGCGCTGGCACCGCTTTGCGCATTGACACCGACCGCTTCCCAATAGGCTGCCGGCTGATGCTCTTCGAGCTTGACCCGCAGGCGATTCGGCCAGACCCGCTGCAGCGTCGCGCGGCGAACCCAGGGAACAGCCTCAAAGGCCTGCCGGCCGTTTTGCAGATTCATGCTGAGGAATGAACCCGACAGCTTCGGCAGCGCATTGGCCCGCAGCGAGGCGACGCTATTGCGCGTCACATCGCCCTCGACCACGATCGCGCGGATGGCGAATGCCGGCAAGCGCGTGACCCAGCGCAGCAGCAAGCCCGCCGCCAGCAGCAACAGCCCTGCCAACAGCAAGGCCGACACCGCATTCATGAAACGGATGTCGGGCGGCAGCGGGTTGGCGATCGGGGCGGCTGGCATGGTCAGTCCTTGCCGGTGAGGGGCATGCTGTCCAGCTTCGCCTGGGCAATCAGCCACAGGCAGAGCTGCTCATAGGAG
Source organism: Roseateles toxinivorans (assembly GCA_945898095.1). Taxonomy (GTDB): domain Bacteria; phylum Pseudomonadota; class Gammaproteobacteria; order Burkholderiales; family Burkholderiaceae_C; genus Paucibacter_A; species Paucibacter_A toxinivorans_A. The sequence continues at coordinate 64,331 of CAMDHE010000003.1, read as the reverse complement.
ATGCCGGCAGCCCTGGCCGACATCGGCACCAGCGAATGTGAAGTCATGCCTGGCGACGTATTCATCTCCAGCAAAAATGGCTTGCCATCGCGGTTGCGCAGCATCAGGTCGGCACGACCCCAACCGCGGCAGCCGAGCGATCGGTAAGCCGCCAGCACCAGCGTCTGGATTTCAACTTCCTGCTCTGCGCTGAGAGCGCCAATCAGATAGCGCGTCGTGTCGGTGAAATACTTGTTCTGGTAGTCGTAATTGCCACCTTCAGCCTCGATCCGGATGACCGGCAGCGCGACTGCATCTGCACCTTCACCAAGCACCGGGCAGGTCAACTCAGGCCCATCGATGAACTCTTCGCACAGCAGACTGCGGTCGAACTGCGCCGCGCTGGCTAACGCCGCCTGCATCTCGCTGCTGTTGGACACCTTGGAGATGCCGATGCTCGATCCTTCATGCGGCGGCTTGACGAACAAAGGCAGACCTAGTTCGGCCACTGTCCTGTCGACAAGGTCGGTGGACAACTGGTCGCGGTCGAGGCTCAACCAGCGCGGGGTGCTGAGGCCATCGGCCCGCCACAAACGCTTGGTGGTGATCTTGTCGATCGCCACGCTGGAGGCCATCACACCCGAGCCGGTATAGGGAATGCCCAGCAATTCAAGTGCGCCTTGCACCGTGCCGTCTTCGCCATGCCGTCCATGCAGGGCGATAAAACAGCGGACAAAGCCTTGCTGCTTGAGCAGATGCAGTGGCTGCGAAGCCGGATCGAAAGCATGCGCGTCGACACCGGTCGCCCGCAGAGCCTGCAGCACGCCCGCACCGGACATCAGCGAGACCTCGCGTTCGGCCGAACTGCCCCCCATCAAGACGGCCACTTTGCCGAGGGATTGCGGATCGATTGAAAAATCCAGGTTCATGGCTGGACTTCCTTCAGCAGTTGAACAGTCAGCGCAGGCACGGCTCCGATCGAACCGGCACCCATCACGATCACGACATCATCGGCGCGCGCTTGTGCGGCAATCGCTTGCGGCATTGCCGTCACGGCATCGACGAACAGGGGTTCGACTCGTCCGGCCACCCGCAAGGCACGCACCAGCGAGCGGCCATCGGCCGCAACGATCGCGGCCTCGCCAGCCGGGTAGACCTCGGTCAGCAACACCATGTCGGCGGTCGACATGACACGGACAAAATCCTCGAAACAGTCACGAGTGCGGGTGTACCGGTGCGGCTGAAAAGCCAGCACAATGCGCCGCCCCGGGAAAGCCCCCCGCGCTGCCGCAAGCACGGCGGCCATCTCGACCGGATGGTGACCGTAATCGTCAATCAGCGCAAAACTGCCGCCACCGCTTGCGGGCAAGTCACCGAAGCTCTGGAAGCGCCGGCCGACACCGGCGAATTTCTCCAGCGCGGCGACGATCGGTGCGTCAGGCAACTCGAGCTCGGTTGCCACCGCGATCGCCGCCAAGGCGTTCAGCACATTGTGCACACCGGGCAGATTCAAGGTCACTTTCAAGTCCGGGAATTTGTGCTCAGGCTGGCCGTAATTGCGCAGCACGGTGAAACGCATCTGGCCGCCGGGCAAGGCCTGCAAGTCAACCGCTCGGACCTGATTTTCCGCACCCAGGCCATAGCTGATGACAGGGCGCGACAGCAGAGGAATGATCGAGCGCACGCCGGCATCGTCGCCGCAGAGCACGGCCGCGCCGTAGAAGGGCATGCGGTGCAAGAATTCGACAAAAGCCGCTTTCAGCCTCGCGAAGTCATGCCCATAGGTTTCCATATGGTCGGCGTCGATATTGGTAACGACGGCCAGCATCGGCAGCAGGTTCAGGAAGGATGCGTCTGACTCGTCGGCCTCGACGACGATGTATTCGCCAGAACCGAGTGCCGAATTGGCACCGGCACGCATCAGCTTGCCGCCGATGACGAAAGTCGGATCGACACCGGCCTCGGCCAGCACCGAGGTGACCAGCGAGGTTGTCGTGGTCTTGCCATGGGTGCCGGCAATCGCAATGCCCTTTTTCAAACGCATCAACTCGGCCAGCATCACCGCGCGCGGCACGACCGGAATGCGTCTGGCTCGCGCCGCGATCACCTCTGCGTTATCACCCTTGACCGCGGTCGAAGTCACCACCGCTTGCGCACCGGCGACATGGGCAGCGTCATGGCCGATCGCGATCTTCAGGCCCAGCCCGGCCAGGCGCTGCGTCGTTGCACTTTCTGCCTGATCCGAGCCCGAGACCTGGTAGCCGAGGTTGTGCAGGATTTCGGCGATGCCGCTCATGCCGGCGCCGCCGACTCCGACGAAATGGATCTTCTTGACGGCGTGTTTCATGACTTCACCATCGCTTCGATCTCGTCCGCCACCCGACTGGCGGCGCGCGGACGTGCCAGGCCGCGGGCCTTTTCAGCCATGCTCAGCAAGGCAGCGCGGTCAAGCCCGCAGAGTAATTGATGCAGATGTTGGGCTGTCAACTGATCTTGCGGTAGGTCGACGGCCGCACCATGCTGGGCCATGAAGCGGGCGTTGTCGCGTTGGTGCGAAGTGGTGCTGAGCACCAGTGGCACCAGCAGCGAAGGCAGTCCGGCGGCGCAGAGCTCACTGACCGTCACCGCACCGGCCCGGCAAATCACCAGATCGGCCTCGGCCAACTCCGCAGCCATGTCGTCGATGAATGGCCGCAAATCGCCCTCGACACCGGCGTCGGCATAGGCCGCTTGCACTGCAGCGAAGTTGGCCAATCCGGTCTGATGTACCACCAGCGGCCGCTGTTCTTGCGGCCATAAAACCAGGGCTTGAGGCAAGGTCTGATTCAGCACCTGGGCGCCGAGCGAGCCCCCGACGACGAGCAGCTTCAAGGGCCCGCTGCGGCCGGCAAAGCGCTGTGCTGGCGGGGCCAGTTCCTCGATCTCGGCGCGCACCGGATTGCCGGTCACCACGGCCTTGCGCGTCGAGGCGGCAGCAGCGCCGTCAAAGCCGAAGGCAATCCGCCGGGCAAACGGCTTCAAGGACTGGTTGCTGAGCAGCATCGCCGCATCGGCGTTGACCAGCAGTAGCGGCCTGCGCATCAGCCATGCCATCAACCCGCCGGGCAGACAGACATAGCCGCCCATACCCAGCACCGCATCGGCGCGGCGATGGCTCAACACCTGCCGGCTTTGGACGAAAGCCTGGGCCAGCTTGAAGAGACCACGGAAGGCATGCTTGAAACCCTTGCCGCGCAAGCCGGAAAATGCCAGACGATCGAGCGGCAATCCGGTCGGTGGCACCAGCTTGTTCTCCATGCCATGCTCGGTACCGAGCCAGCTGACGGTCCAGCCGCGCCGCATGATTTCCTCGGCCACGGCCAAACCCGGAATGATGTGACCGCCCGTACCCGCGGCCATGATGACGAGGTGGCGGCTCATGCCTGCGCTCCTTTGGGCAGCGGTAGCCGACATACAGGACGCCCGTATGTCGGTCGTCCGCATGTCGGTCGTCGGCATGTCGGTAGCCCGCATGCAGCGCAGCGCAATGCGGGTCGGTCGACGCCAACGCACAGTCCCTCCCGCATTCCGGCCTTTGGCCTGCATAGCGGGCTACGGATCAATGCGCTCATGCTCGGCCTCCTCGGACCAATTGCCTGTTTTGGCTGCGCCGAAACCGCCATGCAAGACAGCCCCGGCTGCCTTGCCGGCTTTTCGCTCCGCTGCAAGCCGCTCATGCGCGGCCTCCGCGCATCAGTTGCCTGTTCTCAATATCGATGCGGAGGACGATGGCGAGGGCGATGCAGTTCATCAGGATGGCCGAGCCGCCAAAGCTCATCAAAGGCAGGGTCAGGCCTTTGGTCGGCAGGGCACCGAGATTCACACCCATATTGATGAAAGCCTGGCCACCCATCCAGATGCCGATGCCCTGCGCATACAAGCCGGCGAAGATCCGGTCCAGGGCGATCGCCTGGCGGCCGATGTGGAACAGGCGGCGCGAAATCCAGAAAAAAGCACAGATGACGATCGCGACACCGACAAAGCCGAGCTCTTCGCCAATCACGGCGAGCAGGAAATCGGTATGCGCTTCAGGCAGGTAATGCAGCTTCTCGACACTCGACCCCAATCCCTGGCCAGTCCATTCCCCACGCCCGAAGGCAATCAATGAATGAGTCAACTGGTAGGCTTTTCCCTGTGCGTATTTTTCATCCCAGGGATTCAGGTAGGCGAAGATGCGTTCACGGCGGAAGTCGCTGAAGGTGATCATCAGCACAAAAGCTCCGACCAGCACCGCAACGATCAAGGCAATCATGCGGCCGTTGACACCGCCGAGAAAGAGAATGCCCATCGCGATCGCCGCAATCACCATGAAGGCACCCATATCCGGTTCGGCCAGCAACAGCACACCGACAACCGCCAACGCAGCGGCCATCGGCCAGACCGCCTGGATGAAGTTCTCCCTGGCCTCCATCTTGCGCACCATATAGCTGGCGGCATACATAGCGATCGCCAACTTGGCCAACTCGGAAGGCTGGAAGTTGATCACCCCCAGCGGCAACCAGCGGCGCGCGCCATTGACGACTTTGCCGATAAAGGGAATGAGCACGATCACCAGCAGCACCAACGAGACCACGAACAACCATGGCGCGGCCCGTTCCCAATAGGACACCGGCAACTGCATGACGGTCAGCGCGACCAACAGCGAAAACAGGATCGACAGCACATGGCGCAAAAGGAAATGGGTTGGCAGGTAATGGCTGGATTTGGGGTTGTCGGGCATTGCGATCGAAGCCGAATAGACCATCAACAAGCCCAGGCCCAGCAAGGCGAGTACGACCCAGACCAGGGTCTGGTCAAAGCCCGCCAGCTTGGTCGGCTGACCGGCGCCGACATTGACCCAATCGCGCACCGGGACATCACCTGCAGCAGCGCCTGACCAGCGCGCTTTCAGGCGTGAGGAAAGCTCCCTGATGGAAAGCATGGCGCTCATGCGGCGATCCCCTGGTCCTGCGCCAGCGACTGCACCGCAGCGACAAAGACTTCGGCACGATGCTCATAGTTGCGGAACATGTCGAGGCTGGCACAGGCCGGGCTCAGCAACACCGAGTCACCGCTATGCGCTTGCGCCACGCACCATTCGGTGGCTGCTTCAAGCGTAGGCAGGAATTGCATGGGCAGAGGGCTGTCGCTCAGCGCCGCGGCGATCTGCTTTGCGTCGCGCCCGATCAGCGCGACTGCCCGGGCATGGCGAAAAACCGGATCCGCCAAAGGACTGAAGTCCTGGCCCTTGCCGTCGCCGCCGAGTATCAACAGCAGCCTGGCCGGCGCCCGGTCCAGCCCCAGGCCGCTGATCGCAGCGACGGTCGCGCCGACATTGGTGCCCTTGGAGTCGTCGTAGAAATCGACTCCATTGATCGTGCCGATATGTTCGACCCGATGCGGCTCGCCCCGGTATTCGCGCAAGGCATGCAGCATCGGCGCCAGTGAACAACCGGCGACGGTAGCCAGGGCCAGTGCAGCCAAGGCGTTGGCCGAGTTATGGCGGCCGCGCACCCGCAAGGCGTCGGCCGGCATCAGGCGCTGCAGCGATATATCTTCGACCTCACTCGGTTTGGACTTGACCGTCTCGTCGGCTTCGCGCGCACGCACCAGCCAGGACATGCCGCCTTCCTGGACGAGACCGAAATCGCCCGGATGCTGCGGCGCGTTCAGTCCGAATCGAAGCACTTGCCGGCCCACCAGCTTCGGTCGACCCCGCAAGGGTTTGACCAGCAACGGCGCCGGCACCAGCGCCTCGACCCTTGGGTCGTCGCGGTTGATCACCATCACGGCCTGTTGACCGAAAACTCGCGCCTTGGCCTTGATATAGGCGGACATGTCGCCATGCCAGTCGAGGTGATCCTCAGTCAGATTCAACAATGCGGCTGCACTGGCTTCGAATCCTTGCACGCCATCAAGCTGAAAGCTCGACAACTCGAGTACCCAGACCTCGGGCAGGTACAAGAAAGACGGACCTTTGGGTACCGGCGGCTTGATCGGCAGTGGCGCTTCATCGAGCATCGCATCGACCTGCTCGAGCGTGGTCAACTCGGCCGCGACGATCTCCTTCTCGGGCGCTGCGATCGCCAGCGGTTCCTGATCGAGCGCCACAGACAGCGTCGTCAACATGCTGGGTCCGACATTGCCGGCCATCGCGACGCGTCGTCCGGCGCGTTCGACCAGCAGCGCGGTCATGCAGGTCGTCGTGGTCTTGCCATTGGTGCCGGTGATGGCCAGCAACTGCGGCGCATAGCCACGTTCCTGCTTCAGATCAGCCAGCGCCTGTGCGAAGAGATCGAGTTCCCCCTGCACCGGCAAGCCCTGCTGTCTGGCCGAGCCAAGCAGCGCTGCGATGCGCGGGTCATGCGGGGCCAGTCCCGGGCTTTTCAGCAGCAATTGCACAAGGTCCAGCGCTTGTTCATCCAGCAAACCGCTGAAGAACTCAACCTGCGGCAGGTCCTTGCGAAGGCGCTCGAGCTGCGGCGGCTGCTCGCGCGAATCCCAGACCCGCGCTTGCCCGCCGCAGCGCTGGACCCAGGCCGCCATGGCCAGGCCGGAGTCACCCAGCCCCAGCACCAGCACCTTGAGTCCTTGCAGATTTTTCATCGCGTCAACGCAGCTTCAAGCTGGCCAGACCAACCAGACACAGGAGCATCGTGATGATCCAGAAGCGCACCACGACCTGCGACTCCAGCCAGCCTGATTTTTCGAAATGATGGTGCAAGGGCGCCATCTTGAAGATGCGACGCCCGACGCCGTATCTCCTTTTCGTGAACTTGAACCAGCTGACCTGGATGATCACCGACATCACCTCGGCGACGAATACGCCGCCCATGATGCCCAGCACGATTTCCTGGCGCGTGATGACGGCCAGCGTGCCGAGGGCGCCGCCGAGCGACAGCGCGCCGACATCGCCCATGAAAACCTGGGCTGGATGGGTGTTGAACCAGAGGAATGCCAGACCGGCTCCGGCCATCGCCGCGCAGAAAATCAGCAATTCGCCAGCCCCGGGGATATAGGGCAGCAGCAGGTATTTGGCGAACACCGAAGAGCCCGTCACATAGGCAAAAAGGCCCAGGGCCGAGCCGACCAGCACCACTGGCATGATCGCCAGACCATCGAGGCCGTCAGTGAAATTGACTGCGTTGCTGGTTCCGACGATGACGAAATAGGACAAGGCAATGAAGCCGAACACCCCCAGCGGATAGCTGACCGTCTTGAAGAAGGGCAAGAGCAGGTCGGCTTTGGGTGGCAGGTCGGTCGAAAAACCACTGGTGACCCAGCGCGTGAACAACTGCAGAACACCAACAATCGATGTCTCCGAAACGCTGAAGGCCAGATAAAGCGCGGCGATCAGCCCGATCAGCGACTGCCAGAAAAACTTCTCGCGGCTGCGCATGCCTTCCGGGTTCTTGTCGACCACCTTGCGCCAGTCATCGACCCAGCCGATGGCGCCGAAACCCATTGTCACCAGCATCACGATCCAGACAAAGCGGTTGCTCCAGTCGAACCAGAGCAGGGTCGACACGCCGATGCCGATCAGGATCAGCACCCCGCCCATCGTCGGCGTGCCGCTCTTGGACAGATGCTGCTCGACGCCATATTGACGAATCGGCTGGCCGATTTTCATTTCGGTCAGCCGCCTGATCACCCAGGGGCCGAAAGCCAGCCCGATCAACAAGGCGGTCATCGCCGCCATCACTGCACGGAAGGTGATGTACTGGAAGACCCGCAGAAACCCCATCTCGGGGTAATGGGCCTGCAGCCATTGCGCCAGGCTAAGCAGCATGTTGTGCTCCGGCCGGCTCGTTCTGCAAGGCAGCGACGACTTGTTCCATGCGCATGAATCTGGACCCCTTGATCAAAATATTTCGCACCTTGGGCGCATCAGGCAAAGCCGCGGTCAACGCAGCGGCATTGTCGAAATGTCTGGCCTTGCTGCCGAAAGCAGCGGCGGCATCGGCGGCTGCACTGCCGGCGGTCCACAGTTCTGCCAGTCCGCGGGCTTGCGCATAGGCGCCAACTTCAGCGTGGAATGCCGGCCCCTGGTCGCCGACTTCACCCATGTCACCGAGGACCAGCCAGGACAGGCCCGGCAGTCCGGCGAGCAAATCGATCGCGGCGCGAACACTGTCGGGGTTGGCGTTGTAGCTGTCATCAATCAGGGCCAGCGGCTGGCCATCGCGCACCAAGGTCTGCAGTTGCGAGCGGCCCTTGACTGGCTGGAACTGTTCGAGGCCCGCGACGATTGCAGCCATTGGTGCGCCCGCAGCCATGGCGCAAGCCGCCGCTGCCAAGGCGTTGCGGACATTGTGCTGACCGGCGACTTTCAGCAACAAGCGCGCAGCGCCAGCAGGAGATTGCAATTGCAGCGTCCAATGGCCGGCTGCTGCCCAAGTTGCATTGCCGCTTACATCAGCCAGCCCCTGCAGCGCGAAGCTGATGGCATGGCGCGGTCCCGCCAGTTGCTGCCAGATCGGTGCGCAGGGATCTTCGGCCGGGTATACCGCAACGCCGTCAGGGCCGAGCGCTTCGATCACGGCACCGTTCTCGCGCGCTGCAGCCTCTACAGTCTGCAAGAACTCCTGATGCTCGCGCTGCGCGTTGTTCACCAAGGCCACCGTCGGCGCCACCATGGCTGCCAGCGGCGCGATCTCGCCGGGATGGTTCATGCCGAGTTCAAGCACCGCAACGCGGTGCTGCAGCGTCTCGTTCTGGCGCAAGCGCAGCAAGGTCAGGGGCACGCCAATGTCATTGTTGAAATTGCCTGCCGTGGCCAGCGCATGGTTGCCCTGCCACTCAAACAGGATGCTGGCGATCATCTGCGTCACCGTTGTCTTGCCATTGCTGCCGGTCACTGCGATCAAGGGCAGGTCGAAACGGCGGCGCCAGGCGGCAGCCAGCAGCCCCAGCGCGACTTTCACATCGGGCACCAGAATGCCGGGTAGACCGGTCTCGGCAAGACCATGCTCGGCCAGCGCTGCGACTGCTCCGGCTGCGGCTGCCTGGGGCAAAAATTCATGGGCATCAAAGTGCTCGCCGCGCAAGGCGATGAACAGGTCGCCGGGCTGCAGACTGCGCGTGTCGCTATGCACACGGATGATGTCGATGCCGCCATCGCCGACCAAGGTCGCAGTTGGCAATGCGGGCAGCAGCAGCTGATGGGCTTGCGCCAGCGTAATCATCGTCATAGCCCGGCCCTCGACAGCAGCGCCTGGCGGGCTTCTTCGAGATCAGAAAAATGCCTGCGCAAGCCGGCCAATTCCTGGTAATCCTCATGTCCCTTGCCAGCCAACAGCAGCACATCGCGCCGATCGGCGCCAAGTACGGCATGCAAAATCGCAGCGCGCCGATCGGGTTCGATCGAAGGACGCGCTGCAGCAGGCAAGCCCGCAACAATGTTAGCGATGATGGCTGCCAGATCTTCATGGCGCGGGTTGTCGCTGGTGATGGTGACCCGGTCGGCCAAACGGGCCGCAATCGCGCCCATCAACGGCCTCTTGGTCTGGTCGCGGTTACCGCCGCAGCCGAACAGGCAATGCAGATCACCGCCGCGCGCCGCCGTCAGTGGCTTCAAGGCATTCAGCGCTTTTTCAAGCGCGTCAGGCGTGTGGGCATAGTCGACGACCACTTGCGGCAGGTCCCGGCCGTTGCCAACTCGCTGCATCCGCCCGGGCACCGGAGTCACCCGGCCGATGACTGCGACGATCGAAGCCAGCGCATGCCCAAGCGCACGCAAGCCCCCGATGACAGCGAGCAGATTGGCCACATTGAATTCACCGATCAAGCCGGTTTCGATCAAGACCGGCAAGGCGCCCTGCTCCTGCAAGGTGAACGCCACGCCGCCGTCGCGGTAATGCAGCGAATGCGCGTTCAAGCGCGCTGGTGTTTCCAGCCCATAGGTCCAGACTTCGAGACGCCCGGCCAGTTCCGCCGCCAGCTCGGCGCCCTTGGCGTCATCGAGGTTGATCACGGCCGCTTGCAAACCATCGAATTCAAACAGCTCTCGCTTGGCTGACCAATAGGCATCCATCCCTTGGTGATAGTCAAGATGGTCTTGGCTGAAGTTGGTGAACAAGGCCGCCCGCACCGAAAGGCCCGCCAGGCGCTTCTCGGTCAGGCCGATCGACGAGGCTTCGATCGCACAGGCCTTGAAGTCCTGATCGGCCATCGAGCGCAAGGCAGATTGCAACTTCACCGGGTCGGGCGTGGTCAGCCCGGTTTCTTCGAGCCTTGCCGGCTGGTCCGGGCTTGGCGGCTCGCCAATCCCGAGCGTGCCGATGACGCCGCAGCGTTGACCCAGCAGCGACAAGGTCTGCGCGAGCCACCAGGCACAGGAGGTCTTGCCATTGGTGCCCGTCACGGCCAGCACCGCGAGCGCTTTCGAGGGCATCTCGTAATAAGCCGCTGCGACCCGCCCGGCTTGCGCCTTCAAGTCGACCAGGGATGCGACCTGAGCAGCAGGAAATCCGAATTCTTCGACAGCCTCGGCTTCGACCAGGCAGGCCGCGGCGCCTGCTGCCAAGGCCGCGGGCACGAACTTGCGGCCGTCACTGACATGACCGGACCAGGCGATGAAAGCATCACCGGCCTGGACCATGCGACTGTCGGTCTGCAAGCGGCCGCAACCTTTTTGCTGCAACCAGCCTGCTGCAGCCTCGGGGGATTGGAATCGGCTGGCCATGACTCAGAAGCTCTCTTCGACCGCTTGCAGCTTCTGGTTCGCGACGATCTGCGACTTGACATCCAGATCAGGTGGCACACCCAGCAGACGCAAGCTCTGCGCCACCACCTGGCTGAACACCGGGCCTGCGACCTCGCCGCCATAATGCCCGCCAGTCGTCGGCTCGTCGACCATCACCGCGACGATGATGCGCGGCTTGTTGATCGGTGCGATGCCGACGAACCAGGACCGATATTTTTGACCTGCATAGCCCTTGCCTTCCTGCTTTAGCGCCGTCCCCGATTTGCCGCCAACGCTATAGCCACTGACCTGCGCTTGCGGCGCGGTACCGCCCGGACCTGCGGCCAATTGCAGCATTTCACGCAATTGCAGCGCGGTCTTCGGCGAGAAGACCTTGATGCCATGAACCGTTTCGCCGGCGGGCTTGCGCATCATCGTGACCGGGATGATTTCGCCGTCGCGGGCAAACACCGTATAGGCTTGCGCCAACTGGAACAAAGAGGCTGACACGCCATAGCCAAAGGACATCGTCGCCTGTTCGATCGGTCGCCAGCTCTTGTAGGGCCGCAGCTTGCCACTGATGGCGCCGGGGAAGTCGATCTGCGGACGCTGGCCAAGGCCGATGGCCGTATAGGTCTCGTGCATCTCGCGCGCCGGCATGCTCATCGCTATCTTGACGATACCGACATTGCTCGATTTCTGGATCACCTGGGTCACGCTGAGGTCGCCATGGGGATGCGCATCGGTCGGAGACCAACCGCTGATGACCACGCTGCGCGGTGCGGTGTTGATCACCGTTTCAGGGTTGACGCGACCGGTCTCGAGCGCGAGTCCGACGATGAAGGGTTTCATCGTTGACCCTGGCTCAAAAATATCGGTCAGCGCGCGGTTGCGCAACTGCGCGCCGCTGAGATTCTTGCGGTCTCCCGGGTCATAGCTTGGGTAATTGGCAAGCGCCAGGACTTCACCGGTTTGCACGTCGAGAACGACCACGCTACCGGCCTTGGCCTTGTGATCAGCCACCGCATCACGGATGCGCTGATAGGCAAAAAACTGAACTTTGGAATCAACCGACAGCTCGATGTCATGGCCATTCATCGCCGGGACGGCCTCGCCGACAGCCTCGACGACCCGGCCCAAGCGGTCACGCACCACCGATCGCGATCCAACGCGTCCCTGCAGGTCTTTCTGGAACGCCAGCTCAATGCCTTCCTGGCCCCGCTCTTCCACATTGGTGAAACCGACCACATGGGCGGCGGCCTCGCCTTCCGGATACTTGCGCTTGTATTCCCGATCCTGGAACACGCCTTTGAGCCCCAAGGCCTTGATCTGCGCGGCTGTCGAATCGTCGGCTTGGCGCCGCAGCCAGGCGAATCTTGTCGCCGGATCCAGCCGATGCTCGACTTCGGCCGGGCTCCAACCGAGGATCTTGCCCAGCGCGCGCCGTTTTTCGGGGTCGGTATCTACTTCCTTGGGGATCGCCCAGATTGATGGCACAGCCACACTTGCGGCAAGCACCTGACCGTTGCGGTCGTTGATGCGACCACGGCTGGCTGGCAACTCGATCGTATGCACATAGCGGGCCTCGCCCTGCTTTTGATAAAAATCGGTGGCGATCACCTGGACATAGAGCGCGCGGCCGAGCAATCCGGCGAACGCCAGACCAACCACAGCCACCAGAAAATGCGAGCGCCATGGCGGCGTCTTCGAAGCCAGCAGCGGGCTGGTGGAATAACTGACGCCCCTTGTGCCGTGCGCCGCGGCGCCATGCCTTGTGTCTCTGCCGGCCTTGGTCGCCGGCCTGGCACCTGGCTTCCTTTGCACCGACTTGCTGAAGCTTCGCAGCCATTTCATCGCTTGGCTCCCGGGGCTGAAGCTGCGTGGTCTTGCGCAGACTGTCGCAGAGCCGGTGTGATCGTTTTCATCTGCAGACGCTGGCGCGCCACTTGCTCGACACGGATATTGGTCGCCTGAGCGTGGCGTTCGGCTTGCAAGCGCTGGCTGTCTGCTTCCAGGCGCTGCGCCTCGGTATGCGCACGGTCGAGCGCGGTGAACAGCCGGCGCGCCTCATAGGCATTGCGGACCAGCAGCAGGCCGCTGCCCAGCACGAGGAACAACAACAACATATTCAGGCGCGCCATCACTCATTCCGCCCGTCGACGTTTTTGATGCTCGAGCGGCAACGGCGCTTCGGTGCGCTCGGCCACACGCAGAATCGCCGAGCGCGAACGCGGGTTGGCGCGTACCTCGGCGTCACTGGGTTTGATTCGCGCCACAGCGCGCAGCGCCAGCGGTTTGGGCTCGGCAAACAAGGCGCGTCGGTCGACCAACTGTTTGCTATGCGCAGCGATGAAGGTCTTGACGATGCGGTCTTCAAGCGAATGGAAGCTGATGATCGCCATGCGCCCACCTGGCGACAGCAGATTCAATGCGGCGCTCAGTCCCTGCTCGAGTTCTTCAAGTTCGGCATTGACGTGAATCCGAAGAGCTTGAAATGTGCGCGTTGCGGGGTTCTGGCCCGGCTCCCGGGTCTTGACCGCACGAGCCACGAGGTCGGAGAGTTCGTCCGTGCTTCGTACCGGCTTCCCCTCTGCGCGGCGAGCAACAAGCGCTTTTGCAATCTGAACAGCAAACCGTTCTTCTCCATAGTCCTTGATCACCTCGGCAATTTGGCGCTCATCGGCACGCGCCAGAAAATCTGCAGCGCTCTCGCCACGACTGCGGTCCATGCGCATGTCCAGCGGTGCGCTGAATCGAAAACTGAAGCCGCGCTCCGGGTTGTCGATCTGTGGGCTCGAAACGCCCAGATCCAGCAACACACCCTGCACCTGCTTGATACCAAGCCTCGCCAAGCGGGACTTCATATCGGCAAATGGCGAATGGACAATCGAAAACCGCGGATCAGTGATCTTGGCATCGCCCTCGGTGGCTGCAGCGATGGCATCGAGGTCGCGGTCTATCGCTACCAACCGCCCTTCGGGGGCCATTTTTTCGAGCAACAAACGCGAATGCCCACCACGGCCGAAAGTGCCGTCCACATAGATCGCATCCGGCCTTGTCAACAAGGCTTCGACAGCCTCCTCAAGCAGCACGGTGTTGTGCAGCAACTGCGGCGCGATGGCGGGCGGCAGATCCATCAGAAACTGAAATCCTTGAGGGCTGCAGGCAGTTCTGACTGCATCACCTGAGCCTCATGCAGGGCATAGGCTGCCGCATCCCAGAGCTCGAAATGACTGCCCATGCCGAGCAGCATCACGTCTTTTTGCAGACCTGCGGCATTACGCAATTCGGGCGCGATCAAGGCGCGACCTGAAGCGTCGATCTCGACGTCGATCGCATTGCCCAAAAAGATCCGCTTCCAACCGGAAGCCGACATCGGCAAAGCCGCAATACGGTCACGGAAGTTTTCCCAGGCTGGGCGAGGGAACAACATCAAGCAGCCTTCCGGGTGCTTGGTCACCGTCAATTGCCCTGAGCACAGGCCCTGCAACAGGTCACGGTGGCGTGTCGGGACGGCCAGACGCCCCTTGGCATCCATCGCCAAGGCAGAAGCCCCCTGAAACACATATTCCGCCACAGCAACCCACTAAAGTGCACTTTTCGCCACTTTAATCACGGAACCGTTCCAGGTCAAGAAAAATCGCAAGAAACTCAATGAAATCAAGCACTTAGATTCATACCTTCGAGCATCAAGGAAGGCATATATCGTTCTAAAATAAGGACTTGCAATCCGGTCTGCAAGTGGAAGATGAGCTTACCTGGGCCAACTCATGTCGATCGACCCAGCCCTCAGGCCATTTGGCGCTTGACCCAGAGCCAGGCAATCAGGCCGATGCACATCATGCCCAGCGAAGTCCAGGCCAGGGCCAGCGTGGAATGCATCACCAGCGGAACGATCACGCCGGCGACGAAGGCGTTGGCCGCGCTGCCAATGCAGGATTGCAAGGAAGACGCCATGCCGCGCCGCATTGGTGCCTCGTCCAATGCCATCAGCGTGACGACCGGCACCATCAGCGACCAACCGAAGGCAAAGGCCGAAATCACCGGCAAGGCCCAGAACGGGCTCGGCGGCAACAAATAGTTCAAACCGACGTTCAGGATCGACACCAGCAGCATGATGGTGAAGCCATAACGGATCTGGCGCTTCGGCTTGATTCTGCCGGCCAGGCGGCCGCTCAAAAAGGCGCCACCCATGATGCCGCCGATCGAAAAGCAGAAAAACCAGAAGAACTGCGTCGGTGCCAATTGCAGGTGTTCGCCGACGAAAACCGGCGCCGCCAGCACATAGAGAAACAGGCCATTGAACGGAATCCCACTGGCCAGGGCCAAAGGGACGAAACGGCGGCTGCCGAGCAGGCGGCGATAGCCTCGCATCAAATGACGCAGATTGAAGGGCTGGACCGAATCCTTGTGCAGGGTTTCGGGCAGGAGCCGCCAGTTGGCGACAAACAAGGTGATACCGACCAGCATCAGGAACCAGAAGATCGAATGCCAATCGGCATGCACGAACAAGAAGCCTCCGACCATGGGCGCGACTGCCGGGGCAATGCCGAAGAAAATCGTTACCTGGGACATCACCCGCTGCGCTTCCGACGGGTCGAACATATCGCGGATGATGGCGCGCGAAACAACGATGCCCGCCCCCGCCGACATGCCCTGCACCGTACGCCAGAACACCAACTGGCCGATGCTGCCGGCAAGCGCGCAACCCATTGAAGCGAGGCTGAACGCCGCCATACCCCACAACACGACCGGCCGGCGCCCGAAGCTGTCGGACAGCGCCCCGTGAAATAAATTCATCACCGCAAAGCCGAGTAAATAGCTCGACAGGGTCTGCTGCATCTGCACCGGTGTCGCATCAAGCGCTGCGGCGATGCCGGAGAAGGCCGGCAAAAAAGTGTCAATCGAAAAAGGGCCCAGCATGCCCAGACAGGCCAGCAGAACGGCCAAGGCCCAGCGCGGTGCGCGCCATAACTTGCTGGCTTCAGGATTCATCTTCGGGATCAGGGTCTGCTGCACCCGACGAAGTTGCCGGGCCTCTTGGGCGAGCGGAAGTGTAGCGGCCGCGCCTAAACTGCGCGTTTGAACCGGGGGCTGCATGGGTGAGCAATTGAATGTCGGAGTGATCGGTCTGGGCGTCATGGGTCAGCGCATGCTGGCAAGATTGGCTGCCCACAAACGCTTGCAGGCCGTCGCGGTCTGGGACGCCGATCCGGCCGCGATTGCGAAGACCTTGCAGACCTGGCCGGTCTTGCGCGCCGCCGACAGTGCAGACGATTTGATCGCCACGGCAGGTCTGCACAGCCTCTACATCGCAACGCCGCCAGCACCGCATATGGCCTTGTCAGAGCTCGCTTTCGACGCGGGCTTGGCCGTGTTCTGCGAAAAACCCTTGACCGTCGACTTCGTCGCCGCAAGCGCCTGCATCGCCCGTATCGAGCGGGAAAATCTTCGCGCCGCGGTCAACTTCGCGCTGGCCTCGGCACCGGGCTTGACACAACTACAAGCGGCTTTTGGCAGCAACTCAAGCTTGCCGCTGGGCGCTTTAAGCGAGGTCCGGCTGGAACTGGCCTTTGCGGCTTGGCCAAGGCCTTGGCAGGCTGGCGCTGGCGCATGGCTGAGCGAGCGCATCGAAGGCGGCTTCACCCGCGAAGTGCTGTCGCATTTCATCTTCGCGCTGCAGCGCGTGCTCGGGACAGCAAGCGTCAAACACAGGCTGGTCAGCTACCCGACTGACGGCCGCAGCGCCGAAACTGACCTGCAAGCCCTGCTGCAAATCGGCGCTGTCACGGTGCAAATTTCAGGCCGGGTCGGCGGCGAGTTGGCCGACCACAACCTGATGCTGTGGCGTGCTGCAACGGGCGAGATCGAACTGGGCGAATGGTTCAGCCGGGTCGAACAGCGCGGTGGCAGCAAGCTACCGGGATTGAGCGGCGACCTGCGCCAAACCGCACATTCCGACCAACTGGACCAATGGGTCGCGCTGATCGAAGGTCGGCCGCACAGCCTGCCCGGCTATGCCGAGGCATTGGCCGTGCAACAAACGATCGAGGCCTTGCTGGCGCCTTGAAAATTTATTGTGAAGCAAGCCGATAGGCCGGATTCTGTGCAGGACTTGCGTCTTGCGACGCCAGCCCTGTGACCGCCATTCCTCTTGGCCGGGCATCGCTGCCCGGCTCGGTGCCACCTACCCGCCAGCTCTGCGAGCCGCATCAATACTGGCCTACTTGGTGTTGCTGCGCGTAGAGATTGCCCGTTTCACCCGATCCTGGTGGCTGCGCCACCAGTCCCGCAAAGCTTGCGCCTTGCACGTTCGATCGATTCGTCTCTGTTGCTCTGATCCTCGGCTCACGCCGGACAGCCGTTAACTGCTACGCTGCTCTATGCAGTCCGGACCTTCCTCCAGTGCCATGTTTCCATGCTCGCACCAGCGGCGGTCTGGCTTGCTTCACCTCGGCATTATCGGTGAAGATTGGCGCCACTGCCCTCACCCGGCAGATGACTGACTGAGCAAGTCAGGCGGAAAACTTGGAGCTGACTTACGATCTTCGCCAAGTCAAGGCCAAAAGCCATCAAAATTTTTAATCCAACTCAAGGAATCCCGTGATCAATCTGACTGTCAATGGCAAGGCTGTAGCGCTCGACGTTGACCCGGAAATGCCGCTGCTGTGGGCATTGCGCGAAGACCTGCAACTGACCGGCACCAAGTTCGGCTGCGGCATGGCACTTTGCGGCGCTTGCACCGTGCATCTGAATGGTCAGGCAGTCCGCGCCTGCTCGACACCGCTGTCGGCAGCAGTCGGCAAGAAAGTCACCACGATCGAGGGCATCGGCGCCAGCAAAACCGGCAGCGCGGTGCAAGCCGCCTGGGTCAAGATCGATGTGCCCCAATGCGGGTATTGCCAGAGCGGCCAGATCATGAGCGCCTGCGCGCTGCTGGCAAGCAAAAAGACGCCCAGCGATGCAGACATCGACGGCGCGATGAGCGGAAACATCTGCCGATGCGGTACTTACGGCCAGATCCGCGAGGCGATCCATGTCGCCGCCGCGTCGCTTTCTGCAAGCCACAAGGCAGCCTGAGATGGACAGCTTGCAAACCAACCGCCGCAATTTCTTGAAGACCAGCGCCGGCTCGGCCTTGCTGATCGGCTTTGCCTTGCCCCTGACGCTCAAGCGCGCACAAGCCCAGACCAATACCTTCGCGCCGAATGCCTGGCTGCGCATCACGCCCGACAACCGCATCACCATCATCAGCGGTTCGGCCGAAATGGGCCAGGGCGTGCTGACCGCACTGCCGATGTTGGTGGCCGAAGAACTCGATGCCGACTGGAAACTGGTCAGCGTCGAGCAGGCCCAAGCTGATTCAGCCTACAACAACCCGATGTTCGGCATGCAGGCGACCGGCGGCAGCACCACCATCAGGGCCTTCTGGACACCGCTGCGTGAAGCAGGTGCGGCAGCGCGCGAGATGCTCGTCGCCGCTGCTGCAGCCCAATGGCGTCTGCCTGCCGCGCAACTGCGCACCGAGCGCAGCCAGGTGATTGCACCTGATGGCAGAAAGCTCAGCTACGGCGCCCTCGTCGCCGCGGCAAGCCAATTGACGCTGCCGGCCAAGCCGGTGCTGAAAGCGCCGAAAGACTTCAAGATTCTGGGCAAGCCGACCCGCCGCCTGGACACCCCGGCCAAAGTCAACGGCAGCGCGATGTTCGGCATCGATGCCCGCATCGACGGCATGCTGGTGGCCGTGATGGCGCGTTCGCCTTCGCCCCAAGCCAAGCTCAAGTCGATGGACGAGGCTGCAGCCAAGGCAATCAAGGGCGTGCAGAAAATCATCGCGATACGGAACGGCGTAGCGGTGCTGGCCGATGGCTTCTGGGCCGCCAAGAAAGGTCGCGACGCGCTGGCAGTGCAATGGGATCTCGGCCCAGCTTTGCTCTCGAGCGCCAAGGTCACCACAATGCTGACAGAGGCTGCCACCCAAGCCGCAAGCAGCGGCGCCATCGCCTTCAAGCAAGGTGAGCCGGCTGTAGCCGATGCAGCGCAGCGCCTCAGCGCCAGCTATGAAGTGCCTTATCTGGCCCATGCCTGCATGGAGCCGATGAACTGCCTGGCCTGGGTCCAGGGCGACAACGTGACGATCTGGGCCGGCACCCAAAGCCAGGGTCCGGCGCAAGGCATCCTGAGCCAGGTGGCACAGGTCACGCCAGCCAAGGTCAAGGTCAATACGATGCTGCTCGGCGGCGGCTTCGGGCGGCGTTTTGCGCCTGACTTCACGATCGACGCGACGCTGCTGTCCAAGCTCAGCGGCAGTCCGGTCAAGCTGATCTACACCCGTGAAGACGACATGGCAGCCGGCTATTACCGCCCGGCAGCGCTGGTGCAGTTCAACGCGGCGCTCGACGCCCAGGGCCGGGCCACGCTGCTCAACGCCAATGTGGCTGCGCCGTCGATCATGGCTGGCAGCGGCTTCATGGCGCTTCCGGCAAGCGGTGTTGACGCGATGGCTGTAGAAGGTCTGGCTGACCATCCCTATGACATTCCGAATCAGCGCATCGCCTATGGTCGCGCCGAACCCGGTCCGCAGGTCTGGTTCTGGCGTTCGGTCGGCAGCTCGCAAAATACCTTCTTCATCGAAAGCTTCATCGACGAGCTGGCCCATGCAGCCAAGGCCGACCCGCTGCAGTTCCGACTATCCATGCTGAGCAAGAAGCCGCGCCACCAGGCCGTATTGGTGGCGGCGGCGGCCAAAGCCGGCTGGGGCAAGCCGCTGCCGGCTGGCGTCAAGCGCGGTATCGCGGTGGCCGAGAGCTTTGGCAGCTATGTCGCCCAGGTGGTCGAAGTTTCGGTGGCCAAAGATGGCAAGCCCCGCGTGCACCGTGTCACCGCTGCGGTTGATTGCGGCATGACCGTCAACCCACTGACGATTGCACGCCAGATCGAAAGTGCGATCTGCTTCGGCCTGTCAGCCGCTTTATACGGCAAGGTCAGCTACAAGGATGGCCGCGTTGAACAGGGCAATTTCCACGACTACCCGGTCGTTCGCATCAACGAGATGCCCAAAGTCGAAGTGCATATCCTGCCCAGCATGGAAGCGCCCGGCGGCATCGGCGAGCCCGGCACACCGCCGATCGCGCCGGCTGTCACCAACGCGATCTTCGCTGCCACCGGCGTGCGTTTGCGCAGTCTGCCGATCGACAGCGAGGCGCTGAAGCGCGCCTGATCGCCTGATCATCCGGGCCGCCGGTCCGGATGATCATTCCGCTGGCGGGAAACCCTCTTCGCTCAAAGCCGCCACCAGCGCTTCGCGATTCGCGCTGGTACTGACTTGCACCTGCCTGGCAGGGCGGTCGATATTGACTTGCGCTTCCGAGTCGAGGGCCAGCAGCGTCTTGGTCACCGTTGCGGCGCAATGCCCGCAAGTCATGTCGGGCAGATGGAATTGGAATTGGTTCATTGCTTGTCGCTCCTGAGCAGCTTTGCGCCAGCTTAACCGCATCAGGCCGCTCGATGGTTGACACTAGGCAGATGAGCCAACTGAACTATCAATCGAAATTACCGATCGAAGGCATGACTTGTGCATCTTGCGTTGCGCGGGTTGAAAAACGCTTGCTGGCTGTGCCCGGCGTGATCCAGGCCGATGTCAATCTGGCCACCGAAGTTGCCAGCGTCGAGGGTTCGGCACCCTTCGAAGCCTTGCAGGCTGCAGTAGAAAAAGCCGGCTACCAATTGAAGCAACAACAGCTGCGGCTGCGGATCAGCGGCATGACCTGCGCCTCCTGCGTCAGCCGGGTCGAGCGCGCGCTGAAAAAGATTCCCGGCTTGCTCAGCGCCGAAGTCAATCTGGCGACCGAAACGGCAAGCATCAGATTGCTTTCCAATGTCACACCAGATCTGCTGATCGCTGCCGTGAGCAAAGCAGGTTATTCGGCCAGCCTCGAGGCCGAGACGCCGACCCAAGCGCCCTGGCAAAGCAGCGGCTGGCCGGTGCTGATCGCGGCCCTGCTTTCGGCCCCCTTGGCGCTGCCGATGCTGGCAATGCTGGCAGGAAAACATTGGATGCTGAACGGTTACTGGCAGCTGGCGCTGACCTTGCCAGTGCAGTTCTGGCTCGGCGCGCGCTTCTACAAAGCCGGTTGGGCCGCGCTGCGTGCCGCCAGCGGCAATATGGATCTGCTGGTGGCCCTCGGCACCAGCGCCGCCTTCGGCTTGTCGGTCTACCAGTTGCTGATGCAGGGGCCGCATGCGATGGCGCTCTATTTCGAGTCGGCGGCGGTCGTGATCACCCTGGTGCTGCTGGGCAAATGGCTGGAAGCGCGCGCCAAGCGCCAGACCACGGCGGCGATCCGCGCGCTGCAAGCGCTGCAACCCGAGCAAGCGCTGGTACTGCGTGACGGCCAGCAGTTGTTGCTGCCGGTCGCCGCGCTGCAGCTTGGAGACCTGATCCTGGTGCGACCCGGCGAGCGCATCCCGGTCGACGGCCAGGTGCTCGAAGGCAGCAGCGAGGCCGATGAATCCTTGATCACCGGCGAAAGCCTGCCAGTGGCCAAGTCGCCGGGTGACCAGGTGACCGGCGGTGCGGTCAATGGCGATGGCTTGCTGAAACTGCGTTGCACGGCAATCGGAGCTGAATCGACGCTGGCGCGGATCGCCCGCATGGTCGAGGACGCTCAAGGCCAAAAGGCACCGATCCAGCGCCTGGTCGATCAGGTCAGCGCAGTTTTCGTTCCGGTGGTGCTGGGCCTGGCGCTGCTGACGCTGCTCGGCTGGGGGCTGCTGGGTGGCAACTGGGAGCATGCGCTGCTCAACGCAGTCTCGGTGCTGGTGATCGCTTGCCCCTGCGCGCTCGGGCTGGCGACGCCGACCGCCATCATGGCCGGCACCGGCGTCGCCGCACGCTATGGCATCTTGATCAAGGACGCGCAAGCGCTGGAACTGGCCCATGGCATCGAACTGGTCGCTTTTGACAAGACCGGCACATTGACCGAGGGCCGGCCGCAACTGGTGGCGATCGAAGGCGAACCCGAGCTCTTGCTGCTCGCAGCCAGCCTCCAAGCCGGCAGCGAACATCCACTGGCTCATGCCGTGAGCCATGCTGCTACGGCCGCCTCATTGCCGCCGCTGCCGGTGCAGGATCTGCGTGCCTTGCCAGGGCGCGGCGTGACAGGCAGCGTCAATTTCGAAGGTCACCCCATGAATCTGTTGCTGGGCAGCAGCCGCTTGATGCAGGAACAAGGCATCGACCTGACAGCCTGGCAGCAACGCGCTGGGTCATTGCAGGCTGAAGGTCACAGCCTGTCCTGGCTGGCCGTCGTCGAGGATCCACCGCGATTGATCGGCATGCTGGCCTTCGGCGATGCAGTCAAAAATTCTGCTGCTGCAGCGATAGCGCGCCTGCACCGGATGGGCATCAAGACGGCGTTGCTCAGCGGCGATAACCGCGGCAGCGCCGGCGCCGTAGCCCAGGCGCTGGGAATCGATTTGCTGCACGCGGAAGTGCTGCCGGCCGACAAGGCCCGCATCGTCGCCGAGTTGCGCGCCGGCGGGCGACGCGTCGCGATGGTGGGAGACGGTATCAATGATGCGCCGGCGCTGGCTGCCGCCGATGTCGGCATGGCGATGTCCAGCGGCACCGAGGTCGCGATGGCCGCAGCCGGCATTACGCTGATGCGCGGCAACCCGGCGCTAGTCGCAGACGCGATTTCGATCTCGCGCCGCACCTATGCCAAGATCAGGCAGAACCTGTTCTGGGCTTTTGCCTACAACGTCGTCGGTATTCCGCTGGCCGCTTTCGGCCTCTTGAACCCGGTGCTGGCGGGTGCGGCGATGGCTTTTTCAAGCGTCTCGGTGGTCAGCAACGCATTGCTGCTGAAGCGCTGGAAAGCCCAAGCCTGAGGGCTCGCGCTAAGCCGCCAAGGCGCGCCCGATCAGGATCTTCTGCACCTCGGACGTGCCCTCATAGATCTGGCAGACGCGCACATCGCGGTAGATTCGCTCGACGGGGAAGTCGCTGACATAGCCATAGCCCCCGTGGATCTGGATCGCTTCCGAGCAGACTTTTTCAGCCATCTCGCTGGCGAACAACTTGGCCATCGCGGCTTCCTTCAGGCAAGGCAGGCCGGCGTCCTTCAGACAAGCAGCATGGCGGATCAACTGCCGCGCCGCTTCGATCTGGGTGGCCATGTCGGCGAGCTTGAACTGGATCGCCTGATGCTTGAAGATCGGCTGGCCGAAGCTGCTGCGGTCCTTGCTGTACTGCAGCGCGGCTTCGAACGCCGCCCGCGCCATGCCCACCGCCTGACTGGCGATGCCGATGCGCCCGCCTTCCAGCCCCGACAAGGCGATCTTCAGCCCCTGACCTTCGATGCCGATCAAATTGGCGGCCGGCACGCGGCAGTTCTCGAAGTTGATCTGTGCGGTGTCGCTGGCATGCTGACCAAGCTTGTCTTCGATCCGGGCGACCAGATAGCCAGGCGTCGCCGTCGGCACGAGAAAGGCGCTGATGCCTTTCTTGCCAGCGGCTTTGTCAGTCACCGCCATGACGATCGCCAGATCGCCGTTCTTGCCGCTGGTGATGAACTGCTTGACCCCATTGATCAGATAGTCAGCGCCGTCGCGAACCGCCGTCGTCTTCAGCCCGCCGGCTTCTGAACCCACATGGGGTTCGGTCAGGCAGAACGCACCGAGCATGTCGCCGCGCGCCAACGGTTTCAGGAACCGCTGCTTTTGGTCCTCGTTGCCGAAGGCCATCAGGATCGAACAAACCGGACAGTTGTTGACGCTGACCACCGTCGAGGTAGCCCCGTCGCCGGCGGCGATCTCTTCAATAATGATGCTCAGCGCCAGATAGTCGAGACCGGCGCCGTCATAGCCGGTCGGCACAGCGACTCCATAGCAGCCCAGCGCCGCCAGACCCTTCAGCTCAGCCGCAGGGAAATGATGGCTCTTGTCCCAGGTTGCGGCTTGCGGCGCAATCTGTTCCTGAACATAGGCGCGGATCGCGTCCTGAACGGCTTGGTGCTCTTCTGAGAGGATCATCGTATTTCCTGTTTTGGTTCGCCATGCAGCGAGGTGGTATTGCGGCTCAGACCCATTCAATTCCAGGCGCCCGACTGCGCGGCCCAGGGCCATAGCGCTGCCGAACGTCCGACTGCGCGGCATCGAGATTCAAAGATTTTCCAGGCCTAGCGCCCGACTGCGCGGCATCGAGATTCACAGATTTTCCAGGCCTAGCGCCCGACTGCGCGGCATCGAGATTCACAGGATCTCGATGCCTAGCGCAGTCGCTTCTCCGCCGCCGATGCAGAGAGAGGCGACGCCGCGCTTCAGGCCGCGATGTTTCAAGGCGCCGATCAGGGTGACGATGATGCGCGCGCCTGAGGCGCCGATCGGATGGCCGAGCGCGACTGCGCCGCCGTTGACATTGACTTTCTCATGCGGCAGCTGGAACTCGGCCATCGCCGCCATCGTGACAGCGGCAAAGGCCTCGTTGACTTCCCAGAGGTCGACATTGCCGACATCCCAGCCATTCCTGGCCAGCAGCTTGGCAATCGCGCCGGCTGGCGCGGTGGCAAACCATTCGGGTGCCTGCGCATGCACTGCATGGCCATGGATGCGCGCCACCGGTTGCAGACCGAGCTTGGCGGCCCGGCTTTCGAGCATCAGCAACATCGCGGCAGCACCATCGGAGATCGACGAGGAAGTCGCTGCGGTGATCGTGCCATCCTTGACAAAGGCCGGCCTCAAGCCGGCGATCTTGTCGAGCTTGGCCTTGAACGGTTGTTCGTCGCGGCTGATGACGACGTCGCCGCCTCGGCCGGAGACCGTCACCGGCGCGATCTCCCAGGCAAAGCTGCCATCTTCATTAGCGCGCCTTGCCCGCTCGGTCGACGCCACGGCAAAAGCATCCTGGGCCGCACGGCTGAAACCGTACCGGGCCACGCATTGCTCGGCGAAAACACCCATCGCCTTGCCGCGCTCATAGGCATCTTCGAGCCCGTCAAGCGCCATATGGTCAAACAATTGCGCGGCGCCGTATTTGATGCCTTTGCGGGCATGCATCAGATGCGGCGCATTGCTCATGCTCTCCATGCCGCCGGCGATCATGATCTCGGCGCTGCCGGCTTTCAAGGCGTCATGCGCGAACATCACGGCCCGCATACCGGAACCGCACATCTTCGACAGCGTCACCGCGCCGACCGATTGCGGCAGACCGGCTTTCAGCACCGCCTGGCGCGCCGGCGCCTGACCCTGACCCGCCATCAGGCAGTTGCCGATCAAGGCCTCATCGATCAGGTCGGCGGAAATGCCGGCGCGCTGGACCGCGGCTTGAATCGCCGCGGCACCCAACTCCCAGGCTGCCAAGCTGGAGAAATCGCCGAGCAGACCACCGATCGGCGTGCGTGCGGCAGAAACGATGACAACGGGATCCGACATGATTGAGAAGCTCCTTATTGAACCGGAAGATCGAGATGGCCTATCGAATCCATCAGCGCCGAGTTGCTGACCGCGCCGCCGTGGGTTGAATTGAAGCGCTTGTGCTCGTCGTAGGGAAAAACATCGTGCACATGGCCGGCCAGGATGCTCGCCTTGTGCGACTGCCAGAAGCCGGCATCGAGCAGGTCGGCATGGTGGCGCATGAAAAGTGCGCGCACGCCAGGATGGCCGAGCAAGAACGGCCCGAAGGTTTCAGGGAAGATGTCGCGCGGGCCGACCCGGTACCAGACCTCACCTGACATTTCTTCTTCCTCGGTCCGAGGCTCGGGCACGCGCCGGAAATTGCAATCGGTCAGATATTCGATTTCGTCATAGTCATAGAAAACGACCTTGCCGTGGCGGGTCACACCGAAATTCTTCCAGAGCATGTCACCAGGGAAGATATTGGCCGCCACCAGATCCTTGATCGCATTGCCATATTCGATCACCGCATGCTCCATCTGCGCCGGGTTGGCTTCCTGCAGATAGATGTTCAGCGGCACCATGCGGCGCTCGATGTAGACATGGCGCAGTACCAGATAGTCGCCCTTTTCCTCGATCAAACTTGGGCAGAAATGGCGCAACTCGGCGATCAATTCCTCTTCAAAACGCTGGCGCGGAAAAGCAACGTTCGAATACTCCAGCGTGTCGGCCATGCGCCCGACCCGGTCATGCTGCTTGACCAACAGGTATTTGCTCTGGATCAGCTCGCGCGAGGTGTCTTTTTGCGGCGGGAAAAAGTCCTTGATCAGCTTGAAGACGAAGGGGTAGGAAGGCAGGTCGAACACCAGCATCACCATGCCCTTGATGCCCGGGGCGATGCGCAGCTTGTCGCTTGAATGGCGCAGGTGATAGAGGAAGTCACGATAGAAAAGATTCTTGCCATGCTTTTGCAGGCCGATCGCGCTGTAGATTTCGCCACGCGGCTTGCGCGGCATCATCGAGCGCAGGAACTGAACATAGGCGCTGGGCACTTCCATATCGACCATGAAGTAGGCGCGCGCAAAGCTGAACAGCATCAGCAGATCGTCTTCACCAAAGAGCGCTGCATCGATGACGAGCTGGCCCTTAGCCCCATGAAGAATCGGCAGCGCGAACGGTGTTTCGTCAAAGCCGTTGATGATTTTTCCGACCAGGTAAGCGCCCTTGTTGCGATAGAACAGTGAGCTGAGCACCTGGATCTGGAAATTGGTACGCCAGCGGAAATCGCCGAGTTCCTTCTGCACCGCTGCCAGCACAAGACTCGCATCGCGCGACAGATCCTCGAATTCGACCTCGAGCTGAAAGTTGGTGATGACACGCTGCAAGGTTTCGGCCAGGTTCTGGCGCGTCGGGTAATAAGCGCGATAGGTCGGCTTGGCGGCAGGCTCCTCGTTCTCGATATATTCGGTCGAAACGGCCGGTCGAACGAAGATGAAGTCGTTGTGAAAATAACCGTGATGCAGGATGCGGGTGCAGACTGAATTGAAAAAGGTCTCGGCCAGTTCGGGCTGGTGATGGTCGATCAACAGGCCGATGAAATGCAGCTTGACCTGCTGCCAGATTTCCATTGGCAAGGCACTGGTCTTGAACGCCTGCTCCAGCGCCGCAACGGCCTCGTCGACACGCAAGTCGTAAAACTCGATGCGTTCGCGCTGGGCCCTCTGCTGGCCATGCCAATCAGCCCGTTCAAAACGCTGTTTGGCAGCGGCCGAGGCTTCTCGAAAGATCCGGTAATGGAGGTTGAATCCCTCCAACATCGCCTTGGCAATCTGAAAGGCGCGAGGGTCGTTGAGCTTCTGCGGGAACATCGATGCTCAAGCCCGGGCAGATCAGGACTGGCTGCTCAAGCGCTGGCCGTCATAGCGCCGCTTGACGGCTTGCAAAGCACGCTGGAATGCCGGGCTGACCTGTTCAGGCGCAGCGGCGGTGATCTGCAGATCCTCCAGCAAGCCGTTATGCAGCCCATAGACCCAGCCATGTACGACGACCTCCTGGCCACGCGCCCAGGCATCCTGGACCACCGTCGTCTGGCAGGCATTGCGGGCCTGCTCGAGCACATTCAACTCGCACAGCGCATTGACCCGCTGCTGCAGGTCGAGTTGATCCAGCCATTCCTGATGGTGATTGCGCACATCCTGCACATGGCGCAGCCAGTTGTCCGCCAGCCCGACTCGCACATCGAGCAAAGCGGCCTTGACGCCGCCGCAGCCCGAATGCCCGACGACGATGATGTGCTTGACCCGCAAGGCATCGACCGCGTATTGCATCACCGAAAGGCAATTCAGGTCCGAATGCACAACCACATTGGCCACATTGCGGTGCACAAAAAGCTCGCCCGGTAAAAGGTTCACCAGCTCATTGGCCGGCACCCGACTGTCGGCGCAGCCTATCCAGAGGTATTGCGGCGTCTGCTGCGTGAGCAGGCGCGAAAAGAACCCCGGCTCGCGGACCTCGGTCTCGTCGGCCCATTGCTTGTTGCTGTCCAGCAGCTCTTGAAGTTCAATCGTCATGTTGCATATTGTCGCTGTTCATCGCCTTTGATTGCCATAGGCGGCCCCTGCTTCACATCGTTTCCGCAAACAACTCACGCCCAATCAGCATTCTCCGGATTTCACTGGTGCCCGCCCCGATTTGGCTGCGGCCGGCGCATTGCGCCTTCACGTCCGCAAGGCGGACATGAGCCTTCACCGAATCGAGGCTCACGACCTGCTTCACATCGTTTCCGCAAACAACTCGCGTCCAATCAACATTCGTCTGATTTCACTGGTGCCCGCCCCGATTTCATAGAGTTTGGCGTCGCGCCAGAGGCGGCCTAGCGGGTAGTCGTTGATATAGCCATTACCGCCGAAGATCTGCACGCCCTCGCCGGCCATCCAGGTCGCTTTTTCGGCACACCACAGAATCACCGAGGCGCAATCCTTGCGTACCTGGCGCACATGTTCCAGGCCCAGCAAATCTAGGTTCTTGCCGACCGTGTAACAAAAAGCCCGGCCGGCTTGCAGCACCGTGTACATGTCGGCGACCTTGCCCTGGATCAGCTGAAACTCGCCGATGCTGCGACCGAATTGCTTGCGGTCGTGGATATAAGGCACGACGTTGTCCATCACCGACTGCATGATGCCGATCGGCCCTGCGGCCAGCACTGCACGCTCATAGTCGAGCCCCGACATCAAGACCTTGGCGCCGCCGTTCAAATGGCCAAGGATGTTGGCGGCCGGCACTTCGACATTGCTGAACACCAGCTCGCCGGTATGCGAGCCGCGCATACCGAGCTTGTTCAGTTTTTGCGCCACGCTGAAACCGGACATGCCCTTTTCAATCAAGAAAGCAGTCACGCCGCGCGCTCCGAGCTCGGGTTCGGTCTTGGCATAGACCACCAAGGTGTCGGCGTCAGGCCCGTTGGTGATCCACATCTTGCTGCCATTGAGCAGGTAATAACCGCCCTTGTCTTCGGCTTTCAGCTTCATGCTGATGACATCCGAGCCAGCTCCCGGCTCGCTCATTGCCAAAGCACCGACATGCTCGCCGCTGATCAGCTTGGGCAGGTATTTCTGCTTCTGCGCCTCGCTGCCATTGCGCTTGAGCTGGTTGACGCAGAGGTTTGAATGAGCGCCATAAGACAAGCCGACCGAGGCCGAAGCGCGGCTGATTTCTTCCATCGCGATCATGTGCGCCAGATAACCCATATTGGCGCCCCCATATTCCTCAGCGACGGTGATGCCCAACACCCCGAGCTCGCCCATCTTGCGCCACAAGTCCATAGGAAACTGGTCGCTCGCGTCGATTTCAGCCGCGCGCGGCGCGATCTCCTGCTGCGCAAAATGTTGCACTGCATCGCGCAGCGCGTCGACCTCTTCGCCAAGTTGAAAATTCAGGCCAGGCAGATTCATCGCAGTCTCCGATTCGAATGGGGCCAGAAGCTGGGTTCTGACGACAACAGCCTGACAGTTTACCGGTTGACGTTTACGTAAACGTAAATCCTCCGGGATATTTTTCGGCGGCTTGTGACGCAGTCGTGGCATGCTGCTTTGGCGGGCAGTTCGACTTGCTTCACAATGCCCCATCCGAATCAACGACCCGTCCGTATCCAGGAGAAGCCATGAAATCACTGATCCGCCGCCGCACTTTGCGATTGCTGGGCGCCGTCGCCTGCGCTGCCTTGACCAGTTCTGCCTTCGCGCAGAGCGGCAAGACGATCAGGTTGCTGGTCGGTTTTCCTGCGGGTGGCGGTACCGATGCGATCGCGCGTCTGCTCGCAGATCGCCTGAAGGACGAACTCGGCGTACAGGTTCTGGTCGAAAACAAGCCCGGTGCTGGAGGTCAATTGGCAGCGCAAGCCTTGAAAGCTGCGGCGCCCGATGGCAGCACTTTTTTCTTGACCCATGACCACACGGTCTCGATCCTGCCTCTGGTCGTCAAGACCCCTGGCTTTGACACGGCCAAGGACTTCATGCCAGTGGGCGGCTTCGCCAGTTTCGCCAACGCGCTGGCAATTTCCAGCGGCACTCCAGCCAAGTCGGTGGAGGCCTATGTGGCCTGGGTCAAGAACGCCGGCAGCGGCAAAGGCGCAATCGGCGTCCCGGCACCGGCTTCGGTGCCTGAATTTCTGGTCAAGGTGCTGGGCGGGAAGTTTCAGATCGACTTGATCGCAGCGCCCTACCGCGGCAGCGCGCCGATGATCAACGACATGCTCGGCAACCAGATTGCCGCTGGCATCGGCTCGATCCCGGACTTCATAGAGAACCACCGTAGCGGCAAACTCCATGTCGTCGCCGTGATGGGCTCCTCACGTCAGGCCACGCTGCCCGAGGTACCGACCTTGGGCGAGGTCGGGCTGGCCGGATTCGAGGAATTGCCTTTCTATGGCTTCTTCGCCCCGGCAGGTACGTCGAAAGCGTTGCTCGATCCCTTCTCTGTCGCGCTGGCCAAAGTCATCGCCATCCCGGAGGTCAAGGAGCGACTCACCGCAATGGGCTTGTCGGTTGGCTTCATGACACAGGCTCAGCTTGCCGCCCGCGAGCGCGCTTACACGGCGACCTGGTCGCGGATCATCAAGGCCAGCGGCTTTCAACCGCAATGACGCAACGCGCCCTTGCTCGCGCCAAGGCGGTTTACAAGAATCGCTCGAGCAATTTCTTCGATAACTTGTCGAGCGCAAATCGATCAGCCAACAGTAACTGAAGACCATGACTGCTGGCAATCAACAAACGGCCTGATCCCAGGCTGCGGATGTCTTCCTCGGTACGCAGAATGAACTGCGCTTCACCACGGTCAGTCTCGACAGTCCAATGACTCGGCGTCGAAAAGGTCGAAACGCTCTTGATGCGCAGGATGGTCGGCATGAAATCACGGCTGGCCAAATCGGTTTCGAGCAATTCGCGCTCACGCTCAGGCAGTTCGGACAAGCAGGCAATCCAGGCCAGTTCATGACCATCCTGCCCCACCAGGGACAGGCCTTCGTCGGGTGCCGAAATCGGATGCGCACGCACCGGCACCACGCCCTCATGCAGCAAGCCCTGGGCATCGGTCAGAAGGAGATGACCAAAAGCATCTCGAGACAGCGCTTGAAATGGCAGCGTCAACATCGTTTGCGTCATGAAGGGCAGGCTCAAGCGTTGATCGTATGGGAGGAAGGATTGGGCGGCATGATACGGACATCGTCAGCCGCTTCATCATCTGCGTCGGCATCGACACGGCGCGCCTGCGCTTCATAAAGCCGCCAGTAAGCACCTTGCTTGGCCATCAACTCGTCATGCGGCCCGACTTCGACCACCTGCCCGCGGTCCATCACCACCAGGCGATCGGCTTTGCGCAGCGTCGACAAACGGTGCGCAATCGCGATCGTCGTGCGTCCCAGCACCAGGTTATCGAGTGCCTTCTGGATTTCAGTCTCGGTTTCGGTGTCGACCGACGAAGTCGCTTCATCGAGGATCAGGATGCGCGGGTCGATCAGCAGCGCACGGGCGATCGAAATGCGCTGGCGTTCGCCGCCCGACAAGCCCTGCCCGCGTTCGCCGACCAGCGAGTCATAACCTTGCGGCAGCCTCAGGATGAACTCATGCGCATGCGCCGCACGCGCGGCCGCGACGACCTCGTCACGCGTCGCCTGCGGCTTGCCATAAGCAATGTTCTCGGCGATCGTGCCGAAGAACAAAAAGGGTTCCTGCAACACCAGGCCGATATTGCGGCGGTAATCCGACACGGCAAAGCGTCTCAGGTCGACGCCATCAACCCGGATTGATCCCTCGGTGACATCGTAGAAACGGCAGATCAGATTGACCAGCGTACTCTTGCCGGATCCCGAATGTCCAACCAGACCGATCATCTCGCCCGGTTTGATCTCCAGGTCAAGCCCGCGTATGACAGCGCGGTTGCCATAGCGAAAACCGATGTCGTGCATCGTGATGCCGCCCTTGATCACGGCCAGCTTGACCGGGTCGACCGGCTCGGGCACGTTCGAGACATGATCGAGGATGTCGAAGATTCTCTTGGCGCCGGCCGCTGCTCTCTGCGTCACCGAGACAATGCGACTCATCGAATCCATGCGTCCATAAAAGCGACCGATATAGGCGATGAATGCGGTCAGCACGCCGACCGTGATCTGCTGATTGGAAACCAACCAGATGCCGCAGGCCCAGACCACCAGCAAGCCCATTTCGGTCAGCAACGAAACGGCCGGGGTGAAGACGCTCCAGATCTTGTTGAGCTTGTCATTCACCTTCAGATTGTTCGCATTGGCTTCCCGGAACCGCTGGGCCTCACGCGCTTCCTGTGCAAAGGCCTTGACCACGCGAATGCCCGGGATCGTGTCGGCCAGCACACTGGTGACTTCGCCCCAGACCCGGTCGATACGCTCGAACCCGGTACGCAGGCGGTCGCGCACCAGATGGATCATCCAGGCAATGAAGGGCAACGGCGTCAAGGTAACCAATGCCAGCATCGGGTTGATCGAGAACAGGATCGCCGCCGTCATGCCGATCATCAACACATCGGTGGCAAAGTCGAGCGCATGCATTGACAGAAAGACGCAGATCCGGTCGGTCTCCGACCCGATCCGCGACATCAGGTCGCCGGTGCGCTTGCCGCCGAAATAGTCGAGTGACAACTGCAGCAAATGGTCAAATGTCGCGGTGCGAAGATCAGCCCCGATACGCTCCGAGACCAAGGCCAGTAGATAGGTTCTTGCCCAGCCCAGCGCCCAGGCGACCAGCGCCGCACCTGCCAGCCCCCCCAGATAAGCCGCCACCAGCCAGGGGTCGATGTGTTTGCCGTTCTGGAACGGAATCAGCACATCGTCCATCAGGGGCATGGTCAGGTAGGGCGGCACCAGCGTCGCGGCAGTCGACAGCAGCGTCAGAACGAAGCCAAGTATCAACTGCCATTGATAAGGTCTTGCGAAGCGCCACAAGCGCAGCAGCACCCAGGTCGAAGGGGGCGTGTGAAGTTCGCGTGCGCAGACCGGACAGACCTCGGTCTCGGGCGGCAACGGTGCCTGGCAGGCGGGACACAGCGAGACTTCGTCGCCCTCGGGCAAGGGCTGGCCGGCCAGCCGAGCTTGCTGCCGTTCGAACTGTTCAAGCCAGCGCTGCGCCCGCACATTGATCGCCAGCGTAAACCGCCAATGCGCCAAACGGCGTTCGGCGTCGAGTAACTCGAGGCTGCCGATCCCGCCATGGTCCGATTGTTTCAGGATCAAACCAGACTGCAGCAACCAGTCAAGCCAGGCCTTCGCGTCGCCATTCCAGGCCAGAATGCGTTGATTCGTCAGCACCAGCAAGTCGCGCCCGAAGCGCATTTTCGAATCCAGGTCAACCTCAAGTGTCGCCAAGACGTTTTCATTTTCAAGCAAGCGCGCTTGGCATTCGGCCAACTGGGGATGCTGAGGGGTTTCGACGAGATGATGATCGTGCATTATGTTTTTCAGCCAAGACGCCGGGATCGGCTCTTGGCAATGTTTGAAGGCCGATTTTCACTCAAGACCGTGCACTGCCCGGTCAATTCATCAATCTGTCCCCGAAACAGCCAGCGAAAATACTGCGACTGCGCAAGCTTGGCTCGAACCCTATGAGCTGCTTTGCCATCGGCATACGGTTCCACCTGACTGATACCGAACTGGGCGCACAATCACGCCCTGCCTCATTCCTCGTCAATGCGTCCGGCCCTGAACGGGCAAGCTACCTATGAGAAACGATATCAAGCTGCTGCGCGTCAATTATCTGCGCGGTCCGAATATGTGGACTTACCGTCCGGTGCTGGAGGTCTGGCTGGATCTGGGCGAACTGGAAGATTTGCCGACCAACCTGCTCGACGGTTTCACCGATCGCATCACCAAGGCCTTGCCGGCCCTGGGTGACCACCATTGCGGCGTCGGCGAGCGCGGCGGATTCATGCAGCGCTTGGTCGAAGGTACCTGGTGCGGTCATGTCCTTGAGCATGTCGTGATCGAATTACTCAACCTCTCGGGCATGCCCACCGGTTTTGGCCAGACCCGCAGCACCTCGACCCGCGGCGTCTACCGCATGGTGTTCCGCGCCCGTGACGAACAGGTCGCCCGTATCGCCCTGGCTGAAGGTCATGCCTTGTTGATGGCGACGATCAACAGCCTGCCCTTCGATGTCGAAGCCGCCGTCACCCGGGTCCGTGACAAGCTCGATGATTGCTATCTTGGTCCGTCAACCGCCGCCATCGTCGCCGCAGCCACCGACCGTCGCATTCCCCATATCCGTCTCAACGATGGCAATCTGGTGCAACTCGGCCATGGCGCGCGCCAGCGCCGGATCTGGACGGCAGAGACCGATATGACCAGCGCGATCGCCGAAGGCATCGCCGGCGACAAGGATCTGACCAAGACCTTGTTGAAAGCCTGCGGTGTGCCGGTACCCGAAGGTCGGGCGGTCAAATCGGCTCAAGAAGCCTGGGAAGCCGCTGAAGATCTAGGGCTGCCGGTCGTCGTCAAGCCGTCCGATGGCAATCATGGCCGCGGCGTGACGCTGGATTTGAAACTGCGCGACGATGTCCTGGCCGCCTTC
This sequence comes from Roseateles toxinivorans, assembly GCA_945898095.1. Classification (GTDB taxonomy): domain Bacteria; phylum Pseudomonadota; class Gammaproteobacteria; order Burkholderiales; family Burkholderiaceae_C; genus Paucibacter_A; species Paucibacter_A toxinivorans_A. Next base: position 30,167 of record CAMDHE010000003.1, on the reverse strand, counting down.
GAAGTCGCCCAGCGCCATGGCAGCGAAGTTCTGGTCGAACGCTATATCCGCGGCAATGAGCACCGCTTGCTGGTCGTCGGCGGGCAACTCGTTGCTGCTGCGCGCGGTGAAGTCGCCTGGGTGCTCGGCGATGGCAAGTCAACGGTCCTCGAGCTGGTCGAGTTGCAGATCAATTCCGACCCGCGGCGCGGACTGACCGAAGAATTTCCGCTGAACCGCCTGAACGCCGCCAGCGATGGGGTCATCCTGCTTGACCTGGAACGCCAGGGTTTGAGCGGGACGGCCATTCCTGAAGCAGGTCGCCGCGTACTGATTCAGCGCAATGGCAATGTGTCGATCGATTGCACGGCCGAAGTTCACCCCGAGGTCGCATATGCGGTGGCCCTGGCGGCACGGGTTGTCGGTCTTGACATCGCCGGCGTCGATGTCGTGGCCGAAGACATCAGCCGTCCCTTGCACGAGCAGGGCGGCGCCGTCGTCGAAGTCAATGCCGGCCCGGGTCTGCTGATGCATTTGAAGCCTGCCGAAGGCAAACCGCAGCCCGTCGGCAAAGCGATCATCGACCATTTGTTTGCCGAGGAGGAGAACGGGCGTATTCCGATCATCGGTGTGGCCGGCTCGCGCGGTACGCAGACGATCTCCCGCCTGGTCGCTTGGTTGCTGCATTTGAACGGCCGCCATGTCGGGCTGGCCTGCCGCGACGGCTTGTTCCTGGGCACCCGTCAGGTCGAGCGCAAGGACAGTGCGCGCTGGGACGCTGCGCACCGCTTGCTGATCAACCGCGGCATCGACGCAGTCGTGATCGAGAACAGCGCAGCCTCGGTGCTGCGCGATGGACTGTCCTATGACCGCTGCCAAGTCGGCGTGGTCACCGACATGGACGGGATTGAATCGCTGGCCGAATTCGACGTGTACAACGACGACCAGCTCTACAAAGTGCTGCGCACACAAATCGATGTCGTGCTCGGCGAAGGCGTTGCCGTGCTCAACGCGGCGGTGCCAAGATTGACTGAAATGGCTGAACTCAGCGATGGCGAAGTGATTCTCTACGCGGCCGATGGCAAGCTGCCGGCTATGGCCGAGCATCGTGCCAAGGGCGGCCGGGCGGTCTTTTTGCAACGTGGTGCGGCCGTGCTTGCGCAAGGCCAATCGGAAACTTCGGGCGCCAATGTCGATGCCTTGCTGCGTCGCTTTGCTGCCAGCAAGAGAGCGATCAGCGCCGAAGTCGATGCCTCCACGGTCTTGGCTGCGGTCGCCGCAGCCTGGGCCTTGAATATTTCACCCGAGCTGATTTCAGCTGGCATGGATACTTTTGTGCCGAATCTGCCTGGTGATACCAAGGCCAGAATATAAGCAGCAGCCCCGCCAGAACAATCCTTGAACGAAACCGGACTTGACCTATGGAAGTTTCTCGCACAAGGGCCTTGCGTGGCCCGAATATGTGGAGCCGGCATACGGCCATCGAAGCGATTGTTCATTGCAATGAGGTCGAGTTGTCGATCGCCAATCTGCCGGGTTTTGAAGCCAGGTTGCGCGCGATGTTCCCCAGCATCGGTGCTTTGCGCCCGGCCAGCACCCAGCATCCGCTGATTTCGCTGGCCCATGTGCTGGAACAGGCAACGCTGGCTTTGCAGGCGCAGGCCGGCTGCCCGGTCACTTTCAGCCGCACCCATGTAACCAGCGAGCCGGGCAGTTTCCAGGTCGTGGTCGAGTACAGCGAGGAAGATGTCGGTCGGCTTGCCTTCGAGGCGGCCTGCCGCTTGGTTGAAGCCGCACGCGACGATGGCAGCTTCGATGTCGACGCCAGCTTGGCGAAACTGCGCGAACTCGATGAGGATGTGCGGCTCGGGCCTTCAACCGGTGCGATCGTCGATGCAGCGGTAGCGCGCGGCGTCCCCTACCGTAGGCTGACACAGGGAAGCCTGGTGCAGTTCGGCTGGGGCGCCAAGCAGCGCCGCATCTGGGCGGCCGAGGTCGACGCGACCAGCGCCGTTTCTGAATCAATCGCCCAGGACAAGGACTTGAGCAAACGCCTGTTGCAGTCGGCTGGTGTGCCGGTGCCGCTCGGTCAGCCGGTCGACAGCATCGACGAAGCCTGGCAGGTGGCGGTAGAAATCGGCCTGCCGGTCGTGGTCAAGCCGCAGGACGGCAACCAGGGCAAGGGTGTGACGGTCAATGTCAACACGCGTGAAGACATGGAAAACGCTTACCGTGTCGCTGAGGAAATCGGTCATGTGATGGTGGAGAAATTTCTGCCCGGCAGCGACTACCGACTGCTGGTCGTCGGCGACAAATTGGTTGCCGCAGCCAGGCGCGACCCGCCACATGTGATCGGCGATGGCAAGCATCAAGTCAAACAACTGGTCGACCGGGTCAATGCCGACCCGAAACGTGGCGATGGCCACGCGACCTCGCTGACCAAGATCCGCTTTGACGAGATCGCTGTAGCCCGCTTGGAAATGCAGGGTCTGACTCCTGAGTCGGTGCCTGAAAAAGGCCGCCGGGTGATCTTGCGCAACAATGCCAATTTGTCAACCGGTGGCACTGCCACCGATGTGACCGACGATGTGCACCCAGAAGTTGCCGCCCGCGCGATTGCTGCCGCCCAGGTCGTCGGTCTGCATGTATGCGGCGTCGACATCGTCACCGAGAGCGTGTTGCGGCCGCTTGAAGAACAAAGCGGCGGCATCGTTGAAGTCAATGCTGCGCCGGGTCTGCGCATGCACTTGTCGCCTTCATATGGCAAGGGTCGCAATGTCGGCGAAGCCATCATTGCGCATCTCTATGGCGCCGGCCCGAACAAGCAGGAAGACGGCCGCATCCCGGTCGTCGCCGTCAGTGGCACCAATGGCAAGACGACAACGACACGCTTGATTGCGCATCTGTTCACGACCTGCGGACTGAAGGTCGGCATGACCAATACCGATGGCGTGACGATTGACGGACGACAGACCGACAGCGGCGACTGCTCGGGACCGAAGAGCGCACGCAATGTGCTGATGCACCCTGACGTTGAAGCAGCAGTCTTCGAAACCGCTCGCGGTGGCATTTTGCGTGAAGGCCTCGGTTTTGACCGCTGCCAGGTGGCGGTGGTGACGAATCTGGGCGCCGGCGACCATTTGGGGATGAATTTTCTCAATACGGTGGACGAACTCGCGCTGGTCAAGCGCGTGATCGTGCAGAACGTCGCTCCCGGCGGCTATGCCGTGCTCAATGCTGCGGACCCGGTAGTCGCCAATATGGCTGCGGCCTGTCCGGGCCAGGTGATATTTTTTGCGGCTGACCGGCATCATCCGCTGATGGCCACACACCGCGCGCAAGGCAAGCGCTGCGTCTTCATCGATGGCGAGATGCTGGTCGCAGCGCAGGGCAGTTGGCGCGAGAACATTGCATTACGCGACATTCCGATCACCCGCGGCGGCGCCATCGGATTTCAGGTCGAGAACGCGATGGCGTCGGTCGCTGCTGCTTGGGGTGTCGGACTCGACTGGGACACGGTGCGGCGCGGACTTGCCAGCTTTGCCAACGATGCGGACAACGCACCGGGTCGCTTCAATGTGATGGACTACCGCGGCGCCACCGTCATTGCCGACTATGGCCACAACGCTGATGCAATGCGTGCGCTGGTCGCCGCCGTGCAGGCGCTGCCGGGCAAGAAGCGTTCGGTGGTGATCAGCGGCGCCGGCGACCGGCGCGACAACGACATCATCGAGCAGACCCAGGTCCTTGGCGCAGCGTTTGACGAGGTGATCCTGTTTGAAGATGCCTGCCAGCGCGGGCGCGCCGATGGCGAGGTACTGGCCCTGTTGCGCGAAGGTCTGCAAGGTGCCAGCCGCACCAGCTTCGTCGCTGAAATCCAGGGTGAATTCATCGCCATCGACAAGGCCTTGGCCAGGCTTGAGCCAGGCGACCTATGCCTTGTACTGGTCGACCAGGTAGAAGATGCCTTGGCTCATCTGGCAATGCGAATCGCCGCCGGATAACGCCGGCCCGGGTTCTGACCAGGCCAGACAAGAACCTGCGGCGTGAACAAGGCTATGATCGTTATGTAGCTCATTACATAACGAATGCTCGCCACCTTTTCGACGCTCGACTGGTTTCCGCTGCTGCTGTCAATGCAAGTGGCCGGCGTGGCCACGCTGCTGGCCTTGATCGCCGGCGTTGCGCTGGGCTGGCTGTTTGCACGCCGATCTTTTCCCGGTTCAGGCCTGCTCGAGGCTGCCTGCATGTTGCCCTTGGTACTGCCACCGACCGTCGTCGGCTACGGCCTGCTGGTGCTGATGGGGCGGCGTAGTGCGCTAGGTGGTTGGCTGCATGAGCACTTCGATTATTCGATCATCTTCAGTTGGCATGGCGCCGTGCTGGCCTCGACGCTGGTGGCCTTGCCGCTGGTCCTGCAGTCGGCGCGGGCTGCGTTCGGCGCGGTCGATCCAGCCCTGGAGGCTGCGGCGAGGACCTTGCGGCAAACGCCCTGGGGCGTGTTCCTGCGCATCACCCTGCCCCTGGCCTGGCCCGGCATTCTGGCCGGTAGCCTGCTGGCTTTCGCCCGTGCGATGGGCGAATTCGGCGCTTCGCTGATGGTCGCAGGCTCGATCCCGAAACAAACACAGACCGCTTCGATGGCGATTTACGATGCGGTGCAGAGTGGCAACGATGACACCGCGCTGTGGCTGGTGCTGCTGACTTCGGCGCTCGCGATGGCCGTCTTGATGTTGTCCCGGCGGCTTTTCAGCCGCGCTTGAGTTGCGAATGCGCTGGCTCCTGACCTTGCTCCTGGCTTGGCCCTTGCTGGTCAATGCGCAGCAGCTGACGATCTCGGCGGCTTCAAGCCTCAGCGATGCGATGCGCGAGATCAGCCACAACTTCGAAGCGGCTCACCCCGGAACCCATCTGCGCCTGAACTTTGCAGCTTCGTCATTGCTGGTGCAGCAACTCGCTCAAGGAGCGCCGGTCGACCTGATCGCCAGCGCCGACCAGGAAAGCATGGATAGCGCGCAGCGCCAGCAACTGATCGTTCCTGGCAGCCGGCGCAACTTCAGCGCCAACCAGTTGGTGCTGATCGTCCCGGCGCAAGATGGTTTGCCGCTGCGGCAGTTGAACGACTTGAATCGAAATGACGTTCGGCGCATCGCGATCGGCAATCCGGCCAGCGTACCTGCCGGCCGCTATGCCCGCCAAACGCTTGAAAAGGCCGGCCTTTGGGAAAAACTGCTGCCGAAATATGTGCAGGCCGGAAATGTTCGCCAGGCCCTAGCCCATGTCGCCCGCGGTGAGGCGCAAGCTGGTTTGGTCTACCGCAGCGACGCGCTGTCAATGAAGGGGCAGGTGCGCATCGTCGAACAATTCGCCGGCTGGGCGAAATACCCGGTGGCAGTCGCCCGCGAAGCGAAGCAACCGCTGCTGGCTCAGCAATTCGTCGACTATCTGCAATCGGCTGCAGCCCAGCAGAGCTTGATCAACCATGGATTTTCCAGACCATGATCGATGTCGATTTCAAGCTGAGCCTTCGCGACAAACAGCGCCGCTTCGGGCTGCGTATGAGTTTCAGTTCGGCTGCGCCGGTGTTGGCGCTGTTCGGACCATCCGGCGCCGGCAAATCGTTGACATTGCAGGCGATGGCCGGCCTATTGCGCCCCGACGCTGGCCATGTGCGAATTGGCGGGCGCAGCTTGTTCGATTCACAGCATGGCATCAACTTGGCGCCTGCCGAGCGTCGCATCGGCTATCTGTTCCAGAGCTATGCCCTGTTTCCGCATCTATCGGTCCGCGCCAACATCGGCTTCGGCCTGTGCAGTTGGCACCAACCGCGCTTGAGCCGCGAAAACCAGGATTGGGTCACAACGCTTTTACAGCGTTTCGATCTGCAGGGATTGGCCCAAGCCAGGCCGATCGACCTGTCAGGAGGTCAGCAGCAACGCGTTGCGTTGGCTCGCGCGCTGGCCTGCAGACCCGAGTTGCTGCTGCTGGACGAGCCCTTTGCCGCCTTGAACCCGCTGCTGCGGCGCGGCATGCGCGAACAACTGAAGCAGTTGCGCGAACAATGGCAGATCCCGATCGTGATGATCAGCCACGATATCGACGATGTGCTGGCGCTGGCCGATGAAGCGCTGGTGATCGAGCAGGGCCAGGTCATGCGGCAAATCGATCTGCACAGCGGTACGGCGAGCGAATTTTTCAGTCCCGAGAACCCCGGCCAAATGCCGCATCCGCAGGCACGCCGCATCGGTCAATTGCTCGACCCAGACCGAGATGGCTGAGCCAAGAATTCTCAGCGGCGAGTTGCGTCTGGCGGGCCGGCTCGATGCGCGGTTCTTTGCGCTGCTGGAAGCGGTCGCCGCCACCGGCTCGATCAGCCGTGGCGCCAGCACCGCCGGCTACAGCTACAAGGGTGCTTGGCTGTTGCTTGAAACTGCCGCCAATCTGTCCCATGAAGCCTTGCTGACCCGCAGCACCGGCGGCCGGGGCGGTGGCGGCAGCCAGCTGACGCTTGCAGGCCAGGCTCTGCTCGATGCCTGGAAGCAGTTGCAGCGCGCCCATACCGACTTTCTGCATGAGCAGGAGGCCTGGATTACTGCACAACCGGCCCTGGCCGGAACCTTGAGGAGAATTGCGATGAAAACCAGCGCCCGCAACCAGTTCAGCGGAACCATTGACGCCATCCAGTCCGGGCCGGTGACCACCGAAGTCAGGCTCGCCTTGCGCGGCGGACAGGCGATCACGGTGGCGCTGAGCAGCAGCGCTGCCTTGCAACTCGACTTGCAGCAGGGCCAGGAAGCCCTCGCAATGGTGAAAGCTTCGAGCGTCGTGCTGGTCGGCGACTTCGCCGGCTACAAGCTGTCTGCCAGCAACCAGCTCGCCGGCAGCATCTCGCGGATCGCGCGGGGTGCCGTCTCGTCGCTGATCGGCTTGACGCTGCCAGGCGGCGTTGTCATCACCGCCAGCGTCACCAATGACGCAGTCGAGGCGATGTCCCTGAGCATCGGCCAGGCGGCCAGCGCAGTCTTCAAGTCATCGGCAGTGATGCTCGCCGTTGCAGGCTGATACTCACCCGCCGCCGTGAGTTGCGCTTTGCGGGCCAGGGCGGCTGATCAGCGACAATGGCACCCATATGTTTGCTCTGTTCGATGACGCCGGAAAATTCCTCGCCGGCCGCGTGATGTCTGAAGCCGATAGTTCGATGCAAATCGAGCTGGATTCGGGCAAACGCGTCAAAGTGAAGGCAGCCAATGTGCTGCTCAAGTTCGAAAAACCAGCGCCTGCTGAGCTGATTGCCGAGGCCCAGCGACTGGCGCAGGAAATCGACCTCGACTTGGCCTGGGAATTCGCCCCCGACAACGAATTCGGTTTTGCCGATTTGGCGCGTGAATATTTTGACGCCAAGGCCGGCATCGCGCATCAGGCCGCAGCCCTGTTCAGACTCTTCGACGCGCCGCATTACTTCCGTCGCGCCGGCAAAGGCATGTTCAAGAAGGCGCCCGAAGAAATCGTCAAGGCCGCCTTGCTGGGGCTTGAGCGCAAGCGCCTGCAGGGCCTGCAGATCGAACAATGGGCAACCGACCTGGCCGCAGGCAGCTGCCCCGAGTCGGTGCGCGAGCAAATCTACAAGATCCTCTTCAAACCCGACAAGAACGGCCCTGAATACAAAGCCGTCCTCGAAGCGACGCGTCGTTCGCACAAAGCGCCATTGGATTTGTTGAAAGCGGCTGGCGCCATCAGCAGCGCCTATCAGTTCCACTGGAAGCGCTTCCTGTTCGAGCAATTCCCCGCCGGCCATGGATTCCCGGCCTTGGTCGCACCCGAGATCAAGGACGAGTTGCCGCTGGCGCAGGTCAGCGCTTTCTCGATTGACGATTCGGCCACCACCGAGATCGACGATGCGCTGTCGGTGCAAGGATTGGGCAGCGGCACCATCATCTTCGGTGTCCATATCGCCGCGCCCGGCCTGGCATTCCAGCCTGATTCGGCGATCGACCGGGTTGCGCGCGAGCGGCTTTCAACCGTCTATATGCCGGGCTGGAAGCTGACCATGCTGCCCGACGAGGTGGTGCAGGCCTATACGCTGATCGAGGGGCGCAATTGCCCGGCCGTCTCCCTGTATGTGACGCTCGACGAGGCCACGTTGGCAGTCCAGAGCAGCCAGACAAAGCTCGAACTGGTACCGATCAAGGCCAATCTGCGCCATGACAAGCTCGATGCCTTGATCACCGAGGCGACGCTGACCGGCGAGGAGACTGCCGACTATGCATTCGCGCCTGAACTGGCTTTCGCCTTCCGGCTTGCAAAGTCATTGAAAGCGCAGCGCGAAGTCGTGCGTGGCAAGCCCGAGAACTTCAACCGCCCCGATTACAACTTCCGCCTGAGCGCCGCCAATCCGCAGGCCTCGCCCGGCGAACCTGACGGCAGCGAGCTGGTCAGCATCAGCACCCGACAGCGCGGCGCACCGCTTGATCTGATCGTTGCCGAAGCGATGATTCTGGCCAATTCGACCTGGGGCGGCTGGCTGAATGAACTGGGTCTGCCGGGCATCTATCGCAGCCAAGCCAGCATGGCACCAGGCATCAAGGTGCGAATGGGCACCAAGGCCCAGCCGCATGCCGGCCTCGGAGTGGCGCAATACACCTGGGCCACCTCGCCGCTGCGCCGCTATGTTGATCTGGTCAATCAATGGCAGATCATTGCCTGCGCCAGGCATGGCCGCACCGCGGCCCTGGTGGCGCCGTTCAAGCCCAAGGACGCACAGCTGTTCTCGATCATCTCGGGTTTTGACTCAGCTTATGCTGAATACAACGGTTTCCAGAACGGCATCGAGCGCTTCTGGACGCTGCGCTACGTGACGCAGATGCAGATCGCCGAACTGAACGCCGTCGTGATGAAGGATGGTCTGGTGCGAGCCGACGACCTTCCTCTGGTCTTCAAAGTCGCGGGCTGCGATGCGCTGCCACGCGGCACCCATGTGCGCGTACGCATCACCGGCACCGACGAGATGACGCTGGACCTGCATGCGTCCCTGATCGAGCGCCTCGATGAGGCGCCGCAAATGGCCGACAACATAGACGACGATGAGACCGCAGGCAGCGGCCCGCTGACCCTGGCCATTGACCTGACATCTGACGACCTGCCGGGTGATGACCTTGTCAGCCCGGAGGTAGTCGCTGCAAGCTGAAGATGCCGGCCAAGCTTTCATCGCTGCAAATTGCTTTGGTCTTGTCGTTGGGCCTGCATGCTGCAGTGCTGACGCTACGCTTGGTCGACCCGGAGGGTTTCAACCGGGTTTTCCAGGTGCAGTCGCTGGAAGTGGTGCTGGTCAATTCGCGCAGCAAGGAATTGCCGACGAAAGCAATGGCACTGGCGCAAGCCAATCTGGCCGGCGGTGGCGAACTCGAAAAAGGTCGGTCAAGCTCGCCCTTGCCGCCATCTCCGTTGATGGAGATCGGCGAATCGATTGAGTCGCAGCGCGCCGAAATCGACCAGCTGAAGGAACAACAGCAGCAACTACTGGCGGTGGTGCGGCGCGAGCTGGCCTTGTTGACGCCATCAGGTCCGCAGATCGACAAGGGAGCGCTGGCTGCGCGCGAGCAAGTGGAGCAGCGACGACAACTGGTGCAGTTGCTCGCCGAGATTGAAAAACGTGTCAATGACGAATCCGCCAGGCCGCGCAAACGCTATGTCAGTCCGGCCACGCGCGAAGTGGTTTACGCCAAGTATTACGATCACTTGCGCCGGCGCGTCGAAGATCGCGGCACACGTTATTTCCCCGAACATGAGGGTCGCAAGCTATACGGCGAACTGACGATGAATATTCATGTCGATCTGCACGGCCAGGTGATCGAAACCGACCTGGTTGCACCTTCAGGTGATCGCAACCTCGATCGCCGGGCCGTCGCTATCGTTCTCGCCGCAGCGCCTTTCGGTGAATTCAGCAGCGCGATGCGCCAGGGCGCGGAGGTGCTGGTGATCACTTCGCGCTTTCGTTTTACCCGCGAAGATGGTCTGGAAACCAGTTTGAGTGCCCCCCGATGAAACCTGATATTTACGCAGTTGCCGGCAATCCAGTCGCGCACAGTCAGTCGCCTTTCATCCACGCGCAGTTTGCACGGCAGACGGGCCAACTGATCAGCTACGAGCGCCTGCAATGCCCCATCGACGGTTTTTCGACAACTGTGCAGGCCTTTGCTGCGGCGGGCGGGCGCGGCTGCAATGTCACCGTGCCGTTCAAGTTTGAGGCCTGCCGGCTGGCCCGGACATTGAGCCCTCGCGCTGCGCTGGCCACTGCGGTCAACACCTTGCGCTTTGACCCGGATGGCTGGTTCGGCGACAACACCGATGGCGCCGGCTTGGTACGGGACATCGAAAGAAATGCGGGAATCCCGATGGCTGGCCAACGCATCCTGCTGCTCGGCGCTGGCGGCGCCGCAGCCGGTGTGCTGGGAGGCCTGATCGGCACAGCTCCGGCCGCGATCACTGTGGCCAACCGCAATCCCGACAAGGCTCGCGCTCTGGTTGAGTCGCACCAGGAACTGGCGCAAGCCCGTGGCGTTCAACTGCTGGCTTGCGGGCTGACCGACTGCGGTCGCAGCTACGACATCCTTGTCAACGGCACCAGTGCGAGCCTGGCTGGAGCCGGCGTGCCGGTATCGGCTGAAGTACTCAAACCAGGTGCGCTGGCGCTGGACATGATGTATGGCCCGCCCGCGGCAAATTTCCTTGCCTGGGCACGCAGCCACGGCGCGCAAGCGCGCGATGGTCTGGGCATGCTGGTCGAGCAGGCGGCCGAAGCCTTCGAGGTTTGGCGCGGACTGCGCCCTGAAACCAAGCCAGTCTTGGCCGCATTGATCGAGCGACTGGCATGAAGAGGACAGCCGCCGCGCTGCTGCGCCTGGGCTTGTTGCTTGTCATCGGCCTGCTGGCATTGCAGGTCTATTTCGGCTTGCGGATCATGTTGATGAACTGGGTGGCACCGCAGTCGAGCAGCTTCCAGCGGTCGGAAATCTGGCGCCTGGCCATCGATAAACAGCAGGTCCTCTGGAGTCAGCAATGGGTCGAGGCCGCAATGCTCGGCAATCAGCTCAAGCGCGCGGTCATTGCCAGTGAAGACGCCGGCTTTGTCGACCATGGTGGGGTTGAATGGGACGCGATGGAAAAGGCCTGGGAGCGCAATCAGCGTGAAGCCGCAAGGGCGGTGAAACGCTCGCAAGCCAAGCCAGCAACGGCTGCCAAACCGCCGCCCACAGCCAAAATCATTGGCGGCTCGACCATCACCCAGCAGTTGGCAAAGAACATGTTTCTCAGCGGCGAACGCAATTTCGTCCGCAAAGCCCAGGAATTCGTCATCACATTGATGCTGGAAGCAGCGCTGAGCAAGCGCCGCATTCTGGAAATCTATTTGAACAATGTCGAATGGGGCGAAGGCCTGTTCGGCGCACAGGCAGCGGCGCGCCATTATTTCCGTATCGACGCAAGACAATTGAATGCCGAGCAAGCGGCCCGCCTCGCCGTCATGCTGCCGGCCCCGAAACGCTTCGAGAAGCGCCCTGCTTCACCCTATCTGCTGTCCCGTGCTGCCATCATCGAAGCACGCATGGGCGGCGTCGAAGTCCCCTGACATGCCGATCGACAATCAAATCACAGCCGAGATTGCCGCTACTGCCGCCCGCCTAGTGGTTGAAGAGGGGCTTGAATATGGCCCGGCCAAGCAGCAGGCGCTGAAGGCCTTGGGCCTGCAACGTAACGGACGCAACCGGTTGCCCGACAACAATGAATTAGAAGACGAAGTACGCGACTACCTGGCCCTGTTCTGCGCCGACACCCAGCCTGCTGAACTGAACGCACTGCGCCAACTGGCAGCAACCTGGATGGCGCGTCTGGAAGAATTCCGTCCTCATCTATGTGGAGCGGTCTGGCGCGGGACGGCGACAAGGCTGTCCAACATCCACCTGCAGCTCTATTGCGACGACAGCAAATCCACCGAGATCGCACTGATCAATCAGGGCGTCGACTATGAAGTCGGCGCCACGGCAGGACCCAGGAACAGGCAGATCGATGTGCTGTCGCTGGCCGCTCGCTGCCCCTCCCTCGGTGAACTGGTGACCATTCACCTGAGCATTCTCGATTTCGATGACCTGCGCGGCGCGCTCAAACCTGACGCCCGCGGAAATAGTGAACGCGGCGACCTCGCCGCCTTGCGAAGACTGATGGAGATTCCGACATGACGATAAACAAGCGACGCCGCAAATGGTTGATCACCGGTGCAGGCCTGGCTGCCCTGGGGCTGGGACTGGCTTGGCGACATCAAGCCGGACGCGCGCTCTCGACCGAGGCCCTGGCCTTCTGGTCTTCGCGCTTTGACCGGCCAGAAGGGGGCGAGTTAGTTGCGGCCAGCCTGCAAGGCAGGCCCTTGCTGCTGAATTTCTGGGCCACCTGGTGTCCGCCTTGCGTGCAGGAGTTGCCGGAACTGGCTCAATTCCAACGGGAGTTCCGGGCGCAGGGATGGCAGGTTCTGGGTTTGGCGGTTGACTCGCCAACCCCGGTGCGTGAATTTTTGAAGAAGCTGCCACTTGACTTTGACATTGGCATGGCCGGCTTGACGGGAACGGAGCTGACGCGCAAGCTGGGCAATACCCAAGGCGGTTTGCCATTCAGCGTGGCATTCGGAGCTGATGGTGAAGTCATCTGGCGCAAACTGGGCAGCACCAATCTTGAAGAGTTGCGGGAGCTTGCGAAGGGTCTGGCATAAATCGATTTATTTGCGTCAATCTTTATCGATCGGGTCCTAAAAAGCGTAAAGTGCAAGTCATCGCACTTTTACGTCTCGAACTACAGACAACATCGACGGCTCTTTTAGCTCAAAATGCAAATCCTTGTACTCCACGGCCCCAACCTAAACCTGCTCGGCAGCCGTGAGCCGACTGTTTATGGCTCGACAACTTTGGCGCAGATCGACGCCAATCTTGCAGAAATAGCAGCGAAAGCCGGGTTTTCGCTAGAATCCCTCCAAAGCAACCACGAGGGTGCCTTGGTCGACCGGATTCAGACAGCGGCTCGAGAAGGATGCCGCTTCATCATCATCAATCCGGCCGCATACACACATACCAGCGTTGCAATGCGCGACGCATTGGCCGCTGTTGATCTGCCATTCATTGAAGTTCATCTGTCGAATATCCACAAACGCGAAACTTTTCGCCACCACAGCTTTTTCTCCGAGCTCGCGCTGGGTGTGATTTGCGGACTCGGTGCCCAGGGCTACCAACTGGCCTTGGCTTGTGCCATCGAACAACTCGGCAACCCGCTTTCAAAGCCTGCTTGACAGGCCGCCGGCAAGGCAGCATTCATCGCTGACCGGCCAATCTTTTAAATGTTTTCGTTGGAGAAGAAAATGGATCTGCGCAAGCTTAAAACCTTGATCGACCTGGTATCCGAGTCGAATATTTCCGAACTTGAAATCACCGAAGCCGAAGGCAAGGTCAGGATCGTCAAGTCAGCAGTCGGTGCAAGCCATGTGGCGATGCCCATGGCTGTCGCCGCGGCTCCCGTTGCGGCAGTTGCAGCAGCGCCGGTCGCAGCATTGGCAGTTGCAGAGCCTGTCGCCGAAACAGGTCACGAGGTGAAGTCCCCGATGGTGGGTACCTTCTACCGCGCAGCCAATCCAAATGCCAAGCCGTTTGCCGAAGTCGGTCAACAGATCAAGGAAGGTGAGGCAATCTGCATCATCGAAGCGATGAAGATCATGAACGAGATCGACGCCGACAAGAGCGGCACCATTACCCGCGTCTTCTGCGAAAACGGACAACCGGTCGAATTCGGTCAACCACTTTTCATCATCGAGTAAGCATTTTGACCGGATCGGCTCTGGCTCGATGAGCCAGGCGACCGCGACGGAACCGAGGACCTATGTTCAAAAAAATACTGATTGCTAATCGAGGCGACAAGGCTCCCAGCCTTGCGGCGAAGCCAAATTGCCCTCCGGGCGCAGCCCGTCAGGGCGATTGAGCCGAGGACCTATGTTCAAAAAAATACTGAGTGCCAATCGAGGCGACAAGGCTTCCAGCCTTGCGGCGAAGCCAAATTGCCCTCCGGGCGCAGCCCGTCAGGGCGATTGAGCCGAGGACCTATGTTCAAAAAAATACTGATTGCTAATCGAGGCGAGATCGCCCTCCGGATCCAGCGCGCCTGCCGCGAAATGGGCATCAAGTCGGTGGTGGTTTATTCCGAAGCCGACCGCGATGCCAAGTATGTGAAGCTGGCCGATGAGGCGGTCTGCATCGGCCCGGCCGCATCGGCGCAGAGCTATCTGAGCATGCCTGCCATCATCGCGACTGCCGAAGTAACGGACGCCGAGGCGATCCATCCCGGCTACGGCTTCCTGAGCGAAAACGCTGACTTTGCCGAGCGTGTCGAGCGCAGCGGCTTTACCTTCATTGGCCCGACACCCGAATCCATCCGGATGATGGGCGACAAGGTATCTGCCAAGCAAGCGATGATCCGCGCCGGCGTACCCTGTGTACCTGGCTCGGAAGGCGCCCTGCCCGATGACCCGAAGGAAATCATCAAGATCGCCCGTGCTGTCGGTTACCCGGTGATCATCAAGGCCGCTGGCGGCGGTGGCGGGCGCGGCATGCGGGTTGTCCACACCGAGGCAGCCCTGGTGAACGCCGTGCAGACCACCCGCGCTGAGGCCGGAGCGGCTTTCGGCAATCCGCAGGTCTATCTGGAAAAATTCCTGGAGAACCCTCGCCATATTGAAATCCAGGTGCTGGCCGACGAACACAAGAATGCAGTCTGGTTGGGTGAGCGCGACTGCTCAATGCAGCGGCGCCACCAGAAGATCCTCGAAGAAGCCCCAGCACCGGGAATTGCGCGGCGTGTGATCGAGAAGATCGGCGACCGCTGCTCGGCGGCTTGCCGCAAGATGGGCTATCGCGGCGCCGGCACATTCGAGTTCCTGTTCGAGAACGGCGAGTTCTATTTCATCGAGATGAACACGCGCGTGCAGGTCGAACACCCGGTCACGGAAATGGTTACCGGCATCGACATCGTGCAGATGCAGATCAGGATCGCAGCCGGCGAGAAGCTCCCGTTCACGCAGCGCGCTATCAGCCTGCGCGGGCATGCGATCGAATGCCGGATCAATGCTGAAGATCCATTCAAATTCACGCCTTCGCCGGGCCGCATCACGATGTGGCATGCCCCGGGAGGCCCAGGTGTACGGGTGGATTCGCATGTCTATACCAACTACTTCGTGCCGCCGCATTACGACTCGATGATCGGCAAGATCATCGTCCACGGAGATACGCGCGAGCAGGCCTTGGCACGCATGCGTATTGCCCTGTCAGAGACCGTGGTCGAGGGTATTCTGACCAATATCCCCTTGCATCGCGAACTGATGGTCGATGCCAAATTCGTTGAGGGCGGCACCAATATTCATTACCTCGAGGGCTGGATGAGCCAGCACAAACGTTGACCAATGCCAGCAACCTGCACGAACTGGTTCTGATCTGCGGCGAGGATGTGGTCGAGACCGTCAGCGATGCGCTGATGGAACTCGATGCGCTTTCAGTCTCGGTAGAAGACGCCGACGCCGATACGCCGATAGAACAAGCGCTCTTCGGCGAGCCCGGCATGCCGGCACCACGCGGTGGCTGGCAACGCTCGGTCGTTCGCGCCCTATTTCCCGACGAAGCCGCAGCCACCGAATGCGCAACATTGATACTGAGCCAGGACTGGGCTGAGGATGTGCATGTTCAAGCGGTGCAATCCGTGCCTGAACAGGACTGGGTCCGGCTGACCCAATCGCAATTTGCACCCGTCGAAATAACGCCCGATTTCTGGATTGTCCCTTCATGGCACCAGGCACCAGAACAAGCGCGCTTGGTGATGCGCCTGGATCCAGGTCTGGCATTCGGTACAGGCACTCATCCCACAACACGTATGTGCCTGCGCTGGATCGCACAACATGCGGTGCTTGGCAGCAATTGGGACAGGGTGCTCGACTACGGCTGCGGCTCTGGCATCCTGGCGATCGGCGTCGCACTGTACGGCGCCAGTAATATCGATGCGGTCGACATCGACCCTGCCGCCATCCAGGCTTGTCGGGCCAATGCCTTTGACAACAAGGTGTCATTGCGCGCCGCCTTGCCCGAGGCGGCGACCAGCGAGTACCCGCTGGTGCTGGCCAATATCCTGGCCTCGCCGCTGAAACTGTTGGCGCCGCTGCTTTGCGCTCACATGGCACCTGGCGGGCACTTGATTTTGGCCGGGATTCTGGCGCGCCAGGCCGATGAATTGAAACTCGCCTATGCCCCCTGGGTCAGACTGGAAGTCAGCGACGAGCAAGAGGGCTGGATCTTGATGACCGCACAGCGGGTTTGACTGCGCCTGCTGGTATGCACAAGGCATGATCGCGATATGAGGCTTGCCACCCGTTGTTTGGTCTGCGGCACCATCTTCCGTGTGGTGCAGGATCAACTCCGGGTCTCTGAGGGCTGGGTGCGTTGCGGCCGCTGCGCTGAATTATTCGACGCCGGCAAGCAGCTATTCAACCCGGACCGGGAGCCGCCTCCGCCATGGTCGCCAGCCAGTCCGACGCCGCTGCTGCCACACGCTATGGTCGAATTGCTGCCAGTCGACGACATGCAACCGCCACTGCTTGCACCTGAATCCAGCAGCCCCCTGGAAGCTGAAATTACTGTCGAAGTATCGACAATGCCTGCCGACCTTATCGTGGCCGAGCGGCCTGTCAAGCCAGACTCACGTCAAGAACCGCATTGGGCTGATACGACAAGCAGCAATGCCGAGCCTGCTGCGGACCTGATCGAGATCGATATTTCTGCAACTGTCCCTTTGACCGTCATACATGCGGACAGCCTGCAGCCCTTGCCCGGCTTCATGCGGAAACCAGCGGTTGATCGTTGGAGCAAGCCCGGTATGCAATACGGTTTGAGCCTGCTGGCCTTGTTGCTTTTATTGATGCTCGGCGCACAGGCTGTAGATCATTTTCATGACGCCATAGCAGCCAAGTACCCGGCGACCCGGCAGGCATTGCGGGCAATGTGCGAAATACGCGCTTGTGAGTTGCAGCCTTGGCGGCGAATTGATGCTCTCAGCGTCGAGAGCAGTTCGCTCAGCAAAGCCGCCGCAGGCCATCAATATCTACTCGCCTTGACCCTGCATAACAAGGCCGATATTGCAGTGGCCATGCCATCGATCGAATTGACTTTGACCGACCAAGCCGGCGGGTTGCTGGCAAGACGAATGCTCGCACCAGCAGATTTCGAGGCCGGTGCGCCTCTCATCGCAGCAAACGCTGATCTGCCGCTGAAAAAACTGCTGTCAACCGGCGAACAAAGCGTCGCCGGCTACAGCATCGAAATTTTCAACCGCTGAGCGGGCCGGGCGCGAGCGAACAAGCCAGTCGGGCAAGCTTGCCCGACCTTCTCGCTGGCTTCCCGGTGGACCTGGCAAGGTGCAGTTTGACTGCACCTTGCTCAAGTCTTAAGGCTTGTTGCCAGTCGGGAAAGGCCAAGCCGCTTGCGGGCTCAAGGTCGTCTTGGCTGATGGTGCCGCAGCAACTGGCTTGGCGGCGACCTTCTTGGCTGCAGGCTTTGCCGGTGCGGCAGCCTTGGCAGGGGCAGCAGCCTTCTTAGCCGGCGCAGCAGCCTTGGCAGGAGCGGCCGCCTTCTTTGCAGGTGCGGCAGCCTTGGCAGGAGCAGCAGCCTTCTTTGCAGGTGCGGCAGCCTTGGCAGGGGCAGCAGCCTTCTTTGCAGGTGCGGCAGCCTTGGCAGGGGCAGCAGCCTTCTTCGCAGGAGCCGCAGCCTTCGCAGGCGCAGCGGCCTTCTTCGCAGGTGCAGCAGCCTTCTTCGCTGGTGCCGCAGCCTTCGCAGGCGCAGCGGCCTTCTTCGCAGGTGCGGCAGCTTTTTTCGCTGGTGCCGCAGCCTTCGCAGGCGCAGCAGCCTTCTTCGCTGGTGCCGCAGCCTTCGCAGGCGCAGCGGCTTTCTTCGCTGGAGCGGCTGTTTTCGCGGGTGCGGCCTTCTTGGCCGAAGCCTTTGTTGCAGTTGCCATTCAAGTTCTCCTTGATCAAGTGGAAAGAGCACTGCCTGCAAGCAGCCATGCCGTTGCAGCGCAGCAATTCACCGTTCTAAGTCGCCCAGGAGGAGCGCTCTGCTACGGCGAATCGGGTTGCGAGCCACCAACAATGCCTTTCAGCCAATGGTCATGGTGCTCGCCAAACTTGACCTTACAAAATCCGCGACTGGCAGCTTTAAAAATTCAGCCGAAGCGCTTCACCACGCTCTGACTTGCCCCGGACAATCCCACGAGCCGAGACGCTGGTCAGTCTAATTTAGGACTTTGACAAAAATTTCTGTTAAGTCGGGCGTTAAATTGACAAGGCGCAAACCATGTCGAAATTCATCCTGCTTTCGGGGTCAGCCCAAGCGCTTGCAAGCGCTCGGGCCTGTCCCAGGCACATGACAAGCCGCCGGGCTTGTCATGTGTCCGGGGTCAGTCCCATGACAATGCGCCACCGGATTGGTATTCGATGACGCGGGTTTCAAAGAAATTACGTTCCTTCTTCAGATCAATCATTTCACTCATCCAGGGGAACGGATTTTCCTCATTCGGAAAGAGTTCCTCGAGGCCGATCTGCACCGCACGCCGGTTCGCGATATAGCGCAGATAACCCTTGAACATCGATGCGTTCATGCCGAGCACGCCGCGCGGCATGGTGTCTTCGGCATAGGCATATTCCAGTTCAACGGCTTTCATGAACAAAGCCTTGATCTCGACTTTGAATTCCGCCGTCCACAGGTGCGGGTTTTCCAGTTTCAACTGATTGATCAGGTCGATACCAAAATTGCAATGCATCGATTCGTCACGCAAGATGTACTGGTATTGCTCGGCGGCACCGGTCATCTTGTTCTGGCGACCCATGGCGAGAATCTGTGCAAAACCCACGTAGAAGAACAAACCCTCCATCAAACAGGCAAACACGATCAAACTCTTCAGCAAGGTCTGATCGTTTGCAGGCGTGCCAGTATGGAAATGCGGATCCATGATCGCGCCGATAAAGGGGAGCAAAAACTCATCCTTGTCGCGGATCGACTTGATCTCGTTGTAGGCGTTGAAGATCTCGGCCTCGTCCAAGCCGAGAGACTCAACGATGTATTGATAAGCGTGGGTATGAATCGCCTCTTCAAAGGCCTGCCGCAGCAAGAACTGCCGGCATTCAGGTGCTGTGATATGACGATAGGTACCCAGCACGATGTTGTTGGCGGCCAGCGAATCAGCGGTCACGAAGAAACCAAGATTACGCTTGATGATGCGCCGCTCATCTTCGGTCAACCCGTTCGGGTCCTTCCAGAGCGCGATGTCGCGGGACATATTCACCTCTTGCGGCATCCAGTGATTGGCGCAAGTGGCAAGGTATTTTTCCCAGGCCCATTTGTATTTGAATGGCACCAACTGGTTGACGTCGGTCTGCCCATTGATGATACGTTTGTCAGCGGCATTGACGCGCCGCGCCGCGACTTGCGGTATGGATTTTTCTGGTGCTTTGACTACCATTGCGGCGGCAACTGAAGCTGCGATCACAGCAGGATTGATCGCGATATTTTCAGCAGCTCGTCCGTTGCTCTTGACTTCTTCTTCCCAAACCAGCATGGCGTATTTCCTAAGGTATCGAATTATGTGAGCGTTGCGGTCAAACGCCAAGTACTTATTGACAAGAAAACCTCAACTGCAAACCGGTATCTCCTTGCCAGTCGCAATGCCGCAGCGGCAATTCCCACCGCTGCTGGCATTCGACCAAAGCCACTGACGACCTGACAAGACGGCCTGTCATGCGGCATCACTTCGTTTATTGACAGGCCTCGCAGTCGGGATTGTCAATCGAGCAGAATTTCATATCGGTGGCAGGCAATCCGTCGTCGACCGGAACAGCCGCAGACAACATCGACTCGCCACCCCCCGACGACACCGCATTCAATTGCCCGGACGACTTCACCGTGCTTTTCTCGGCGTGGGTAGCGCCCATCGTGCGCAAATAGTAAGTCGTCTTCAGGCCGCGCAGCCAGGCGAGTTTGTAGGTTTCATCGAGCTTCTTGCCCGAAGCGCCGGCCATATAGATGTTCAGCGATTGGGCCTGATCGATCCATTTCTGGCGCCTTGCGGCAGCTTCAACCAGCCATTGCGTCTCGACCTCGAAGGCTGTGGCATAGAGCAGCTTCAGCTCTTCAGGTACACGGTCGATGCGCCGCAGCGAGCCATCAAAATGCTTCAGATCCATCACCATCACATCGTCCCAGATGCCGAGCTTCTTCAGATCGCGCACCAGGGCCTGATTGATGATGGTGAACTCGCCCGACAGATTGGACTTGACCGACAGGTTGCCAAAACAAGGCTCAATCGATGCGTCGACGCCAATGATGTTCGAGATTGTCGCCGTCGGGGCAATCGCCACGCAGTTGCTGTTGCGCATGCCGTGCAACTGGATGCGGGCACGCAAGGCCGCCCAGTCCAGCGTCGTACTGCGGTCGACTTCGACATACCCGCCACGCTCCTTGGCCAGCAGATCGAGCGAGTCGATCGGCAGAATGCCCCGATCCCAGAGCGAACCACGGAATGAAGAATAACGGCCACGCTCCTGCGCCAACTCAGTCGAGGCCTGGTAGGCGTAGTAGCAGATCGCTTCCATCGACCGGTCGGCAAACTCGACCGCCGCTTCCGAGGCGTAAGGCACACGCAACGCATAGAGCGCGTCCTGAAAACCCATCAGGCCCAAGCCCACCGGCCGGTGCCTGAGGTTTGAGTCGCGAGCTTTCTTGACTGCGTAGAAGTTGATGTCGATGACATTGTCGAGCATGCGCATCGCCGTCGAAATGGTCTTGCGCAACTTGTCGTGATCGAGTTCCTGGCCATTGGCGCCGGTCTTCAAATGCTGGATCAAGTTCACCGACCCGAGATTGCAGACGGCAATTTCGCTGTCGTTCGTATTCAACGTGATTTCGGTGCAGAGGTTGCTCGAATGCACAACACCGACATGCTGCTGCGGTGAGCGCACATTGCAGGCATCCTTGAAAGTAATCCAGGGATGGCCGGTCTCGAACAGCATCGACAGCATCTTGCGCCAGAGGTCCCGGGCCGGCAAACGCCTGAACAGCTTGAGCTCACCACGGTCGGCCTTGGCTTCATATCCGACATAGGCGGTCTCGAACGCTGCCCCGAACAGGTCATGCAGGTCCGGCGTGTTCGATGGGCTGAACAAGGTCCAGTCGCCACCGTCCATGACCCGGCGCATGAACAGATCCGGGATCCAGTTCGCCGTATTCATGTCATGCGTGCGGCGGCGGTCGTCGCCGGTGTTTTTGCGCAGTTCCAGGAATTCCTCAATGTCGAGGTGCCAGGTTTCCAGGTAAGCGCAGACCGCGCCCTTGCGCTTGCCGCCCTGGTTGACCGCCACCGCGGTGTCATTGACCACTTTCAGGAACGGCACGACACCCTGGCTCTTGCCGTTGGTGCCCTTGATATGAGAGCCCAGCGCGCGCACCGGGGTCCAGTCGTTGCCCAGCCCGCCGGCAAACTTGGACAGCAAAGCATTCTCTTTGAGCGCCTCGTAAATGCCGTCCAGGTCATCGGCGACCGTGGTCAGGTAGCAGCTCGACAACTGCGAGCGGCGCGTACCCGAATTGAACAAGGTCGGTGTCGAACTCATGAAATCGAACCTGGACAGCACCTCGTAGAACTCGATCGCGCGCGCCTCGCGGTCGATTTCATTCAGCGCCAAGCCCATCGCCACACGCATGAAGAAAGCTTGCGGCATTTCGATGCGCTGATCGTCGATATGCTGGAAGTAGCGGTCATACAGGGTCTGAAGCCCCAGATAGTCGAACTGCAGATCGCGCTCGGCCTTCAAGGCAGCGCCCAGACGCGCCAGGTCATATTGCTGCAAACGCTCGTCGAGCAGTTCGGCTTTTACACCCTTCTTGATATAGCCGGGAAAATACTCGGCATAACGGCTGTGCATCTGCTCCTGCGAAATCTCGCCACCGATGACTTCACGGCGGATCGTGTGCAGCAGCAGGCGTGCCGTTGCGTGGCTGTAGCCCGGGTCCTTTTCGATCAAGGTACGGGCGGCCAGGATGGCGGCCTTGTAAACCTCATCGATCGACACTCCGTCGTACAGATTGCGCTTGGTCTCGGCCAGCACCGGATCGGGCGTTACATCGGCGCCCAGATCGGCGCAAGCCGCCGTGATCAGGCTTTGCAAATGCGCCCAGTCCAGGGGGATACGCTGGCCGCCGTCAATCACCGTCAAAGCCACCTCAGGCGCCGACTTTTGAGCCTCGCCCTTGCGTATACGCTCCTGCGCACGGCGCTCGCGATAGAGCACATAAGCGCGTGCCACTTCATGCTGCCCCCCGCGCATCAAACCCAGCTCGACATGATCCTGGACATCCTCGATATGGAAGGTGCCGCCGCTTGGCCGCGAACGCAGCAAAGCGCGAACCACCGTTTCGGTCAGTCCGTCAACCGTCTCGCGCACGCTGGCGGATGCCGCACCGCTGGTGCCATGCACCGCCAGAAATGCCTTCATCAACGCCACAGCGATCTTGCTAGGCTCGAAAGACACCACCGCGCCGTTGCGGCGAATGATCTGATAGTCCTGAAATGCCGATTGCACAATCTCGTTGGCCGCAGTGGGGTTGGTACGGCTTGCGCCTTCGGGCGCATTGTGCGCGACATGGGTTTGCATCAGTCTTCCTCGTCTGGTCTGGTTTACTTCAATATGAGATGGCTGCGCCAATAGCGTAGTCTTCGATTTTTTCTTCTGGCACGCCGATTGGCTTGCTTATTTCTTTTTTTCTGGCTTGTATCTGGCGCTTTTGCTGCTTTCCAAGACCCCTGTCAGGCGCAATAGCGAAATCAGTGCACGACTTCTGCGCCCACTATATCTGGTGTCAACACCCCTTTCAAGCACTACCGATAGCGTATCTATCCCATTGACCGCAGCCCCGGAATACGCTACAGCAGCGTCCGGCGCAGCTTCAAGCGTCCAATGCGGGGCCTTCGCCAGACTTGATGCCGAGCCTTGCCATGCGGTAGCGAATTTGCCGCAGCGACAGCCCCAACCTGGCACCGGCGACAGTGCGATTGAAGCGATGACGCTCCAGCGTACGCTGCAAAATGTTGCGCTCGATGTCATCCAGATAAGCCGCCAGATCAAGCGGCAAATCCAGCTCGCCCAGCGGTCCATTGGCCGCTGCGCCCGCTGAAGTTTCCGGCGGGCCAGGTTGAACCGATTCATCCGAACAGTCGAGTCGAGCCGTCGGCGATTCATCGAGCATCGACTCCGGCAGGCCCAGATCGTCGGCGTCGATCACCTCGGCTCCCGACAAGGCCAAAGCACGGTGCAGAAGGTTTTCCAGTTCGCGCACATTACCGGGGAAGGCGTAGCGTTGCAGCCTTGCCAAGGCGGCAGGGGTCAAACATGGCACGGGCGCAACCCCTGCATCCCCGGCAATACGCTCGAGCAGGCTTGCACTGATCGCGGCCACATCCTCGAGCCGCTCGCGCAGCGGCGGCACGCGAATCTGGATCACATTCAAGCGGTAAAACAGATCTTGGCGGAAACGGCATGCCAGCACCTCGCCTGCCAGATCCTTGTTCGTGGCGCTGAGGATGCGTACATTGACCGGCGTCTCCAGCACGGCACCCACCGGTCGCACCTTGCGCTCCTGGATCGAACGCAGAAGCTTGCTCTGCATCGTCAGGGGCAGGTCACCAATCTCGTCCAGAAACAGTGTCCCCCCATCAGCAGCCTGAAAAAAGCCTTCGCGGTCTTCATGCGCACCAGTGAAAGCGCCCTTGCGATAGCCGAAGAATTCGGCCTCCAGCAATTGCTCAGGGATGGCGCCGCAGTTGACGGCCACAAAAGCATGGCACTTGCGCAAATTGCAATCGTGAATCGCCCGCGCCACCAACTCCTTGCCCGTGCCCGACTCGCCTTGCAGAAGTACCGGCGCCATGCTCCGCGAAACCTTTTCGATCAATTCGAGCATCTGCTGCATTGCCGCTGATTGGCCGGCCAGCCGTGCCAGCGCCGGGTTGGCAGCTTCGGCAAGGGCGACTCGCGGCGCATCACGCAGCGCTTGCGCGGGCAGCAATGCAGGCTGCCGGCCCAGCGCAGCAGCCACTGCCAGGCGGAACTGGCGCAAATCAACCGGTTTGGTCAGGTAGTCATAGGCGCCAGCCTTCAATGCCTCGACTGCGTTTTCGGCCGAGCCGAAGGCGGTGATCACCAGCGTCTTCTCGCTGCGATGCTGACGCTCGATCCAGTGCAACAAATCGAGTCCCGTGCCATCGGGCAAGCGCATGTCAGTGATGACAGCGCTGTAGCTGCGTCGCTGCAGACAGGACAGCGCCTCAGTGACTGTTCCGGCCGACTCCAATTCATAGCCCTCACGCAAGAGGGTCAGTTCATACAGAGTGCGCAAATCCGGTTCGTCATCAACGACCAGCAAACTGAAACTGGACTCAGTGGTCATGCTTTATTTTGGGCAACTAGCGGCGGCTCATTGGCGTTGGAAATTCAAGGCGACGCAGCCAGACGGTGAATTCATTGCCCGGCAGCGGAACAGATCGTCGCTTGCATTCGATCCTTGCGTCATAGCGTTCGCACAATTCGCGGCAAATAAATAAGCCCAGGCCGTTTCCCCGGCTCCTGGTGGAGAAAAACGGCTCGAACAGATGTTGTTCGACCTCGAGCGGAATCGGCGCTCCGGCACTGAACACCGACAACCGCACGGATGGCTCGCCTTTGCCGGCCGGCTCGGCCGCCAACTCGACCTGCACCTGCCCGGCATGTCGCAGCGCGTTATCGAGTAAATTGACCAACACCCGGCGCAAATGCTCGGCGTCAAACGCGACCAGCAGCGGCTGTTGCGGCAGCGTGCAGCTGACGGCAGCGTCCGGGCCGTAACCGAGCTGATTGGTGTGAGCCCAATCACGACAGATTTCACCGACCAATTTACCCGCCTCGACCGGCAAACTGGCTATCGCCTGGCTTGGCGCTACGGCCATCACGTCGTCGACGATGCGCTTGAGCCGCTGCACATTGAATTCCACGATGCCGGTCAACTGCCGGCCCCGCGCTTCGCCGCTGTCTTCGGCCAACAGCGCATTGGCCTGGGCAATCGCCGCCAACGGGTTGCGGATTTCATGCGCGATACCGGCCGAGACCCGGCCCATGGCCGCCAGCTTTTCCTGTTGGCTGCGCGCCAACACCTGCCGCTTGTCCTCGAGCAGAAGAACGCATAGATCCTCGGTCAGGTTGGCCTCCTGGCGCCTTGTGAAGCGCAACCTCAGCCGCAAGCTGCGCTGTACACCGCCAGGTAAATCGATCGATAGATCACGTCCTGCTGCGGGCCAGCTGCCACCGGCAAAAGCCTGCTCCACGGCAAGCATCAGCGCTTGCCAGCGGGACACGCCGAGCAACTGGAACGGCGTGGCGCGTGACGAGCCCGGTTCATCCAGCAAACTGATTGCGGCCGGATTGGCCGCCCGCACCGAGCCGCTGCGGTCGACCACCAGCACACCCTCCTGCATTTCTGCGATCACCAGACGATTGAGTTCCGCCTGTTGATGGGCGATCTCCATGCTGTCGCGAGCGGCATGCACTTCGCGGGCCAGCCGACTGGCCATTTCGCTGGCCAGCAGACTGACAACAAAAAATCCGCTGCCCACCAGCCCCGCCTGCGTCATGCGCAAGCCCACATCCGCGCCCTGCAGGACATCCCAGCCAGCCACCACCAGCATCAGCAGCGTGGCCGCAGCCGCCGTGGCCAGGCCCTGCAAGCGCGGTGCGAGCACACCGGCCATCAGCACCGGCAGCACCAGCATGGCGCTGTAATTCACCCCATGGTCCAGGGCCATCAACAAACCGATTACCGCCAGATCGAGCCCGATGCCGGCCCACCACAAGGGACTGGCAACCCGCACCGGCAACTGTGCCTTGGCATCCCGCCTTGACCACAACCATTGCGCCAGCGCCTGGATGGCGTAGGCAAGACAGAGGGCGATCATCCAATGCGGCGCCAGCGAACCGAGTTGCAGCGCGATCAACTGGGCAAACACCAGGGCCAGCCCCAAAGCTGCACGCGCCGCCAGAAAGGCACGTGAAAGCCTGCTCATTGCCAAGCCTTGATTGCCAGCGTTTACCGCTGCATTTTCGTTTCGAGAAGGCTGAAAGAAGGAATGTAAGTCCTCGCAAACTTCAGCGATCAACTCAGGCTTTGCGTCAAGCGGCCGGGCCGGATCAATATCTACGCTGGAAGCCGACCCGAACCAGGCCGGCTGTTTCACGGCCGCCCGCCATGCTCCGCCTCGAACGCTTCGCGATGCGCGGCGCTGCAAAAACGGCCACCGCGGCCGGGCAGCGTTTCATCGAGCGGCAAATGCAAGCCGCATTGCTCGCAGCTCGCCATGGTTTTTGGCGGAATTGGGGCTCGCGCCGAGGCCGAACCGGTCGGCGGCCTGGCCTTTTTGAAGCCGATGAGGAAGGCAATCAAGCCCAGCAAAATCAATAGCAACAGGTATTTCATGACCTTCGGGTTCAGGGGCCATAGGGCCGCTGCAACACCACCTCCAGCACGAAGCGCGAGCCAACATAGGAAAGAAGCAACAGCAAGGCACCAAAATAAAGCCAACGGGTCGCGCGCCGGCCACGCCAGCCGAAGATGCTGCGCCCGGCAAGCAAGCCCGTCAAGACCACCCATCCAAGGACCGCCAACAGGTTCTTGTGATCCCAACGCCAATGCGGCGTGAACCACCAGCCGAGCAACAAAGCCAGCGACAGCACCGCGACCCCGACGCCGACGAACTGGAAGGTCAAACGTTCGAGTTGCAACAAGGGCAGTCCCGGCGGCTGGCCCGCGCCATCCAATGTTCTCGTCAGGCGGCGCATCTGGCGCTCGGCCCGGTTCAGCAATACCGCGTGCAACACAGCAACGCCGAACATACCGTAAGAAGCCAGCCCGAACACCCAATGCAAGGGGGCCCAGGGTGAGCCTGCCAACGGCCTGGCCTCGCCAGGAAATACGACCGCCAAGACCACTGCCAGAGCGGCCAAGCCAGCCAGAACCCGGCGTGCACTGGGCAGATGCAAAAACCGGCTTTCGATCAGATAGACCGTCATCACCAGCCAGACCGTCATCGACAAGGCCGGCGCAAAACCAAAGCGCGCGCCGACACTCGTCTTGCCGATGCCGGCAATATCAAACACCAGCGCCAGCAATTGTGCGAGCCAGGCGAGCAGCAACCAGGCATCGATTCCCTGCCTTGGCGACCCCATGTTCCGTGGCATCAGCACGGCAGCCAGATAGGCCGCCATGGCCACCAAACTGGCAAGACCCAGCGCGAGGCTGGCGTCGAATGGAAGGCTGGGCGATAAAATCATGGTCACAGTGTACTTTTGCGCGCCACTCTGACCGGGCGGCGCGAATATCAATGGCATCAAATCTGACCGACCGCCTGAGCCGCCTCGTGAAAACGATGCGTGGCCAGGCCCGCATTACCGAGAGCAATGTCCAGGAAATGCTGCGCGAAGTGCGCATGGCATTGCTGGAGGCCGATGTGGCCTTGCCCGTCGTACGCGACTTCATTACCCGGGTCAAAGACAAGGCGCTGGGTGCCGAGGTGGTCGGTTCCCTGTCACCCGGCCAGGCCTTGGTTGGCATCGTCCACAAGGAGCTTGCCGCGACGATGGGCGAGGTCGACGAAAAGGGCATACTGCGCCCGGTCTCCGACATCAACCTCGCCACCCAGCCCCCGGCGGTGATCCTGATGGCCGGCCTCCAGGGCGCGGGCAAGACCACAACGACAGCCAAGCTGGCAAAGTACCTGATCGAGAAGCGCAAGAAAAAGGTGCTGACGGTTTCGGCCGACGTCTACCGTCCGGCAGCGATCGAACAATTGAAAACGGTGACCAAGCAGGCCGGGGCTGAATGGTTCCCGTCAACGCCGGACCAGAAGCCGCGCGACATCGCGCTTGCAGCGATCGATTACGCCAGAAAGCATTATTTCGACGTGCTGCTGGTCGACACGGCGGGTCGCCTGGCCATCGACGCGGCCTTGATGGCCGAAATCGGCGATTTGCATGCGTTACTGAATCCGATCGAAACCTTGTTCGTCGTCGATGCGATGCAAGGCCAGGACGCGATCAACACGGCTCGGGCCTTCAAGGACGCGCTGCCGCTGACCGGTGTGGTGCTGACCAAGCTCGACGGCGATTCGCGCGGTGGCGCAGCGCTTTCGGTACGCCAGATCACCGGTGCACCGATCAAGTTTGCCGGCGTGTCAGAGAAGATCGACGGTCTCGAAGTCTTTGACGCCGAGCGCCATGCCGGCCGCGTGCTGGGCATGGGCGACATCGTCGCGCTGGTTGAAGGCGTGACCAAAGGCATCGACGTCGAAGCCGCGCAAAAACTGGCCGAAAAGCTCAAGAGCGGCAGCAACTTCGACCTCAACGACTTCCTCGCGCAGATCTCGCAAATGAAGAAGATGGGCGGGCTGTCAAGCCTGATGGACAAGCTGCCTTCCCAGATGGTCGCCAAGGCAGCCAACGCTGACATGGGCCGCGCCGAACGCGATATGCGCCGCATGGAAGGCATCATCAACTCGATGACCCAACTCGAGCGCCGCAAACCCGAGTTGCTCAAGGCCAGCCGCAAGAAGCGGGTCGCCATGGGCGCCGGCGTGCAGGTTCAGGAAGTCAACCGCATGCTGAATCAATTCGAACAGATGCAGACCATGATGAAGAAAATGCGCGGCGGCGGCATGATGAAGATGATGAAGAAAATGGGCGGCATGAAGGGGATGGGCGGCCCCGGCGGCTTCGGTATGTAAACGGCAGCCCCTGGCAGCCCGGCGGCTATTCCAGCAGCGCCTGCGCGAATTCGCGGGCGTTGAAGGTCTGCAGATCCTCCAGTTGCTCGCCGACACCGATGAAATAGACCGGCACCGGCCGTTCGCGCGCAATCGCCGCCAGCACGCCGCCCTTGGCCGTGCCGTCGAGCTTGGTGACGATCAGGCCGGTCAGCCCCAGCGCATCGTCGAACGATTTCACCTGGCTCAAGGCGTTCTGCCCGGTATTGCCATCAACCACCAGCAGCACCTCATGCGGGGCGCCTTCCTGCGCTTTGCCGATCACGCGCTTGATTTTTTTCAGCTCTTCCATCAGGTGGATTTGCGTCGGCAAACGCCCTGCCGTATCGGCGATCACCACATCGCAGCCACGCGCGCGCCCCGCCGTCACCGCATCAAAAGTCACCGCTGAAGGATCGCCGCCCTCCTGGCTGACGATGTCGACTTGCGCCCGGTCGGCCCATACAGTCAACTGCTCCCGCGCCGCCGCCCGGAAGGTGTCCGCTGCAGCCAGCAGCACCTTTTGTCCAGCTTCGGCCAGATGCCGTGTCAGCTTGCCGATACTGGTCGTCTTGCCTGCGCCATTGACGCCCACCACCATCATCACCATCGGGCTGTGCTGGCCGACTGCCAGCGGCTTTTCAAGCGGCAGCAGCAAGGAAGCCAAGGCGTCAATCAACAAGGCGCGCACCGCCAGGGGTTCGGTGGCCCGCGTCTCCTTGACCCGTTGCTTCAGGTCCGCGAGCAGGAATTCAGTCGCCCTGACGCCGGTATCCGCCATCAACAGCGCAGCCTCCAACTCCTCGTACAACGCATCGTCGATCTGCGTACCGGTAAAGACCTGCGCGATGCTCGACCCGGTCTTGCGCAGGCCCTGCCGCAGCTTGTCCATCCAACTGCGGCGCGGCTCCGCTGGTGACGGCATGACAGGAACTTCCGCGGTTGGTGCAGCAAGCGCTGGCGCAGGAACTGGTTTTTTCTTGAAGAAGCTGAACATCGGGAATTTGATTTGCAAGGCGAGAATCGGGCCCGCCGGCCTAGCGCAGGGGCTGGCTTGATGGGGCGGCCTGCCAAGAGGCAAATTCAGCGGGCCGGATTCAATGCCTCTTGCATTGTGACCTAAATTACCGCTACACTTGCCGGCTTGGCGCTTTAGCTCAGCCGGTTAGAGCGACGGAATCATAATCCGCAGGTCCGGGGTTCGAATCCCTGAAGCGCCACCAGTAATAACGCAATGGAATCAAGCACTTAGCGCC
>CAMDHE010000002.1 GCA_945898095.1 Roseateles toxinivorans | reverse complement strand
TGCAGCGGGACTTGGGCGTGTCACGTATCACCGCCACCAAGTATCTTGAGGCTTTGACCGGGGGCGGGTTCCTGCAAAAGCAAAAAATCGGGCGTGGCAATTTCTATGTGAACCTGGCCCTGAACGCGGTGTTGCAGCGCCAAGCGCAGTAGACGGCGCGCCTCGTCAAGCGCTGGCGTCATGAATCAGCCTTCCTTCTTTCGCCACCCAGTAGGGCAGAGTTCCGGGCACCTGGCTGCGACGCGTGAACTCCTCACGGGACATGACCAACACATCGACCCCGACACCGATGGAGCCGATGGCTCGGTGTAGCTTCAGATACTCCTCGGCCTTGTCTGGCACATCGGTTTCTATGACTAGCAGATCCAGGTCTGAGCCTTCATCTGCATCGCCCCGGGCATAGGAGCCAAACAGCATGACTCTCGCAGGACTGCTTGCCGCATTTGCGGCCCGACGTGCAGCATCAAGAATGGCGTGTTCGGCCAACATAAGCTCTCACTTTCACGGATAGGAGGTTCAACCGCGTGAGGGCAAGTTTGACATGCGTTGCGGGCCAAACACTTCCGATCAGCGATGGTCTGGATGATCGGGCATTTCAGGTTCACCGCCCGCCGCCTCGTTTGGCTCCAGCATGGGGGCGGGCACCGGGGCGAGGTCGACTTTTGAACCGAGCGCTTCCCTGAACTTCGCGAAGAAATCGTCAGCCGTTTTCTTCGCTGCGCCCATCACGAGCCGTGACCCGATCTGCGCGAGCTTGCCACCCACCTCGGCCGTGGTTTCGTACTTCAGCAGCGTGCCGTCATCCTGCCGGGTGAGCGTGACATGGGCGCCGCCCTTGCCGAAGCCGATCATGCCGCCGTTGCCATCGAAGCTCAGGCGGTAGCTGTTCGGTGCATCGATGTCGGTGATGCGCAGCTTGCCGTTGAAGCGCGCCTTCAACGGGCCCACGGACGCGACCATGGCGATCTTGTACTCGTTCTCGGCCGTGAGTTCCATCGATTCGCAACCGGGGATGCAGGCCTGGAGGATGTCGCGCGTGTTGAGGCTGTCCCAGACCAACTGCTGGGGTTGGGCGATCAGCTGTTCACCGGTAAGTTGCATGGTTCAGAAATGGCTTGAAAAATTCGAAATCGGCAGGAGCGCGAAGTAGCGGGCATAGAAGTCGTCCTCCACGCCGCCCGGGGGCAATGCGCCGAGGGCCTCGGCAAGTTGCGGTGCCCGCAGCGACGGCATCGCATCGAAGCAGGCCGAGACGGGTTCCGAGGGCGACCGCAAGGCGAGCAGCGAGATGTCGGTCTGCCCGACGTCGCGGGGAGCGAGGCGAACGACGAGGGCGGTGGCTTGGCTGTCGGTCGCGAACCAGCCGAGCGGGCCGTAGGGATGCACGCGCAACGCGCCGCCAGCCGGTCCGAGCCATGCACGCAGCAACTCCGCCATGCGAGAGGCGAGGCGCTTCCAGTTCTCCGCCAGGGTTACCGTGTGCACCGGAGCCGCCACGGATCCGGCAAGCCAGTGCGGTGCCTCGGGCAGCGCATCCGGGCGCGGAGGCTTGGCGGCCGGCACATCCCCCTCGCTCGCCGCCGGTGCGAGATACACGAGGCCGTCGCGTTCCTCGACAGCATAGGGCTTGAGGCAGGGCGGCGAGGTACTGCCCGTCGGCGGCAGGTGCGGTGCATGGATGAGCCTGCCCGACAGGTCGTAGCGCCAGTCGTGGTGTCTGCAGATGAGCAGCGTGGAGGAGGGCGCGTCGCCGGTCTCGACGATCGGATAGCCCGCATGGAGACAACGGTTGCGGAACGCCGCCAGCCTGCCTTCGGCTTGCCGCACCACGACCCACGAGCGCGTGGCCACGTCGCAGAGCAGGCGGTCGCCTGGAGACGTCAGTGCCGAAGCGTGTCCGACCACCGCCCAGCTGCGGAACAGCAGGTCGCGCAATTCCAGGATGAGGACTTCACGGTCGGTGAACAGCGTCTCGGGAATTACCACCTCAGAGCTTCGCACCCACCCAGCCGTGCGCGCTCACGTCGACGATGATGCCGTCCGGGATCTTGTACTTCACTTCGTAGAAAAGTTCCTTGCGGTCCTCCGGGTCGGGCGGCAGGCCGAGCATATGGCGGCCGCCGTTGCCGAGGATCTTCTGGTCGATTTCCTTCAGGTCTTCTACCCAGAAGCCCATGTGGTTGATGCAGACCATGTCCTTGCCACCGTCCACGCCCGCCGACGCGTCATCCTTGAAATTAAGCACGGCCAGGTTGATGGTGCCGTCCGACAGGAAGACGCCGGTCGACAGCGGCGATTCGGTCGTGCCGACCTGCACCATGCCGAACGTGTCGATGAAGAACTTCGCTGTGGCTTCGGGATCGGGAACCATGATGGCGATGTGGCGCAGTTTGGGCATGGGTACCTCGTTGTATGGATTGAATTGAAGGCGCAGTTTAGGAGCCGCTCCCATGCTAATCAAATACCGAATTTGAATCGCTTAATAGAGGCGGTTTATCAGAACAATCCAAAATCTGATAAAACTCTCTTATCAACTAATCTGCATAAAGTATTTGATTCAGGTCGTTCTTTGCTTCTACGATGATGCGAAATAACCACGATCGAGCATGAAATTTCCCCAGTTCCAGTACGTGAAACCGCGTTCGCTCGACGAGGCGCTGGCTTTGCTCGCCGCGGCGAACGGAACTGCGACGCCGATCGCGGGCGGGCAGAGCCTGTTGGCGGGCCTGAGCATGCGCATTGCCACACCGGCCTCGCTCGTCGATCTGGGCGCGATTGCGGAACTGAAGGGCATTGCGTTCGCCGACGATGCGCAGTCGCTGCGCATTGGGGCGATGACGCGCCATGCCGACATGCTGGCGTCGCCGCTGGTGCGCCAGCACGTGCCGCTGCTGCACGAGGCGGTGCAACTCGTGGGCCATGTGGCGATCCGCAACCGCGGCACGCTAGGCGGCAGCCTCGCCTATGCCGACCCCGCGGCCGAACTGCCTGCCTGCGCGGTTGCACTCGGGGCAACGCTCACCCTCGTGGGTCTGGGCGGGCAACGCAGTGTCGAGGCAGCCGATTTCTTCCGTGGCTTCCTGGAAACGGCGCTCGAGCCCGGCGAACTCATCGTCGACGTGCGATTCCCCGTGGCCGCTGCGGGGCAACTCAGCGCGATCCTCGAGTTCAGCCGGCGTACCGGTGATTTCGCGCAGGCCGGCCTTGCCGTCGTCGCCCGGGCCGCGCAGGGCACGCTCGACACGCCGCGCTTCGTGTACTTCGGTTGCGTCGACCGGGCGCGCCTCGCCACCCGCGTCAACGGCGTACTCGCAGGGGCCGGATTTCCGGTTAAGAAACCCGCAGGGCTCGCTGCCGCGGTGGATGCCGACATCGAGCCGAGTGATTCACCGGGATGCCGTGCAGATACGAAGGCGAAGTGGGCCCAGGTGCTCACGGGCCGCGTGATCGACCTGCTGAACCAGAGGGCCGTGGCATGACCGCATCCGCCTTCATGATGACGATCGACACATGCGTCAATGGCATATCGATGCAGTGCCAAGTGCGCACGCGGCAGCATCTCGCCGACTTCGTGCGTGATGAACTCGGGCTCACCGGCACGCATCTCGGTTGTGAACATGGCGTGTGCGGCAGCTGTTCGATCGTCGTCGATGGCGCGGTGGTGCGGGGCTGCCTCATGCTTGCGACCCAGGCCGATGGCGCGCGAATCGACACCATCGAGGGCTTGTCCGAGAGCGGCGCGCTGGCTAACCTGCAGGCCGAGTTCGGCGCCCGCAACGCCGCGCAGTGCGGCTATTGCACATCGGGCATGCTGCTCACTGCGAATGAACTGCTCGCGCAGCACCGGACGTTCACCCGGGAGGAAATCCGCGAATTCATCTCCGGCAACTTCTGTCGGTGCACCGGTTACGAGGCCATCGTCGACGCCATCGAATCGGTGATGCAGCAGCAGATGGCCGCATGAAGCTCAGCGACTCTCCCGACGCCATCCTCGACAAGGCGGGCTCGCATGTCGGCCAGCGGACCCCGCGCGTCGGCGTGCAGCGGCTGCTGCATGGCCGTGGCCGTTATGTGGGCGACATCACGTTGCCGCGCATGCTTCACCTGTGCTTTCTGCGTAGCCCTTACGCGCATGCGAAGGTCGGGGCGATCGATACGTCGGCTGCCGCCGGCATGCCGGGCTTGGTCCGCATCGTGACCGGTGCCGAACTTGCCGCCCACTGCGTACCCTTCGTCGCCGTGGCGGCGAATCGCAAGGGCCACAAATCGGCACCGCAGTTTCCGATGGCGGTCGACCATGTGGTGTGGAACGGCCAGCCGGTGGTGGCCATCGTCGCCCACACACGCGCCGAGGCCGAGGACGCGGCGGAGCTGATCGCCGTCGACTTCGAGGAGTTGCCATGCGTCATGGGTGCTGCGGAAAGCTTGGAGGCTGCAACGCCGATCCATCCCGACCTGGGAAGCAATCTTGCCTTTGAGTTCGCGATCCACAAGGGCGACTGCGCCACGGCGTTCGCGGAAGCAAAGACGATCGTGGGCCATAAGTTCCGCTTCGAGCGGCAGACTGGCGTCACGCTCGAGCCGCGTGGCCTGATCGCCGATTTTGATCCGAGCGAAGGCACGCTCACGGTCTACCACTCGCACCAGTCGCCATCGCAGATGCAGGACGTGTTCAGCCGCCACCTGGGCATCCCCGAACACAAGGTGCACGTGATCGCGCCTGACATTGGTGGGGGTTTCGGCATGAAGGTCAACACCTACGCTGAAGAACTCGCCGTGGCGGCGATCGGCAAGCTGATGGGCGTCCCGGTGAAGTACGGGGCCGACCGCATCGAATCGTTCCTGTCCGATGCCCATGTGCGCGAACACACGATTACTTCGCGTGTCGCGGTTTCCGCTGAAGGGCTGATCACCGCGATGGAGTTCGACGACCTGGCTGCGATCGGCGCGTTCGGCATGCCGCTGCGCTTCAACGTGGCCGAGGGGATGATGGCCATCAACATGGCCGGTGCGCCCTACGAGTTTTCGAACTACGACGCACGCACACGCAGCGTCTACGTCAACAAGAACCTCATCGGCATGTACCGTGGGGTGGGCATGCCGCTCGCCTGTGCGGTCACCGAAGTCCTGATGGATCTCGCGGCGCACGAGGCGGGCATCGATCCCGTCGAGTTCAAGCGCAACAACTTCCGCAAGCCCGAGACGCTGCCGTGCATCGGCGTCGGCGGAGCGCGGCTCGAAACGGTGTCGTTCCACGCTTGTCTCGACAAGCTCGTCGCGAACATGGACTACCCGGCCCTGCGCACCGAGCAGGCCGCGCTGCGCAAGCGGGGCATCTACCGCGGCATCGGTATCGCCACGTTCGTCGAGCAGACGGCCTACGGCCCTGCCTACTACGGACCCACGGAAGCTCGCATCTCGGTGCAGGATGCCTGCGTGCTCAAGCTCGAACCCTCAGGCGTGATCCGCTGCCTCACAAGTACGACCGACCAGGGACAGGGCACGCTCACCGGCCTGGTGCAGATCATCGCGACCGGCCTCGGCGTCGCGATCGCCGACATCGACATCGTGTCCGGCGACAGCCGCGTGTTGCCTTATGGTGGTGGGGCCTGGGGCTCGCGCGGCATGGCAGTCGGCGGCGAGGCCGCGCTGAAGGCCGCTGTCGCCATGCGCGACAGCATTCTGAAACTGGCCGGCGCGATCCACACCCTGGACCCGCTGCACCTCGACATCGTCGACAGCCGCATCGTCGACGTGCGCACCGGCGCGAAGGTGAGCGATCTGCATGAGGTGGCGCGCATCGGTTATTTCCGCCAGGACACGCTGCCGCACGATTTCAAGGTGCAGATGGAGGTGAGCGCGAGCCATGTGGCCAACCAGCAGCAGTACTACATGGCCAACGGCGTGCAGGGCGCCTACCTCGAGCTCGACACCGAAACTGGTTTCATCAAGCTGCTGAAGCACTGGGCCGTCGACGACTGCGGTCGCGTGATCAATCCGCTACTCGTCGACGAGCAGGTGCGCGGCGGCGTGGTTCAGGGCATCGGCGCGGCGCTCTATGAAGAGTGCATCTACAGCGACAACGGCAATCTTGTGAATGGCACGCTGGCCGAGTACCTCGT
Organism: Roseateles toxinivorans; assembly: GCA_945898095.1. GTDB lineage: Bacteria > Pseudomonadota > Gammaproteobacteria > Burkholderiales > Burkholderiaceae_C > Paucibacter_A > Paucibacter_A toxinivorans_A. Next base: position 105,955 of record CAMDHE010000002.1, on the reverse strand, counting down.
GCCGATGGCCGGCGAAATGCCCGACATCCATGTCGACCACATCGAGAGCCGCGAGACCACGACGCGCCTCGGCGCGAAAGGCATCGGCGAAGCCGGGACGATCGGCGCGATCGGTGCGCTGTGGGTCGCCGTGAACGATGCGATGAAGCCCCTGGGGGCTCGAATCATGCACCAACCATTCACGCCCGAACGCGTGCTGGACGCACTTTCTTCTTCCATTCACCCAAGGACATCTCCATGAACATGAAGAGCAGGATTTTCGGCGCGACCCTCGCGCTGTGTTTTAGCGCTCCGGTCTTCGCGCAGGCGAACAAGATCAAGATCGGTTTCATCACTACGCTCTCAGGCCCCTCAGGCGTGATGGGCAAGCACATGCAGGACGGTGCGAACCTCGCGCTGGCCGAACTGGGCGGCAAGATGAGCGGCACCGAAGTCGAGATCATCTACGGCGACGACCAGTTGAAACCCGATGTGGGCCGCCAGCTCACCGAGACCATGTTGAAGCGCGACAACGTCGACTTCATGGCGGGCGTGATCTTCTCGAACGTGATGATGGCCATGCACCAGCCGCTCGTCCGGTCAGGGAAGATTTTCGTGAGCACGAGCGCCGGCCCGTCGCAGATCGCGGGCAAGGGCTGCGCCGCGAACCTGTTTTCCACCGCTTGGCAGAACGACCAGGCGCCCGAGGCGATGGGCAAGTTCCTCGAAGACCAGAAGGTCGCCAACGTGTACCTCATGGCCCCGAATTACACGGCCGGCAAGGACATGATCGAAGGGTTCAAGCGCTTCTACAAGGGCAAGATCGCCGCCGAGGTGTACACCAAGCTCGACCAGTCTGACTACCAGGCCGAGTTCACACAGATCCGTGCGGCCAACCCGGGTGCGATCTTCATGTTCTACCCTGGTGGCCTCGGCGTGCAGATGCTCAAGCAGTACGCGCAGTCCGGCCTCAAGGTGCCAATTTACACCTCGTTCACCGCGAATGAGACCACGCTGCCCGCACTCGGCGAGGCCGGCAACGGCATCTACGACAGCGGCTTCTGGTCCCCCGACTTGAAGATCGCCAAGAGCGAGACGTTCGTCGCCGCGTTCAAGGCGAAGTACGGCTATCTGCCTTCCGACTACGCAGCCTCTAGCTACGACGCGATCGGCCTGATCAACAGCGGTGTCAAAGGTGTGAAGGGGGACCTGAGCAAGCAGGACGCGGTGATGGCGGCAATGCGCAAGGTCGACTTCGAGTCGGTTCGCGGGCCCTTCAAGTTCAATGTGAACCAGTTCCCCATCCAGAACTACTATGTGTTCAAGGTCGAGAAGGCTGCAGACGGCACCTATGTGCGCAAGACGGTGAAGACGGTGATGCCGGAGCACAAAGACGCTTACTTCGCCGAATGCGCCATGAAATAACCGCATGCAGCCGCTGATCATCGTCGAACAGCTGCTGAACGGCGTCCAACTCGGGATCACCCTGTTCCTGTTGGCCGCCGGGCTCACGCTCGTGCTGGGCATCATGAACCTGATCAACCTCGCGCATGCCTCGATGTATATGGTCGGCGCTTACCTGAGCGCCACTGTCTACCTCTGGAGCGGGTCTTTTCTGTTCGGCGTGGTCGCGGCGCTGACGGGGGCATTGCTGCTCGGCGTGCTCATCGAGCTCGTGGTGTTCCGTGCGCTGTATCAGCGCACGCCGCTCGACCAGGTGCTGGCCACGTTTGCCGTGCTGCTGATCTGCAACGAGACGGTGCGCATCGTCTGGGGTCCCGGCGCGCTCAATGCGCCCTTGCCGCCGTTCCTGTCGGGCCAGGTCGAGATCCTGCCCGGCGCACCCTACCCGGTGATCCGTCTTGCCATCGTGGCCGTTGGGTTGCTCGCGGCGGTGCTGCTGTACCTGCTCATCTCGCGGACCCGGCTCGGCATGCTCATCCGCGCCGGGGCGAGCAACCGGGTGATGATTGGTGCGCTTGGCGTGAACATTAAGTTGCTCTACACCGCGGTGTTCGGCCTCGGCGCGGTGCTCGCCGCACTGTCGGGGGTGATGTCCGGGCCGATCTCTTCGGTAGAGCCTGGTATGGGCGACAAGATTCTCATCCTCTGCCTCGTGGTGATCGTGATCGGCGGCATCGGCTCGGTGCGCGGCGCGTTCATCGGTGCGCTGCTGATCGGCATCGTCGACACCTGCGGCCGGGTGTTCCTGAGCCCGCTGTTGTTCTGGCTGATGCCGGGCGCGGGTGCGAAAACGGCAGGCCCCGCGATCGCGACGATGCTGATCTACATGACGATGGCCCTGGTTCTTTTCTTCAGGCCGCGCGGGCTTTTCCCGCCGAGGCTTCGCTAGCGCTGGCTCCCCACCGATGAAATTCGACATCCGCATCGCCCTCGTGGGCCTGTGCCTTGCGCTGTTCGGGCTGCTGCCCTTGCTCGCCCAAGCGGCTGGCGCCGCCTACTTCCTCGACGTCGCGCTGCGCATCATGATCTTCGCGATCGCCGCCGTGAGCCTCGATCTCGTGCTCGGCTACGGCGGCCTCGTGAGCTTCGGCCACGCGGGTTACCTTGGCGCTGGCGCCTACGCTGTCGCCATCCTCTCGCACCACGGCATCGGCAACGGCTTCATCCATCTCGCGGCGGCGATCCTTGCCGCCGCGCTCGTCTCGCTTGTGGTGGGTTTGATCTCGCTGCGCACCGCTGGTCTCCACTTCATCATGATCACGCTCGGGTTCGGCCAGATGATCTACTTTCTGGGCACGAGCCTTGACACCTACGGGGGCGAGGACGGCACGAACATCACCTCCGCGAGCAACTTCGGCTCGCTGCTCGATCTGGGCAAGGGGGTCACGCTCTATTACGTGGCCTTCTGCACGCTGGTGCTCGTGCTGTTCTTGCTGGGCCGCGTCGTGCGCTCCCGCTTCGGCATGGTGATTCGCGGCGCCAGGATGAACGAGCGGCGCATGGCCGCGATCGGCGTGCCGGTGTTTCGCTACCGCCTTGCGGCGTTCGTGATGTCGGGCACGATCTGCGGCATCGCGGGCTTCCTGCTCGCGAACCAGAATCTCTTCGTCTCGCCCGCGATGATGCACTGGACGAGGTCTAGCGAACTCATGATCATGGTGATCCTCGGTGGCATGGGCTCGCTCGTCGGGCCGGTGTTCGGCGCAGCCGCGCTGCTGCTGCTCGAGGCGGGACTCTCGCGCTTCACCGATCACTGGCAATTGCTGCTCGGCATCGTGCTGCTCGCGGTGATACTTTTCGCCAAGCGTGGCCTGTTCGGTGCCCTGGTGGCGCTCGGCGGGAGATCGAAGTGAACTCCACCGCCACACCGGAGCTGCTTCGCGTGCAGGGTCTCGTCAAGCGCTTCGACGGCATCCTCGCCACCGACCACTTCAGCCTCTCGGTGCACGAAGGCGAACTCGTCGCGGTGATCGGTCCGAACGGCACCGGCAAGACGACGCTCATCACCCAGCTTTCGGGCGAACTTGCGCCTGACGAGGGCTCCGTCGTATTCGCGGGCCGGGCCGTGACGCGGCTGGCTGTGCACGCGCGGGCCGCGCTCGGTTTCGCGCGTTCCTTTCAGATCACCAGCATCTTTTCCGACTTCACTGTGCTGCAGAACGTTGCGCTCGCCGTGCAGGCCAAAGCGGGGCACAGCTTCCGCTTCTGGGGCGATGCCGGCGCAGACGCCGGGCTCGCCCGCGCCGCGATGGGATTTCTCGAGGAGGTCGGTCTCGCCGCACGCGCGGCCCTGCCCGCCGCGTCGCTCTCGCACGGCGAGAAGCGTGCACTCGAGATCGCGATCGCCCTGGCTGCACGCCCGCGCCTGCTGCTGCTCGACGAGCCGATGGCGGGCATGGGCCCCGAGGAGTCCGAGCGGATGATCAAGCTGCTGGCGTCGCTGAAGGGTCGCCTTTCGACCATCCTCATCGAGCACGACATGGATGCCGTGTTCGCGCTCGCCGACCGTATCGCTGTGCTGGTGTCGGGTCGCATCATCGCGCTCGGCACACCCGACGAGATCCGCGGCAACGAAGAAGTGCGCCAAGCGTATCTCGGCGAAGGAGGCGCATGATGCTCAAGGTTCGCGGGCTCCATGCGGGCTACGGCCAGAGCCAGGTGCTGTTCGACGTCGGGTTCGACGTCGGCGCGGGCGAGGTGGTGACGCTGCTCGGTCGCAACGGCATGGGCAAGACGACCACCATCTCGTCGTTGATGGGCATCGTAAGTCCCACGGCGGGCACGATCGAATTCGCGGGCCAGGCCATCGCGGGCCTGCCCTCATACCGCATCGCGCAGCGCGGCCTCGGCCTCGTACCCGAAGGCCGCCAGGTGTTCCCTAACCTCACCGTGCGCGAGAACCTCGTGGCCACGGCGGCCAACCGTTCGGGTACCTCGAAGCCATGGGACCTCGCGGCGATCCTTGCGATGTTCCCGCGCCTGGGCGAGCGCCTCGACAACCCCGCCGCGCTGCTTTCGGGCGGCGAGCAGCAAATGATGGTGATCGGTCGTGCACTCATGACCAACCCGCATCTGCTGATCCTCGACGAGGCCACCGAAGGCCTTGCGCCGCTCATCCGCAGCGAAATCTGGGCTTGTCTGGCGCGCCTGAAAGCCGCAGGCCAGTCGATCCTCGTCGTCGACAAGAACGTGGCTGCACTGAGCCGGATCGCCGACCGGCACTACATCCTCGAGAAAGGCCGTGTGGCGTGGAGCGGGAACTCCGCTGCGCTGATGGCCGACACCACGCTGAGTCGCCGCTACCTCGGCGTCTAGGCCCCTTTCAACTTCAACCTGCAAAGCCTATTCCCATGGACACCAGTCATTTCAAGGGCGTCATCCCTGCCGTTGCTACCCCCTTCAACGCCGACGAGTCGGTCGACGAGGGGCGCCTGCGCTCGCTGATCGACGACTACATCGCGAACGGGGTCGACGGCATCTCGGTCGCAGGCAGCCAGGGCGAGTTCTTCTCGCTCGAATACGACGAGCATGTGCGCCTGCTCGAAGTGTCGATGGACACGATCGCCGGCCGCGTGCCGCTGTACGCCGGCACCGGCGCCGTCACCACGCGCGGCACGATCAAGCTCACGCAGGTGGGCCAGTCGCTCGGCGTCGATCTTGCGCTGCTCATCACGCCGTTCTTCGTGCAGCCCACGCAGGACGAACTGGTGGCCCACTTCACCGCAGTGGCGAAGGCGACGACGCTGCCCGTGATGCTCTACAACAACCCTCCGCGCACGAGCGTGAACCTGTTGCCTGAAACGCTCAAGCGCTGCATGGAGATCGACAACATCGTGGGCGTGAAGGATTCGAGTGGCGACATCACACAGACCGTCGAGTACAAGATCGTCACCGGCCGGCGCGCGCTCGTCTTCTCGGGCCGGGACACTATTTTCCAGGCGCTGATGATGCATGGTGGCGACGGCACGATCTCGCCCGCGGCCAATGCATTCCCGAGGCTCGTGGTCGCGCAGTACAAGGCCATCCAGCGCGGCGACTGGACCGAGGCGAGCCGCATCAACGACGTGCTCGCCCCGCTGCGAGCGGCCTGGGCCTTCGGGTCGTTCCCAGTGGTGATCAAGGAAGCGATGCGCATCGTGGGCCGCGACGCGGGCCTCGCGCGCAAGCCGATCCATGGCCTGCCGCCGGCGAAGCTCGATGCACTCAAGGCGATCTGCGCACGCATCGGCGAAGAAGAAGCGAAGCTCTAGTCGATTTCGTGCGTTTCGGGGCCGGGGATGTTGTTCAGTCTTCTCAACTCAGACAGGATCTGAACTTCCTCGGCGATGCCGAGGAAGGCCTGCACCAGCGGTGGCAGCGGGTCCCGGTCGAGCACGACCAGGCCTACCTTCTCGCGCTCGCTCGAGTCCTTGAGCGCGATGGCGACCGTGCCGCGCGGCGGGCCGAACGGGTTCAGGTAACTCTTGGGCAGCACGGTCGACCAATGCCCCGAACACACGTGCGAGCAAAGCGCCAGGATCGAATCGGTCTCGATCTGCGGCTTGGGCTCGCAACCGACTGCGGTGAACTGCCGGTCGATGATCTGGCGCGTGCGGATGTTTTTCTTGAGCAGGCACAGCGGTACTGACGCGGCTTCAGCCCAGCTGATCGAGGTGCGGTCCGAGAAGGGCCCGCCATCGGGCGTGAGAAAAGCGTAGCTCTCGGTGTAAAGCGCGGGCGTCACGCGCAGGTTGGGCAGCACCACCGTGCTCAGTAGCGTGAAACCGATGTCGAGATCGAAGTCGAGCAACCGGCGCTGGATGTCGATCTCGGTGAGCGAGAGGGCTTCGATGGAGACCTGCGGGTAGCGTGCGCACAGTACGCTGGTGAGCAGCGGCAACATCGGCATCACCGAAGGCACGACGCCGATCTTGAGCAAGCCTTCCAGTGCGGCTGAACCGAGGCGCAGTTGCTGCCGCATCGTCGTCGTCTCGTCGAGCACGCGTCTCGCGTAGTTCAGCACGATTTCACCCTGCGGCGTGAAGCCCTTGAACCGCTGCGTGCGCAGGATGATCGGTACACCCAGGTCTTCCTCGAGCTGACGTAGAGCGGTGGAGATGCCCGGCTGCGACATGTTGCACGCCTCCGCCGCTCGGCCGAAGTGACCTTCGCGAGATAGCGCCACGAGATAGATGAGTTGCTTCAGGACCATGGGGCGAGTGTGCCGCGAAACATCGCAGGAAAACTGGAATGGCTAAACGGACAAGAGCTCCAACCACGTAAAAACAAGTATGACACGCGTTGCGGGCCGAAAAGCCTTTGATTGCTGTGGTTTGAGCCGTCGGAGTTGCTCAATGCTCAGCTCGCGGTCTGCGAACTTCTGCACTAAAGGCTGTTCAAAAACGCAAGCAGGTCGGTCTTGGCTTGCAGGCTTAGCGCCTCGTAGGCCTGCCTGGAAGCCAGCGCCTCGCCGCCGTGCCAGAGAATCGCCTCTTCAATGGTGCGGGCTCGACCGTCGTGCAAATAGCCGATGCGGTTGATGTCGTTGGCGTCGCGCCGCAGCGAGATGAGGTCGTTGGCCTTTTGGTCGGCCAGCATGACGCTTGCCGCATGCCCCAAGCCCCACAGGGGCGCAGTACGCCATTCGGCGCCGCTGGCCGTTCCCTCGCCGTGGTTGTCCGCCAACCCTTCGCCCATGTCGTGCAACAACAGATCGGTATAGGCATGAATGATCTGGGAGCGCAGTTCCGCAAGCGGGTGATAGGCGCTGGTGGTCATGGTGGCCCGATGGCAGCCTGCGCAGCCAATGTCGTTGAAAGATTTTTCGCCGACTGTATTGGCATAGTCCCGCCGCGCAGGAACACCGAGCAAGCTGTTGTACTTGACCAGCTTGTCGAAATCCGTGTCGGACAGTTCCTGCCCTGCAGTTCCGCATTGAGTTTGCTGACTCCCGCAGTCCGGACTGGGCAACATGCGGGTCATGACGCCAATGTCCGTATTCAGGGCACTGGCCACCTGATGCACTAGGCTGAAGGTGGCCGCTTTGTAGCCAAATCGCCCCAAGCGCGTCTGACCGGTGACCGGGTCTTTCACCAGGGAAGGGCGGCCCGATATGCCGTCACGATTCAGGTCGTCGGGGTCGGACTTTTCCAGAATGGTGGCTTCGGAAACCGCATCCAGCAAGCCCATGCCCACCAGTTGAGGCGCGATGCGCGCCGAGAATTTGGCGGGGGTGCCGTTGCTGAAGCGATAGCTGGGTGAGCGCAAGCCATTCGCAAGCTGGGTCCAGGGTCCGAGGGTCACGTCGCCTTCGCCCACCACGCCTGTGCCTGTCTTCTGGGGCTGCAAGACCGAACCCAGCAGCGGATCCGGTGCGCCGCGGGCATCAGCCACCTTGAACACCCATTTGTCCAGCGCGCCGCCCACGTCGGCCACCAGGGCGCGGCCATTGCGCACATGGCACGAGGCGCAGGACTGATTGATGTAGCGCGGGCCTGCCTTGCCCAGCTGTTCGGTCCAGATCGGGTTGTCACTGCGCTCGCCGTGGACACCATTTTCGAAGTTGGTGTGGTGCACCCGGCGTCCCTGCACAAAGGGCTGCGCGTTGCCGGGGCTCAGGTTGGTGGCCATCTGCATGAAGCGGCCTGCGGGCTCGTTGCTGTAGTTGTAGCCCAGCGTCGTACCGCCGCCCGACAAACCGGCGGCGGGAATCGCCGTGCCGTCGTTCGCGCCACCCGTTTTGTTGACGCCGCGCTGCCACTCAAAGGCGGCCATTCCCGGCTTGCCGATCACATACACATAGGAGGTGCCGTAGTAGTTCAGGCGTGCACCGGCAGGGGGCGCCAACAGGAACTGGCTGATCTCGAATTCCATATTGGTTCCAGCCTGCAGGGTCCGCTGGAACTGTCCGCCGTTTTCCCATTTGTTGACGATGTCCAGGCTGTATTTGAACTGGTTGCCTTGATCACTGACCTTCTCGAAGTCGTTGTTCCAGGTTCCCTTGCCGTGATAAACCACCCCGGACTCATTGGGGCTGACCTTCTGCTCTTGTTTTTGAGGATTGAAATGGAACTGCCCGGTGGTGGTCTGCCCCCAGAACCAGAGACGAAACTCGCGCGCGCCCAGTTCGGCCTCGGTGATGAAGGTGGCCCTAATCAGACTCTGCCCCTTGGGTACATAGTCTTCGAACTGGACGCGTGCCGTCCGGTAATCCCAGTAGTGGGCAAGGTAGTGGTCGTAATGGTCGGACGTGGTGATGTCCTTGGCATGCCGGTCGCGGCCCCGATCCCCGATGCGCGTCACCACCACGCCGTCGTCCCGCACAAAGGAGGCGATGGGTTCGAGTGGGGTGCGTGCATCGTAGAGGGGCGACAGACTCGCGAGGTTCGGTCCTGAATCCATGCGGGCCACTGGCGATACCGAGACGGCTGCGGAGGCGCTGCCGCTGCCGGCCGAGCTGGCCGGCGTGATCGCGCAGGAATAGGTCTTGCCGTTGGTCATGCCGGCGACAGCGAGCGGGCTGGCCGAACCGCTGCTGGTGACGGTGGTGGCGCCGCTTGCGCTGCAGCTGGCCGTGTAGCTGACCGTCAGCCCGCCGGTGTAGCCGGCCGTAAAGGCGATGCTCGCTGTTGTATCGCCTGCCATCGCTGCGCTGATCTTCGGTGCGCCGGGAGCGGCAGGCATCGCGGCGGTCAGCGTGACCGAGGTCGAGCTGCTGTTGGTGCCGTCGCTGACGGTCATCGTGGACACATAGGATCCGACCAGGTCAGCCGTGAATGTGGGGATGGCGGCAGTCGCGCTGGTCAAGGTCGCGCTGCTGTTCGCAGGTTTTGCAGTCAGCGCCCAGGAATAGCTCAGGCTGCTGCCGACGACATCGCCGCGCAGCACGGCGACCAGGCCGACATTCGACGTCGTCGTACCGTTGACAGCGGCCGTCAAGTCGGCTGGAAGTCCCGGGCTGAGTTTGTCGCCGAGCACCGGAGCGCCGCCGGACTGGTTGAAAAACAGCCAGCTCGCGGTCGGCGTTTCAAGCCCGACAACACGCTTGAGCACATTGATCGCATCGGCCAGTTCGACCTTGCCATTGCCATCGACATCAGCTGCATAGGCCTGATAAGCAGTCGCCGCCTGGTCCGTGCTGTTGACATCGAGCCCGACGATCATCTTCAGGATGGCGATCGCGTCCTGAAGATTGACCGCCTGGGTGGTCAGCGTGGAACTGGTCGTTTCGGCGACGCTGGTGGCCGCAAGCGCCCGGGCCATGGCCGGGCTGCCGTCTTGTGCCGTTGCTGCAGATTGCGCCGAACTGGTCGCGGCCACCCGATCGTCACCGCCGCCTCCGCAGGCAGCCAACAGACAGGCGAAGGTCCAGAGCAGGCAATGACGCATTGCGATTCGATTCATCAGCGGGCCCGGGGGGTTCAAGAGAGAAACTGGAATGCCTCGGTTCGACCTGAAAGGTCATCCCGACTGGCCGTATGAAAGCGCTTTCAAGTGTAACCAATGGATAGCCAGCGACTAGCCAAGGGGAAACCCGGGACTGATCATTGGAAGCGAGAGTCTTAGGCCCCTCTTCAAGAATTGGCCAGCCCATTGGCTGCTTTGGGTCGACGGTCCCGTGCTTGGTCTAAGTCATCCTCTGCCATCGACGACCGCCAATGACGGCACGGCCGGTTCGCAATCGGCTACAGGAGCTCGAAGGTGACTTTGTGCTTCTTCAGTTGCTCGATGACCAGCGTTCGCCATGGGCCCTCGGGCGACCAAACTCTGGAAACGGCCTCGTAGGCCCGGCTCGGCTCCTCCTTCAGGGTCACAACACGGTGCAAAAAAACCATCGTGGATGCACGCAGGTTGACCTGGCAGTGGACCAGCACCTTCTTTCCGCTCAAGCGCTGAAGCGTCTTGGATACGGCGATGACATGCTCTTCCGTCGGCGCGTTGAACGGGATCGGGATCTGAACGAACTCGATGCCTTGCTGCTGAAGTAAGTCGGGCTCGTTCTTGACTGCGTCCGTGACCGAACTGGGTGCCAGATAGACGACGGATTCAATGCCCAAGGCGCCGAGGCCAGCGAGGGCCTTGGGAGTGGGTTGACCCGAGGTGATCAGCAATGGGGAAATCTCGATCGGGTTGGGCGCGTCCAATGCGATCGCAAGCGCGCCTTCATGGAGAAGCACAGACCCGAACGAGAGCAGCGTGAATTCACGGCGGCGAAACATCAGAGGCCCTGCTTGTGTTGGCCCAACCTTGGGGTTGTATGGGTCGCGGCCAGGGGCTGCCATCGGAGCCCGGATGCTGAGCGACTATTCGCCGTCGCTGGCGGGCGGGAGCGGCCGTCAAGCCCGGGCCTTCTCGGCCGGCAGATCCACATCGACCTTGGAACATGTCGCCGCTTCGCCGTGCAGGATTGCGACCCGATCGAGCAACGCGTCTTGCCCGCGTAACTTCTACGACGACCCGTGCGACTGCTCCGACGCGCTGCTTGCCATCGCCTTTGGCCTGCTGTCGGGCTTGTCAGGACGGATCGGCGGGCAATCCCACCCCGACGCGCTGGCACGGCTGCTGACCTGAGCCGCCCACGCTCATCGGGAATAGTCGGTGTAGGCGGGCGCCGGTTGGGTGAAGTACGCGTGCAGGATCTGGTAGACCATCTTGTAGTTCTTCTGCTGAAAGCTGGCGTGGCTGATGCCATTGAGCACGGTGAACTGCTTGTCGGGATGCGGCAGCAGCTTGAAGAACTGAAGCAGATCGTCGAAGCCGGCGATGCCATCGAACTGGCCTCGCAGCACCAACGTAGGCACGGTGATCTTCAGCGGGTCGACAACCGGCAGCTTGCTGCACATGTCGATGTAAGTACCGTTGGGCATGCTGTCATCCAGGGCCAGGATGGCGTCGGCGAAAGCTTCGACGGTGTTCTTGTCGGCGCAGTCGGGGTGGTCGCGCTCGAAGATGCTGTAAACGAATTTACGGTCGATTGGCCGTCGCTTGGCGGCCAGGAACTCGGGCAGCTTCTTGCGTCGCTGTTCCAGCGTGGGCGCACCGTCGCCGGTCCACACGAAGGCGTCCAGCGCCAGCCGCGCGACGCGCTCGGGGTGACGCTGCGCGAACAGCGCAGCGCGCAGCGCGCCGCTGCTGATGCCGTAGGTGAGGAAGTTCCCGGCGCCACGCAAGGCGATGATGTGGTCGGTGGCCGCGGTCAGGTCGTCGGCGCCGTTGCTGATGTCGCAAAAGATGTCGCGTGTCTTGTCGCTGCGGCCATAACCTTCCATGTCCACACACCAGCAGACGAAGCCCTGCTTCGCGAACCAGTCCATCACGCTGGAATCGGGACGGCCGGGCACGCTGAGGTCGAAGGTCGGCTGGCTGGCCATCGAGGAGCCGTGCACGAACAGCACGGCAGGCTTGCCGTCGGGACTGCCGACGTACTTCTCCCACATGAACAGCTTCACATCGCCTTCGGCGGTCTTCTTGGTCGTCCAGTGTTCTTGGCCGGTAACTTGGGTCATGGTCGATTCTTTCGTTTGTAGGGGTTCAATCAATTTTTGCGCCGATGTCCTTGATCACGCGCGCCCAGCGATCGCGTTCCTCGCGGAAGTAGCCGTCCATTTCGGCCGGTGTCGAGCTCATGATCTCGATGCCGGCTTCGGCAAAGTGGCTCTTCACCTCGGGGCTGGCCATCAACACCTTGAGCTCGCGGTGCAGGCGCTCAATGACCGCGGCGGGCGTGCCCTTGGGTGCCAGCAGGCCCATCCAGACATAGGCAGAGTAGCCGGCAATGCCACTCTCGGCTAGCGTCGGCACGTCGGGCAACTGCGGCGATCGCGTGACGCCGCTGACGGCCAGCGGCTTGAGCTTGCCGGCCTTGATGTGGCCGATCATGCCGGCGGTGCCGGGGAAGGCCAGTGGCACGGTGCCGGCGAGCAGGTCGGTGGTGGCCTGGCCGCTGCCTCGGTAGGGAATATGGGTCATCTGCAGGTCTGCCATGCTGGCGAACATGGCCATGAACAGGTGCTGCCCGCTGCCATTGCCCGAGCTTGCGTAGTTGAGTTGCCCTGACCGCTGCTTGGCGTAGGCGATGAGCTCGGCCAAGTTCTTCACCGGCAGGCCGGGATGCGCCACCAGCACGCCAGGCTCGCGTCCGAGCAGTGAAATGCCGACAAAGTCGTCGATGGGCGCAAACGGCAGCCTGGGGTACAGCGTTGCGCTGATGGCGTTGGTCTGCGAGGCCAGCAGCAGCGTGTAGCCGTCGGGCGGCGACTTGGCGACCTCGCCGCTGCCGATGGTAGCGCCGGCACCCGGCCGGTTGTCGATGATGACCTGCTGCTTGAGGCGCTTGCCCAGTTCCTGTGCCACCACGCGCGCCGGGCCATCGACGGCGCCGCCGGGTGAAAACGGCACGATGATCTTGATCGGGCGGTTGGGGTAATCCTGTGCTGCTGCTGCGCTGCACAAGGCAGCGCCGACGACGAGCACGGCGAATCGGGTCAGGGAAGTCTTGCTCATGTTCGCGTTGCACTCCTTCAATAGACGTCGAGATCGATTTTGCGGTCGACGGACAGGAGTTTCAACCACATGAAGGTAAGTATGACACGCGTTTTGAGCCAACAAACGCCTGCGACTTTTACCTCATCAGTCGTCGCAGCTTCTCAATGGCCCGACTTACTTGCTGGCGCCCAGGTCCGCCTCGACGCATCTCAGTTCCATGACAAGGCAAAAAATGCCCAAGGGTTTGCTCGGCCGATATGAACGCTGGCTTTCACGGATAGGTGTTGCAACCCCATGAGGACAGGGATGACATGCGTTTTCGGTCGAGAAAGCCTTTGATTCCTGTGCTCCGCAACGGTGCAACTGCCCTGCAGACCGTGCGCCGGATGCCGCCGCATTCAGCCTGAATAAAACTGGTCGCGTGAGCGCAACCACACTTAGGCAGTAGATGGCGTGCCTCGTCAAGCGCTGGCTTCATGAAGGCATCAGAGCGCCAATCAATGTTAATAATACTTTACATTAAGTTGTGTTTTATGTACATTTCGGCGAAACCAAAGGGGTGCAGCTATGCTGAAGAGAGAACGTTTTGCGTGGGCTTGGCTTGCGGGTCTGCTTGTCGTCCCTACGATCTATTTCATCGTCGTTGCTACCCGTGAGCCGATCAGCGGCGGGATGGACTTGGTGCAACTCGGCATGTTGGCAACAGCTTTGACGACTCTGGCTCTGGTCGCGCTGCTGGCGCGATTTCTGCCAGATGGGGGGACTGACGGACCAACTCCATTTGGTGCGGATGAGCGCGACCAGCTTATCGAGTCGCGTGCATCGGTCGTTGCCTACTATGTCCTCATGGGCGGAATGATTGTGGTCGGTTTCGTGATGCCTTTCTTCGCCTCTGGATGGGAGCTTGTGCATGCAGCATTGTTTGCGACAGTCCTAGCAGAGGTTGTTCACACCACATTGATGTTGATTTCGTATCGCAGGGGTGTACGTGCTTGAAAGGCGGCTTGTCAATAATGTGCGGACACTTCGTTTTCTGACGGGGGAAATGACGCAGTCAGAGCTCGGGGAGCGAATCGGTGTCACGCGGCAGACAGTTGCTGCCATCGAGGTGGGAAAGTATTCGCCGAGCTTGGAGTGTGCGCTTCGGATCGCGGAGGCTCTACGCAAGCCCTTGGAGGAAGTATTCCACTGGGAAAGTTGAAGGCGTGGAACTGCCGCTGCCTGCTGTAGCTGGGCTGGGCTACGCGCTGAAGCAGGTCAGCTCGAGCGCCGGGTCTTCCTGCCAACACCTCCGACACCAGGCCTTGCGAGCCCACTTCGGGCAAGTCAGTCTGCATTAGCCCATGCTCTCGCATCAGACTGGTCAGCACCGTTACGGCTGTGCTCTTATTCGGCCAAGGGAGGACTCGATCTTCATAATCGCGGATGCGCGCACGTTTCCCGGGGACAAGGCCGTTCAGGCCTTGCCATGATGATCAAGAGCAGCGGGATCTATATGTATAAATTGCCCGGTTTTCTATACATATCAAGCCTATCATGTAAAGAATTCGTTCATCGCTATACACCTCGACCCCTTCCAGGCTAGCCATGCCCGCACTCACGCCGCTTGAACAACTCAACCCCGCCCGGTTCGAGACGCCCGCCATCCTCAAAAAATTGGCCAGCAGCAGCCGCAAGCTGGCGGAACTGAAGGGCATTGCAGCGTCCATTCCCAACCAGAGCATCCTGATCAACACGTTGGCGCTGCAAGAGGCCAAGGACAGTTCCGAGATCGAAAACATCGTCACCACTCACGACGAGCTGTTCAAAGACGATGTGCTGCCCGAATCGTTTGCCAACCCCGCCGCCAAAGAGGTGCTGCGATACCGCCAGGCGCTTCGGGTTGGGTTTGAGCAGGTGCGCGGCAGTGGATTGCTCACCTGCAACCACATCATCGAGATTCAGGGTGAGCTGGAGCGCAACAACGCGGGTTTTCGCAAGCTACCCGGAACGGCGCTCAAAGACGGCGCCGGCCAAACCATCTACACCCCGCCGCAAGACCCGGCGGAGATCGTGGCGCTGATGCGGGACCTGGAGCGTTTCATCAACGAGGCCGGTCTGTTTGATGCCGACCCATTGATCAAAATGGCGCTGATCCACCACCAGTTCGAGAGCATCCACCCCTTCTACGATGGCAATGGCCGCACCGGGCGCATTGTGAATGTGCTGTACCTGGTGAAAGAGGGCTTGCTGGACATTCCGATGCTGTACCTGAGCCAACACATCGTGCGCCACAAGGCCGACTACTACCGCCTGCTGCAAACCGTGCGCGACGAAGACAGCTGGGAACAATGGGTGCTGTACCTGCTGGAAGCTGTGGAACAGACCGCCGGGCAGACTATTCATACCGTGCAGGCCATCAAGGCCGTGCTGTTTGACTGCAAGCAGCGTATTCGCGCAGGCTACAAGTTTTACAGCCAAGACTTGATCAACAACCTGTTCATGCACCCCTACACCAAGATCGAATTTGTGCAGCGGGACTTGGGCGTGTCACGTATCACCGCCACCAAGTATCTTGAGGCTTTGACCGGGGGCGGGTTCCTGCAAAAGCAAAAAATCGGGCGTGGCAATTTCTATGTGAACCTGGCCCTGAACGCGGTGTTGCAGGGCCAAGCGCCAGTTGGGCCGTGACAGGTTCCAGGTTTGGCTGCGGCCGAGACACTTCGAGAACAATCTGGCATGAAGTCTCCGCGGCGTCGTCCCGAAAAGCGTCGAGCCAAGGCCTTACGCGAGGCCAGATCGACCAAGCCAAGCAACACACAGGCTGCCATCGACGGTTCGGGGACGGCGCTCATGGGCAAGGTGCCGAAAACTTGAGATGCTCCGCTGCCGGTGCGAAAGCGCTCGACCGTCAGCGCTGTGCCGGCGTCGGTGCGACGATGTTTGCCCCGGCCCCGGTGCTCACTCCGTCGATGTAGGTATCGGCCCCGGACTGAATGCTCTCCACCCACCAGCGGCCGATCGGGATTCCGGGCCAGTCGCCGGGCATGACGGTCGATGGGTTGAAGCCGGGCACGATGACTCGAGACCAAGTCGGCACTGGCGCGATCGAGGCAGCGGTAATCGTGACGAAAGTCAAGGGATCAGTGCGCATGGTTGGGTACTCCACAACTGGCAATGGCTGGCTAAAAAGTTAGCACACCACCAGCGCCCGCAACAAGTCGCCTGCGTGACGCCGGATGACCGGCCGGGATGATCCAATCTGCGGCGCAGCGAGGCGCTGCGATCACTGACCCCAGGAGCCCAGATGCTGACCGAATATTCACCCAAGACCCTCGATCTGATGCAGGCCATGCAGGCTTTCTTTGATCAACATATTTACCCGAACGAGGCGCGCTATGCGCATGAGCTCGACGCGCTGCGCCGCGCCGGCAATCCCTGGCAGCCTTCGGCGCTGGTCGAGGAGCTGAAGCTGATCGCGCGCAAAGCCGGGCTGTGGAATCTCTTTTTGCCGCATCGCTATGAAGGCGAGGGCGGCATTTCCAACCTCGATTACGCGCCCTTGTGCGAGTTGATGGGGCGGGTCAGTTGGTCCGGCGAGGTGTTCAATTGCTCGGCGCCCGATACCGGCAATATGGAGACCTTCGAACGCTATGGCACCGAGGCGCAAAAGCGCCAATGGCTGGAGCCGCTGCTGGCCGGCAAGATCCGTTCGGCCTTTTTGATGACCGAGCCTGCGGTGGCCTCGTCGGATGCGACCAATATCCAATGCAGCATCCGTCGCGATGGCGATGACTATGTCATCAACGGGCGCAAATGGTACTCGTCAGGTGCGGGCAACCCGCATTGCGCGATTTTCATCGTGATGGGCAAGACCGACCCCGAGGCGCCGCGCCATGCCCAGCAGTCGATGGTGCTGGTGCCGCGCGATGCGCCGGGAGTCACGGTGATCCGGCCGCTCAGCGTCTTCGGTTACGACGATGCGCCGCATGGCCATATGGAAGTACTGCTTGAGAATGTGCGCGTACCGGCCAGCAGCATCCTGCTCGGCGAAGGTCGCGGTTTCGAGATCGCCCAAGGCCGGCTCGGACCAGGCCGGATTCACCATTGCATGCGTTCGATCGGTGCGGCCGAGCGTGCGCTGGAGATGATGGTCGACCGCTTGCAAAGCCGCATTGCTTTCGGCAAGGCCTTGTCCGAGCAGTCGGTCTGGCATGAGCGCATCGCTGAATCGCGCTGCATGATCGATCAGGCGCGCCTGCTGACCCTGCACGCGGCCTACAAGATGGACCGCGAAGGCAACAAGGCGGCAAGGGCCGAGATCGCGATGATCAAGGTGGTGGCACCCAATGTCAGCTGCAAGGTCGTCGACTGGGCGATCCAGGCCCATGGCGCGGCCGGTGTCAGCGGTGACTTCTGGCTCGCCGAGGCCTATGCGCACCAGCGCACGGTGCGCCTGGTCGACGGTCCGGATGAAGTCCACCGCAGCGCGATCGCCAAGATCGAGTTGTCGCGGCGCAGCCGTTTGAAGAGCGCTTGAAAGCGGCTTATTTGTAGACCTTCTGCAGCAGTTGCAGCAGGGTTTGGCGCTCTGCGGCGCTGAGCCCGGTCAGCAGATTGTCCTCATGCTCGGCTGCGGTCTTTTCGGCGTCCAGCATCATGGTTTGACCGCTGGGCGTCGGGTGCAAGCCCGTCGCCCGGCCGTCACGCGGATGCGGCAGGCGGCTGATTAGCGAGCGTTTTTCCATCGCGTTGAGCATGCCGACCAGGTTCGGTGCCTGCATGCCGAGGGCTTTGCAGAGCTGGCGTGACGTGATGCCGGGGTTGTGCGTGATCAGCGAGAGCACCGAGAAATCGACCGGACGCATGCCGTAAGGGGCCATCCGCTGCATGAAATCACCGATCACGACCAGGGCGGCGCGGCGGGCGTTGTAGCCCAGCAGGCTTTCCAGATAGCTGCTGTCTACCCGGCTGACTGAGGGCGGCAAAGCGGGGTCAGCTTGGCTCATCGCTACTCCGCTTGCCCGCAGCGCTGCATTGCTCCTTGAGGGTCTTGATCCACATGTCGAATTCAGGCAGCACCCGCTGCGCCAGCGCCGCCGGCGCTTGCCAGCGCTTGTTGTCGGGGCCAGCGGCAGCTTCGATGCGGGCCCAGGCCCAGGAAAGCAGGGCCAGCGCGAGGAGTCTCAGGTAATCGTCGGCGGCCTGATAGGGCAGGGCCGGGTCTGAGCGGGCCGCAGCGCTGATGGCCTGGGTCAATTGCTTGAGCTGGGCGAAACGATGGCGGACCGCGAGGTCGGCAGCGCGGCCTGGATCCAGTTCGGTTTCGAGTTCCTCCAGCATGCCAGCCAATGCGGCACCGCCATCGGGGAGGACCTTGCGCAGCAGCAAGTCGATCGCCTGGATCTCGTTCGTGCCTTCATAGATCATCGTCACCCGGGCATCGCGCAGGATCTGCTCGATGCCCCACTCGCGGATATAGCCATGGCCGCCGAAGACTTGCAGGCATTCGCTGGCGCCATAGAAGGCCTGCTGGGTCAGCGCGGCTTTCAGCACCGGCGTGATCAGGGCGCACCAGCGCTGGGCGCTGGCCCGGCGTTCCGGATCCGGATGTTGCCTGGCCAGATCGAGTTCGATCGCGGTGCGATAGGCCAGCAAGCGGCCGCCGTCGATCCAGCAGCGCTGGGTCTGCAGGATGCGTTGCATCGCCGGGTGCAGGGCAATCAGATCGGCAGGTTCGCAGCTGCTGCGGGCGCCGGGCGCGCGCATCTGGCGGCGCTCCTGCGAGTAGGCCGAAGCTTTCTGCCAGGCCGCCTCGAGCAGGCCCAGGCCCTGCATGGCCACATGCAGGCGGGCCGCGTTCATCATCACGAACATCGCGTTCAGGCCCTGGCCGGGCAAGCCGATGATCGAGCCGATTGCGGCATCAAAACGCATCGAGCAGGTCGGGCTGCCATGCAAGCCCATTTTTTCTTCGATACGGTCGCACAGCACCTGATTGCGGCTGGCATCGGGCAACCATTTGGGCACCAGGAACAGGGACAGGCCTTTGGGCCCGGCCGGCGCATCGGGCAGGCGCGCCAGCACCAGATGCACGATGTTGTCGCTCAGGTCATGCTCGCCGCCCGAGATGAAGATCTTGGCGCCGCTGATGCGGTAGCTGCCGTCTGGCTGGGCTATGGCCTGGGTGCGCAGCAGCCCCAGGTCGCTGCCGGCATGGGCTTCGGTCATGCACATCGTGGCCAGCCATTCACCGCTGGCGATCTTCTCCAGGTACTGAGCTTTCAGCGCTTGGCTGCCATGATGCTTGAGGCAATCGTAAGCACCATGCAGCAGGCCCGGTGCCATCGTCCAGCCATGGTTGGCGCCGCTGAGCATCTCGTACAGGACCGCTTCGAGCAGGACCGGCAGCCCCTGACCACCGTCCTCGTTCGCACAGGCCAGCGCCGGCCAGCCATTGCGCCAGAAGGCCTGATAAGCGTCCCTGAAGCCGGGCGGCGTGATGACCTCGCCGTCGACCCAGCGGCAACCCACGGTGTCGCCGACCTGCTGCAAGGGCGCGATCACGCTGGCGACGAACTTGCCCGCTTCGTCGACCACCTGGCGCATCAAGCCGGCATCGCTGTTGGCAAAAGCGGGCAGGGGCTGCAGCTGCGCGGGCGCGTGCAGGACATCGTGGACGAGGAAATGAATGTCGTCCAAAGGGGGCTGGAAGTTCATCGCTGTACCGGCTCGTTGTTGGAAAGATTTGACAGTGCCTTGACTGGCAAGGCGGGCCGGGATTACTCCATCTTCCAGTCGCCGTTGACGACCTTGACGATCACGCCAGTCTCATTCGTATAGCCCCAATGGTCGTCCTTGGTCCAGTTCATCACGCCATGGGCAAACACCGTACGGCCCATGGTTTCGAAGGCATCGCGCAGCGCCAGACGGAATTCCTTGGTGCCGGGCTTGGCTTTCTTCAAGGCCAGCGGGAAGGCCTTTTCCATCGCCACCACGGCATCGTAGGCATGGCCGGCAAACTGGTTGCGGCTGCCCACACCATAGGCCTTGTCGTAGCTCTGGGCGAAGTCCAGGGCGAGCTTTTTCGACGGGTGGCTGTCGGGCAGTTGTTCTGGCGCGATCACCGGACCCGACACGACATAAGTGCCTTCCACGCTCTTGCCGCCGATGCGCATCAAGTCGCGTGTGGCGGCGGCATGGGTCTGGTAGATCTTGCCCTTGAAGCCGCGCTCGATGACGGCCAGCTCAGGCATCGCCGCGCCGCTGCCTGAGGCGACGATCAGCATTGCATCAGGGTTGGCCGCGACCAGTTTCAGCGCCTGTCCGGTGACGCCGGTGTCGGTGCGGGCAAAGCGCTCGGCGGCGATCACCTTGATGCCGGCTTTTTCGGCGATCGGCGTGAAATCCTTCAGCCAGCCTTCGCCATAGGCATCGGTGTAGCCAAGAAAACCGACCGTCTTGACGCCCTGCTTCTTCATATGCTCGACAACGGCAAAAGACATCACCGAGTTCGACTGCGGGAGCCGGAAGCTCCAGGCATCCTTGCCCGGCGGCAGGCCGGCCGGTGTAGCCAATAGCTGCGGCGTTTCGGACTCGAAAGCCACATCGGCCATCGCGATGCCGACCGGCGTTGCCGCCGAACCGACGATCAGGTCGACCTTGTCTTCGGTGGCAAAGCGGCGCGCATTCTTGACGCCATTGGTCGGGTCGGTGGCATCGTCGAGCACGATGAACTTGAGCTTTTCACCGGCAATCGACTGGGGCCAGAGCGCGATCTGGTTCTTCATCGGAATACCCAGGCCCGAAGCCGGCCCGCTCAGCGGCAGGCTGACGCCGATGGTGATGTCGGCGATGACCGCCTGTGAGGCCAGGACCGCAACGGCAGCGGCAAGGATGGTTCTGCAATTCTTCATGGTTTGTCTCCTGATGGGCTAGGTGGGTAGGACGGGAAATTCAACAGCTCAGCGGCACATGGCCTTGATGTCTTCGGGAACGGGGATGGCTTTGATACGGTCGGGCTCACCCGGCACGCGCACGCAAAAGACGCGGGTTTCGCTGCCTTCGCAGAGCAGTTCTTCACCCCGCATCACCACATGTTTGTGCACGAAGACCTTGTCGCGCCATTCCTGCACCGAGGTGTGGATCTGCAGCGTTTCGCCATAGGTCGCAGTGCGCTTGAACTTGGTGTGGATTTCGAGCAGCGGCGTGCCGATGATGCCGGTGGTCTTGACCAGTTCGCGCCAGGGTGCCAGCCCGCATTGGATGAAGAAATTCACCGATGAAGCATCCATCCAGCGAGAGAAATTCGGATAGAAAACGATCCCGGCCGGGTCGCAATCGCCGAAGCTGACCTGGACTTCGAAGACGATGGTTTTGGCAGTCTCTTGCATATTGGTGGGCTCAGCGTGGTGCCATGCGCAGCGCGCCATCCAGTCGGATGACCTCGCCGTTCAAATGCGTATTGGTGACGATATGGCAGGCCAGTTGTGCGAACTCATCCGGTTTGCCCAGTCTTGCGGGGAAAGGGATGCTGGCCGCCAGCGAGGCTTGGATGCCTTCGGGCAGGGTCTTCATCAAGGGCGTGGCAAACAGGCCTGGCGCGATGCTGCAGACTCTGATGCCATGCTGGGCCAAGTCGCGTGCCATCGGCAAGGTCATGCCGACCACCCCGCTCTTGGAGGCGCTATAGGCCTGCTGCCCGACTTGGCCATCAAAGGCCGCGACCGAAGCCGTGAAGACCATCACGCCGCGCTCGCCATCTTCCATCGGATCGAGCTTGGCGCAGGCCGCGGCAAACAGCCTGGCGGCGTTGTAGGTGCCGATCAGGTTGACGTTGACGACGCGGACAAAGTCTTCCAGCGGCGCCGGGCTGCCGTCCCTGGCGATGATGCGTTTGGCCGCGCCGATGCCGGCAATGCTCATCAGGATCCGCGCCGGCCCAAGGGCTACCGCGGCCTGGTCGATCGCTGCCTGCAGGCTTTGGCTGTCGGTGACGTCACATTGGCAGGCGATGGCTTTGCCGCCTTGCGCATTGATTTCGGCCGCCACGCGCGCGGCGCTGACCAGATTCAGGTCGAATAGGGCGACGCTGGCGCCGAGTTGCGCGAGTTCACGGGCGGTGGCCTCGCCCAGGCCCGAGCCTGCGCCGGTGACGATGGCTGATTGAGCTTGAATTTTCATGGGGTTGCTCTGGAAGTTGTCGTTGCTGCAGCCCGCATTCAGGCCGCGGCCGGGTTTTCAAGCAGCAAGGCGATGCCCTGGCCGCCGCCGATGCAGGCCGAGCCGATGCCGTAGCGCAGGCCCGAGCGCTGCATCTCGCGCGCCAGCGTGATCGTCAGGCGCAAGCCGGTAGCGGCCAGCGGATGGCCCAGCGCGATCGCGCCACCGTTGACATTGAGGCGCTTCATGTCGAGCCCCAGTTCCTGTGCCACCGACAAAGTCTGCGCGCCCTGCGCTTCATTGATTTCGAAGCAGCCGATCTGCTCCAGCCTGAGCCCGGTGCGCTGCAGCAGCAGGCGGATCGCCGGTGCCGGGCCGATGCCCATGATCTCCGGCGGCACGCCGACCACAGCGGCAGCGACCACGCGCGCCAAGGCCTGTTTGCCTTGCGCCTTGGCATAGGCACCGGACGACACCACCGCAGCGGCAGCGGCATCGACCAGGGCCGAGCTGTTGCCGCCGGTCTGGACGCCACCTTCATAGACCGGACGCAGCTTGGCCAGCACCTCGACCGGCGAGGCGCGCACATGGCTGTCTTGCGTGACTTCGGTGAGCTTGCCCTGCAACTTGATGCCACGCGGCTGATAGCCTTCGAGCAGGAATTTTTCGCTGATCACCGGCACGATTTCGCCGGCATGGAATTCCTTCGCGGCCAGCGCTTTGGCGAAGGAATGGCTGGCAAATTCATCCACCTGTTGGCGCGTAATGCCGTATTTTCGGGCCAGGTTTTCGGCCGTCTGGATCATGTTGATGCCGGCCGTCGAGTCCTTCAGGGCTTCCCACAGGAAGTCCTTGAATCCGACCGGCGCACCGAGCTTGAAGCCGTTGCGATGTTCGAACGAAGCGATCGGATTGCGCGTCATGTTCTCGCTGCCGACGACCAGCACGGCTTCGCAAGCGCCGCTCTGGATCTGCTCGCCCGCCTGGCGGAACAGCTCGAAACCGGTGCCGCAGATGCGCTGCGCCATCAACGCCGGCACTTCGACCGGCACCCCGGCGTAAAGGCCGATATGGCGCGGCAGCATGAACTGTTCGAAGTCGCCGGGCGCCATATTGCCGGCAATCACCGAACCGATATGTTCGCCCGGCACGCCGGCGCGTGCCAGCGCCGCACGTGCGGCCTTGATGCCCAGGTCGGTCGGCGAGATATGGCCGAACGCGCCGCAATAGTCGACCAGCGGCGTGCGCACACCGTCGAGCATCCAGATGTCGTCGAATTGCGAGAAAAAACCTTGGCTCATGGGTCGCTGTACTTTCAGTTTGAATGCGGGAAAAGAATCGATGGCAGCCTGTCCTCATGCAGCGCCTGCACCAACTGGGCGCGGTGCGCAAGCACGGCGGCTTGGTTGATCGAGCCCTTGTCGGTGATCTCGCCGCGGTCCAGGGTCGGCGGCTCGGCCAGCAGGCATAGACGCGCAATCCGGCTGGCGCTGCCGGTCGACTGGGCGGCCAGCGCATCAAGCAGCTGCTGGAAATGCGCCAGCACCGGCGCCGCTGCCAGCACTTCGCTCATCGCAGCACCTGCGCCCAGGCCGCTCAGCGCACGCACAGCCTGGGTCGGGAACACCATCGCGCCGACTTCCTTCATGTTGATGCCGGTCAGCACCACGTCCTGGATATAGGGAGCGCCGGCGCCGATGATCCTGGCGCGCAGCGGCCCGACGCTGACGAAGGTGCCGGTGGCGAGCTTGAAGTCCTCGGCGATGCGGCCGTCGAACTTCAGCCCCTGGTGAATGTCGGCCTGATCGATCCACTTGACCGCATCGCCCGAGCAGAAAAAGCCCTCGGCGTCGAAATGGCGGGCGGTTTCCTGCGGCGCGCGCCAATAGCCGGGCGTGATGTTGGGGCCGCGGTAGCGCACTTCGGTTTTGCCCTCGACTTCGACCAGCTTGAGTTCCAGGCCCGGTGTCGGAACGCCGAGATCGCCGGCCTTGACGTCGGGGCTGGTGACGAAGATGGCAAACGGGCCGGACTCGGTCATGCCCAGGCCGGTGCTCATGACGATGCGTTCGCCGATTTCCTGCTCGGCCGAGGCGAACAGGCTGTCCCAGACCGGCTGGGCCAGCGCGGCGCCGGCATAGAAGAACATCTGCACCCTTGACAAGAGTTGCTTTCTCAGCGCGGCGTCGTTTTGCATCGCCAGGGCAATCGCTTCGAAGCCGGTCGGCACATTGAAATAGACCGTCGGCGCGATCTCGCGCAGATTGCGCAGGGTCTCGCCCATCAAGGCCGGCGTCGGCTTGCCATCGTCGATGTACAGAGTGCCGCCGTGGAACACGACCATGCCGAAATTGTGGTTGCCGCCGAAGGTGTGGTTCCAGGGCAGCCAGTCAACCAGCACCGGTGGCGCCTGCGTCAGCACCGGCATCGACTGCACCATTTGCTGCTGGTTGGCGCACCACATGCGCTGCGTATTGATCACTGCCTTGGGCAGCTTGGTCGAGCCACTGGTGAAGAGAAATTTGACGATCGTGTCGGGGCCGGTGGCCTGCATCGCCGCATCGACGGCAGGCGTCGCCACCGTGGCGAGCAGCTCGGCAAATGTGCTGCTGGCGCGGCCCTCGAGCTGGCCTGAGTTCAGCATCACTTCGACATCGCTGCCCACGGTGGCCAGAATCGCCTTGCCATAGCGTTCAGCATCGGCAGCAAAGACCAAGCCCGGCAGGACGGTGGCGAGCACATGGCGCAGTTTCTCGAAGTCTTGGCTGACCAGCGAATAGGGTGGCGAAGTCGGCACGAAAGGCACGCCGGCCAGCATGCAGCCGAGCGCCAGCAAGGCATGCTCGAGGCTGTTCTCGGACAGGATCACCACCGGGCGCTCAGCGCTCAGGCCGCGGTTGATCAGGCCCTGGGCGATACCGCGGGCGCTGGCCCAGGCTTGGGCATAACTGACATGACGCCAATCGCCCAGGCTGCCGTCAGACAGCTGCTGGCGCCGCGCCATGAAAGTGCGCTCGGGTGCGACCTGCGCCCAATGCTGCAGGCGATCGGTCATGCGCTGCGGATAGTCGAGCAGCTCTTGCTTTGCCTGCAGGTATTGCACGCCTGCCGCGCCTTGGCGCAATTGCACGCGGTTCACGCCGAAGCTCAGCGGCCGGTATTTCGGGGTCATGCCAGTTGCTCCTGTTGCTCCTGCTGCGCTGCGAACTTTTGCCGCTTTATGTTTTTTGAACTTTTGCCGCGCGACCCTCGAGGAAGTCGCGCACGCGCTGCTTGGCTTCGGGCGCGCTCTGGGCGATCGCGGCCATCATGGCTTCGGTCATGAAGCCCTGATCGGCCGGTTGATCGGCGATCCGCGGCAGCACATGGGTCAGCGCATAGTTGGTCAGCGGCGCGTTCTGCGCGATCCGCTGGGCCAGCTCCAGCGCTTTGGCAAAGGCATTGCCTTGCGGCACCAGGTATTGCGCCAGGCCGATGCGTTCGCCGTCCTGTGCGTTGTAGACCCGCCCGGTCAGCATCATGTCGGTCATCCTTGCGACACCGATCAGGCGCGGAATCCGCACCGATCCGCCACCGCCAACGAAGATGCCGCGCGAGCCTTCGGGCAGAGCGTAGAAAGTCGTTTCGTCAGCCACCCGGATATGGCAGGCGCTGGCCAGTTCGAGGCCGCCGCCGACCACCGCACCCTGCAGCGCTGCGATCACCGGCACCGGCCCGAACTGCAGGCTTTCAAGCGCGGCATGCCACATGCGCGAGTGCATCAGGCCCTGGCCGGCATCGCGTTCCTGCAACTCGCTCAGATCCAGCCCGGCGCAGAAATGTTCACCTTCGCCGGCAATGACCGCAGCCCTGATGCCGGCGGGCATCTTCTCGAACAAGTCGCGCAGCGACATGATCAGGCCATCGTTCAAGGCATTGCGCTTGGCCGCCCGCGTCAGCCGGATGACGGCGATTTCCTGCTGCTCGCCGCAGCGTTCAAAGTGGATGGATGGCTTGGTCATCGGTTTCCTGCGGGCCTTCAAAGGACCTGATTATGGTTATTAGATATAACCAATTCAAGTGCTCATCAGGGCTTTCTTGTCGGTGTTTACCCCGGGCATTGCCGCAATGCAGCAGCCTGCCGGCGGAATAATTACCCGCCTGCAGCATCGCTGTCGATTGGCTGGGTTCAGGCCGGCAATGCGGCGCGTTCGAGGGCGTCGATGAACATCTTCGGCACGTCGAAGCCGGTCTGGTCGGTGATTTCCTGGAAACAGGTCGGGCTGGTGACGTTGATTTCGGTCAGGCAGTCGCCGATCACATCGAGCCCGACCAGCAGCAGACCGCGCGCGGCCAGCAAGGGCCCGAGCGCTTCGGCGATTTCGCGGTCGCGCTGGCTGATCGGCTGGGCCACACCCTTGCCACCAACGGCCAGGTTGCCGCGGATCTCGCTGCCCTGCGGAATCCGCGCCAGGCAAAAGGGCACGACTTCGCCGCCGATCACCAGCACGCGTTTGTCGCCGGCCTTGATTTCGGGCAGGTAGCGCTGCACCATGATGGTCTCGGCGCCGCCTTTGTTGAGGGTCTCAACGATGGCGCCGAGGTTCAGCCCGTCGGGACCGACGCGGAAAATGCCCATGCCACCCATGCCGTCGAGCGGCTTGAGGATGATGTCGCCATGTTCGGCATGGAAGGCGCGCACCGCGGCCTCGTTGCGCGTCACCAGCGTCGGCGGGCAGAACTGCGGAAACTCCAGCAGCGCGAGTTTTTCCGGATGGTCGCGCAAGGCTGAAGGCTTGTTGAAGACTCGGGCGCCCTCGCGTTCGGCTTGCCCCAGCAGATGGGTGGCGTAGAAATATTCGCTGTCGAAAGGCGGATCCTTGCGCATGATGACGGCATCGGCATCGGCCAGTGCGAGTTCGGCCGTGGTGGCCACCGTAAACCAGGCTTCGGCTTCACCGGTCAATGTGATCGCGCGTGCGGCCCGCGCCACCACCCGGCTGCCTTGGCGCCAGACCAGATCCTGTGGCTCACAAGCCCAGATCTGGTGGCCGCGCCGCGCCGCTTCGCGCATCATCGAAAAAGTCGTGTCCTTGTAGGTCTTGAACGACTCCAGCGGATCGGCAACAAACAGCAGTTTCATCGAGTTCAGTCCTTGAAGCAAATTTGGAGAAGTGTTGCATTAAACGCGCGAGCCTGCCCGTTTGGCCCGTGGGAATTGATTTGTGACTGTTTTGTGGCGAGGGTCGACGTCGTTTCGCTTACCATTGCAGCGCTGGCAAGGCCCGCCAGCAGAGCCAAAAAACCGCCACGCTGGCGGCGAAGCCAGGGTCCGGCGTATCTGCCGGCGCCTTGCTTCATGGCCCCTGACGCAAGCCTTGCCATGTGCCGATTTCTTGCCTATGTGGGCGATGCGATATTTCTCGACGAGCTGGTGTGCAAGCCGCAGCATTCGCTGGTGCGCCAGTCGCTGCGCGCTGACGAGGCCAAGGCGGTGACGAATGGCGATGGTTTCGGCATCGGCTGGTACGGCGATCGGCAGGCGCCGGGCGTCTATCGCGAGGTGATGCCGGCCTGGTCGGATGAGAACCTGCTGGCCTTGTGCGCGAATGTGCGCTCGAAACTTTTCTTCGCCCATGTGCGGGCTGCCACCGGCACCGGCATCGCGCGGCAGAATTGCCACCCCTTCCGTTACGGGCCCTATCTGTTCATGCATAACGGCCAGATCGGCAGCTATGGCCAACTGCGCCGCTCTATGGAGGCGCGCTTGCCGGATCATCTATATGCCGAGCGCAAAGGGGCGACCGATTCGGAATTGATGTTCCTGATGATCATCGACCTGATGGCCGGCGGCGCCACGGCGGCCGATGCGGTCAGCCAGGTGCTCGAATTGGTGCTGGTGATGATGGCAAAGGTTGGCGCCACCCAACCGTTGCGCTTTGCCGCCGTACTGGCTGACGGCCAGCAGATGCATGCCTTCCGTTTTGCCAGCGACGCCAAAGCGCCGACGCTGTATCTGCAACGGCAGGCTTCAGGCGGTCTGGTGCTGGCTTCCGAGCCCTTGGTCGATGATCATGAAGGCTGGGAATTGCTGCCTCAGGGAACGGTGATGCGGCTCAGCGCCGAGGGTTGCCACAGCCAGGAATTGTCGCCGGCCAACCCGATCGAAGCGCTGGCAGCCGCCTGATCAGATTTCGACCTTTGAGCCGAGCTCGACGATGCGATTCGTCGGCAGGTGCAGGAAGTCGGCCGCCGCGGCCGCATTGCGGTGCATGCTGGCGAAAAGCTTTTCGCGCCACATCGACATGCCGCTGCCGATCGTCGGGATGACGATGTCGCGCGACAGGAAATAGCTGGTTTCCATCTCTTCCAGAATCACACCCTCCGCTGCCAGCATGCTCAAGGCTTCGGGCACATCGGGCTCGTTCTTGAAGCCGAAATTCAGGCTGACCGCCCAGCAGTTGCGGCCCAGGCTCTCGACCTGCACGCGCTTGTCGAAGCCGACCCAGGGTACTTCATGGTGCTTGACGTTGACGAACAGGTTCTGCTCATGCAGCACCTTGTTGTGCTTGAGGTTGTGCAG
Source organism: Roseateles toxinivorans (assembly GCA_945898095.1). Classification (GTDB taxonomy): domain Bacteria; phylum Pseudomonadota; class Gammaproteobacteria; order Burkholderiales; family Burkholderiaceae_C; genus Paucibacter_A; species Paucibacter_A toxinivorans_A. The sequence continues at coordinate 77,346 of CAMDHE010000002.1, read as the reverse complement.
CATGGCATTGGGCGTGACGCCGACTTCGGCCGACAGGAACACGGCCGTGCCCGACACGCGCACCGGCGGGTGGGCGAAGACGGCCTCGAGGAAACTCGGCAAGTCGATTGCGTCCTCGCGCAACTTGTTGCTGAGCAGGCTGCGGCCCTGCTTCCAGGTCAGCATCAAGGTGAACATGCCGATGCCGATCATCAGCGGGAACCAGCCGCCGGCGAGCAGCTTGAGCATGTTCGAGGCCAGGAAGGTGACGTCGATGCAGAAGAAGAAAAGGGTCGCAGAAAGGCACAGCCACAAGGGGTATTTCCAGCTGTAGCGGATCACGAAGAAGGTCATCACCGTCGTGATCGTCATATCGATCGTCACCGCGATGCCGTAGGCACCGGCCAATTTGCTGCTGCTGCCGAACAGCACGACGGCCAGCACAATGAAGACAAACAGACCCCAGTTGACGAAGGGCACGTAGATCTGGCCGATGTCCCGCACCGAAGTGTGCAGGATGCGCATGCGTGGCAGGATGCCCAATTGGACCGCCTGCTTGGTAACCGAGAAGGCGGCGGTGATCAAGGCTTGCGAGGCCACCACGGCGGCCATCGTGGCGAGCGCAAACAAAGGCATCTCGGCCCAGGCCGGCGCCAGCAAGAAGAACGGGTTTTCGATCGCTTCCGGATGTTCGAGCAGCATCGCGCCCTGGCCGAAATAGTTCAGCACCAGGGCCGGCATGACGACGCCGTACCAGGCGATGCGGATCGGTTTTTTGCCAAAATGGCCCAGGTCGGCATAGAGTGCTTCGCCACCGGTGACGACCAGCACGACCGCGCCCAGCGCCACGAAGGCGACCAATTTATGCGCCATGCAGAACGCAAACGCGTAGTACGGATTGACGGCGATGAGGATATACGGATTCTCGAAAATATGCGGCAGGCCGAGTGCGGCAATCACCGCAAACCAGACCAGCATCACCGGCCCGAAGGCCTTGCCAATGCCGCCGGTGCCGAAGCGCTGGACCGCGAACAGCCCGGCCAGCACGACCAGGGTCAGCGGCAAGATCAAGTCGTGATACTCGGGCGCATAGACATTGATGCCTTCGACCGCACCGAGCACGGTCATCGCCGGTGTGATCACTGCATCACCATAGAAAATCGCCGTGCCGAACAGTCCCACCAGCAGCAGCACATTGCGCAGCTTTGGCTTGTCGTTGACCGCATTGGTCGCCAGAGCCAGCATCGCGATCAGGCCGCCTTCGCCATGGTTGTCGGCGCGCAGGATCAGCAACACATACTTGATCGAGACGATGACCGTCATGGTCCAGAACAGCAACGAGAGCACGCCGAGGATATTGTCCGCAGTGGGGGCCACATGGCCGCCATGGAAAACCTCTTTCAGCGCATACAGCGGGCTGGTGCCGATGTCGCCATAGACCACGCCCAAGGCGCCGACGGTCATGCCGGCAAGTGCAGAGGGGCTGCGCCCCGATTGTGCAGAACTCACGAGAGCTTCCCGGCGGTTTGGGCCGGATTCATCAAAACGCGCATTTTGCTCTAAAAATTGTGCGCTGCGTCAATTTACTTGTTAACGGCAAATGCGCCCGGCTGATCTTCATCAGTAGGACTCGGCTTCGGGGTCGGTCACCTCGAGCTCATAGCTGGCTGCCAGCATCGCCAGGCGGGCGATCACCCCGTACATATAGAAGCGGTTCGGCGGGCTGGCACCGGGCTTTTCTCCGGGGCGGGGCAGATGCGAAGAACGGGCGAAAGCCAGCGGCACGAAACTGGCGCCCGGCGCGTTGAGGTTCTCATCGACGCCGCGTTCGGCATGGACGCGATAGAAGCCGCCGACCACATAACGGTCGACCATATAGACCACCGGTTCGGCCACCGCTTCGTTGACGCGTTCGTTGGTCGGCACGCCTTCCTGGATGATCACCTCGGTGACATCGTGGCCGTCCTTGACGACCGACATCTTGTTGCGCGTCAGTCGGCTCAGGTCGACCAGTTCCTTGGCGTCGCGCACCGTCATCACGCCCATGCCATAGGTGCCGGCATCGGCCTTGATGATGACAAAAGGCTTTTCCTGGATGCCATATTCCTTGTATTTGCGCCGGGTCTTGGTCAGCAAGGCATCGGTCTGGGTCTGCAAGGCATCAAGCCCTTCGCCTTCGCTGAAGTCAAGCCCGCTGCAAGCCGCAAACATCGGGTTGATCAACCAGGGATCCATGCCCAGGAGCTTGGAAAAGCGCTTGGCCACCTCTTCATAGCAGCGGAAATGCTTGCTCTTGCGGCGCACCGCCCAGCCCGCATGCAGCGGTGGCAACAGGTATTGTTCGTGCAGGTTTTCGAGCAACTTCGGAATGCCGGCCGACAGGTCGTTGTTGAGCAGGATCGTGCAGGGGTCGAAATCCTTCAAGCCCAGCCTGCCGCGCGTGCGCAAGAGCGGCTCCAGCGTCAGCGAACTGCCATCGGCGAGCTGCAATTCGGTCGGCGCCGTGATGGTCTCGTCGAGGCTGCCCAGCCTGACATTCAATCCGGCCTGGGTGAAGATGCGCATCAGCGTCGCGACATTGCTGAGATAGAAGGTATTGCGCGTGTGGTTTTCGGGAATCAGCAACAGGTTCTTGGCTTCGGGGCAGATCTTTTCGATCGCTGCCATCGCGGCCTGGACCGCCAGCGGCAGCGTCGCCGGATTCAGGTTGTTGAAGCCACCGGGGAATAGATTGGTGTCAACCGGCGCCAGCTTGAAACCGGCATTGCGCAGATCGACCGAACTGTAGAACGGTGGCGAATGTTCCATCCATTCGAGCCGGAACCAGCGCTCGATCGCCGGCATCGATTCCAGCATGCGCTGCTCAAGTTCGTTGATCGGGCCGGTCAGAGAGGTGGTGAGGTGAGGAACCATGGTGAATGCTCGGAGAGCGAGTCCAGAATAGGACTTGCTTTGGCAAGTAGCATAGCTTGGGTCGGAGTCAGCAAAGCCAAGTCCGGGTGTCAGGGTAAATTACCGTTCGCGCAGAGGACTTGTCGAACAATAGGACTGTTGCTCAGTCCGGCAGCCGTTTTTTCCATCTTCCGGTTCGCCTAATTTGCCGCTGTCAGCCGAGAATCCCGCCATGACCAAACCTTCCGACAACAAATCCAGCCCAGCCGCCAGCGCCGAGATTGCCGGCATGAAAAAAGGCCTGACCAGCTATGGTGACCAGGGCTTTTCGCTGTTCTTGCGCAAGGCTTTCATCAAGGGTGCCGGCTTCACCGATGCGGCGCTTGACCGTCCGGTGATTGCCATCGCCGATACCGGCAGTGACTACAACCCCTGCCATGGCAACTCGCCGCAGCTGGTTGAGGCCGTCAAGCGCGGCGTGATGCTGGCTGGCGGCTTGCCGATGGCCTTCCCGACGATCTCGGTGCATGAGAGCTTTGCCGCACCGACCAGCATGTATTTGCGCAACCTGATGGCGATGGATACCGAGGAGATGATCCGCGCTCAGCCGATGGATGCGGTGGTGCTGATCGGCGGCTGCGACAAGACCGTGCCGGCCCAGTTGATGGGCGCGGCATCGGCCAATCTGCCGGCGATCCAGCTGATTACCGGCTCGATGCTGACTGGCTCGCACCGCGGTGAACGGGTGGGCGCCTGCACCGATTGCCGCCGCTATTGGGGCAAGTTCCGCGCCGGCGAGATCGACGCCGACGAGGTCGCTGAAGTCAACAACCAGTTGGTCGCCAGCGTCGGCACCTGCTCGGTGATGGGCACGGCCAGCACGATGGCCTGCATCGCCGAAGCGCTGGGCATGACGATGCCGGGCGGCGCATCGCCGCCTGCGGTCACTTCCGACCGCATCCGCATTGCCGAGCAGACCGGTGCGCAGGCGGTGCAGATGGCCCGCGACCGGCTGACGATCGACAAGATCCTGACGCCGGCGGCTTTCGAGAACGCGCTGCGGGTGCTGCTGGCAATCGGCGGTTCGACCAATGGCATCGTCCATCTGGCGGCGATTGCCGGCCGGGTTGGCCTGGACATCGACATGCAGGCGCTCGACCAGATGGGCCGCGAGACGCCGGTGCTGCTCGACCTGAAGCCATCGGGCCAGCATTACATGGAGGACTTTCACAAGGCCGGCGGCATGGCCACGCTGCTGCGCGAGCTCAAGCCCTTGCTGCGGCTCGATGCGCTGACCGTCACCGGCCGCACGCTGGGCGAGGAACTCGAGCGCTCGGGCCCCGGCTTCAAGCAGGATGTCGTGCGCAGCATCGCCAACCCGATCTATCCACAAGGCGGTATCGCCGTGTTGCTGGGCAATCTGGCGCCGGGTGGGGCAATCATCAAGCAGTCGGCCGCCGACCCCGGGCTGATGGAGCATGAAGGCCGTGCGGTGGTGTTCGAGAACCTGGAGGACATGGCGCTGCGTATCGACGCCGCTGACCTCGACGTCAGCGCTGACGATGTCTTGGTGCTGAAGAACATCGGCCCGAAAGGCGCGCCTGGCATGCCCGAGGCCGGCTACATTCCGATCCCGATGAAGCTCGCGCGCGCCGGCGTCAAGGACATCGTGCGGATTTCCGACGGCCGCATGAGCGGCACCGCTTTCGGCACCATCGTCCTGCATGTCACGCCCGAATCGGCGATCGGCGGGCCGCTGGCCTTTGTGCAAAACGGCGACCGCATCCGCCTGAGCGTGAAGAATCGCGAAATTTCATTGCTGGTGAGCGAGGCCGAACTGGCGCAGCGCGCGCTCGACAAGCCGGTGGTCGAGCCGAGTGCCGAGCGCGGCTACCGCAAGCTCTTCCTGCAGGAAGTCAATCAGGCCGACAAGGGCGTCGATTTCGGTTTTCTGCGCGCAGCCACCATGGTCGGCAAGACGCCGCAAGCAAAGTAAATTTCATGAAAAAGCAGCTGGTCCAGGTCGGATTTTTTACCCCTGATCTGCAGCGGCAGATCGATAGCGAGTTCGACAGTGTCAAGGCCGAGTTGGCCGATGCGGGGCTGCGCGCGACCGTGCAGGGCCTGATCACCCGCAGCAACTACCAGCTGCCGCAGGCTTTGCTGGAAGGGTTGCCGGCGCTGCGTGTGATCGCCACCTCGGGCGTCGGCTTTGACGGCATTCCTGTGTCCTATGCGCAGCAGCGCGGCATTGTCGTGACCAACACCCCTGGGTTGCTCGATGCGGCGGTCTGCGAGCTCGGCGTCGGCCTGCTGCTGGCGATGCTGCGCGAGATCCCGCAGTCCGATCGCTTTGTCCGCGACGGTGCTTGGGCGCAATCGGTCTATCCATTGACGTCGAGCCTGAGCGGCAAGCGCATCGGTATCATCGGCCTGGGCCGCATCGGCAAAGGGATGGCGGCCAGGCTTGAGGCCTTTGGTGTCAGCCTGGCTTATTCCGGCCGCCGGCAGGAGGATTCGCCCTTCCGTCATTTCGCCAGCCCGCTGGCGCTGGCGCAGGAAGTCGATGTGCTGCTGGTTTGCTGCAAAGGCGGTGAACAAACCCGCCATCTGGTCAACGCAGATTTGCTCGAAGCGCTGGGCAAGGGCTGGCTGGTCAACCTGTCGCGCGGCTCGGTGGTCGATGAAGCTGCATTGTTCCAAGCCTTGACCAAGGGCAGCTTGCGCGGGGCCGCGCTCGATGTGTACGAGCAGGAGCCGCTGGTCGATTCACCGCTGCTGGGATTGAAAAATGTTGTCTTCTCGCCCCATGCCGGCTCGGCCACGGTGGAAACGCGCGCCGAGATGCTGAGGCTGACGCTCGACAACCTGCATGCCGTGCTCGGCGGCAAAGCCGCGCTGACGCCGGTGCTGGCAATCGACTGAACGCGGGTTTTGCGCGAGTCCTGCTGAGGATTCTTCGCCTGATCGGTTGCGAGATCCTGGGCAGTTCACCCGCCGAAATGGCGCAACTGATCGCCGGCAACACCAGCAAGTTTGCCAAGATCGTCAAGCAAGGCAGGTTCGAGATCGAGCAGGCTCGGAACCCGTACAGCCGCTCGGGGTCATCGGGCCTCTTGCCCCTGACCATCACATGGGGCGAATTCGGGATTCAGACATTCGCGGGACTGTGCGACTTCAGCCAGTCTTCCAGCGCATTGTTCATCCGCGTCTGCCATCCCGAGCCACTGGCCCGAAAAGCTGCAATCACTTCCGGGTTGTACCTGATGGCGACCTGCTCCTTGGTCGGCGAACGGTTCGGGCCACGGGTCCTTGCTTTGCCCAGTTCAACGCCGCCTTGCCGCAGCACTGCGCCATCCCAATCGGGCGCCGTTGTGGCCGGGCTGTCGACGTCGTGACTGATCTCGCGATCCTTCATCGCACGCACACGTGGCCAATCGGTCTTGTCAGCCGGGATAGTTTTTCCAGTAGATGCGTTCTTCATGCTTTTGCGCCTTTCGGATCGAGATAACGTGGTCAGCCCTGCCGCGCGGCGTGTGGACGATGAAAACGACAACGCCTTGCCAAAGCCCCATTGTTTGCAGGCGCAACTCGCCATAGCTGTCAAACGCATCCTCGCGGGTGATCGTGAAGCCCGAAAACACCACCTCGCTGCCGACAAAATCAAAGCCATGCTTCAACAGATTGGCTTGTCGTTTGGCTTCGTCGAAGGAGACCATCGGCAAATTGTAGGTGCGTTATAGATAGACGGCAACAATGATTTTTTGCTTGTCCACCGGTCTCTGACACCCGATGGCTTGCGCCTACCGTTGCACAAGGACGGTTCTGATTTCCTTCTTGGTTGGCTGCCAAGGCCGGATCGAGATCGAACAGGCTCAGAACCCGGTCTAACCGCCCCGGGCAATCGGCTGAACGCCGGTTGTAATCCTATTTGGCCGAATCAGCCGCCGCCATCGCGGCAGCAAAGCGGGCCTTGTTCTCGGCGTTTGGCGGGTACAGGCCGGGCAGGGCGGCGCCGGCTTCGACTTCGGCCATGATCCATTCCTCAAGTCGTTCTTGCTCTGGCGCCAACGCGAGCATCTCGTCGAGCAGGTCGGCGGGGATCAGCACCGCGCCGTCGTCGTCGACGACGATGATGTCGCCAGGAAAGACCGCCACCCCACCGCAGCCTATAGGTTGCTGCCAGGCGACGAAAGTCAGGCCTGCCACCGAGGGCGGCGCAGCCACACCGCTGCACCAGACCGGCAGGGCGCTGCCCAGCACCCCGGCGACATCGCGCACGACGCCATCGGTGATCAAGGCGGCAACGCCGCGTTTACGCATCCTGGTGCACAGGATGTCGCCGAAGATGCCAGCGTCGGTCACGCCCATCGAGTCGACCACGGCGATGCAACCGGCCGGCATGTCCTCGATGGCGGCGCGCGTCGAGATCGGCGAAGACCAGGAAGCCGGCGTGGCCAGGTCCTCACGTGCCGGCACAAAGCGCAGCGTGAAAGCCCGCCCGACCAGGCGCGGCTGACCCGCGCGCAAGGGCTTGGTGCCGCGCAGCCAGACATTGCGCAGGCCTTTTTTCAGCAGCAAGGTGGTCAAGGTCGCGGTGGTGATGGTCGAGAGAACTTCAATCACATGCGGGTCAAGCTGCATTTCGATCGGGGCTGTCACAGGAGAGTCTCCGGCTGGGTCAGGAAATTTCGGCCAGGCGGCGAGCCTGCCTGGCGCTCAGGCGCGTGATGTCGGCGAGGTCCTGGGCCGACAGCTTCGGGCCCGGCTTGCGAATCGCCGCTGACTTGATCACGCCGCGTTCGGCCAGCAGATGCTTGCGCACCGCCAGGCCGATGCCGGACTGCTGCTCATAGCGGGCCAGCGGCAGGTAGGCATCGAAAATATCATGGGCGCGCTCGATCTCGCCGGCAGCATGGGCGCGGCAGACATCGACCATCATTTCAGGGTAGGCAAAGCCGGTCATCGCACCATCGGCGCCGCGCGTCAGCTCTTCGGGCAGGAACAGCCCGCCGCCATTGCCGGTCAGGATCGAGACCCGGCGCAGCTCGCCGCTGGCGCTGGCCGCGCGGATGCTCGAAAGCTTGGTCAGCCCCGGGCAATCTTCATGCTTGAGCATCACGCAGCTCGGGCTGTTCTTGATGATCTGCTTGATCACGGCCGTCGACATCTGCACCCCGGTGGCAACCGGGTGATCCTGCAATACCCAGGGGACTGCAGCACCCAGCGCCTGGCTGACCATCTCGAAATAGGCCAGGATCTGTTCGTCGGTGCGCAAGGTCGAAGGTGGCGCCACCATCACGCCGGCAGCCCCTAGGCTCATCACGCTGTCGGTCAATTCGCGCATCGGTGCAAAACCGGCTGACGAGGCGCCAACGACCACCGGCACCCGACCTGCGACCCGCGCCAGCACCTGTTTGACGAAGATTGTCGATTCCTCGGCGGTCAGCTTGCTGGCCTCGCCCATGATGCCGAGCACGGTCAGCCCGGTGACGCCGCAATCGAGGCAGAAATCGACCATCCGGTCGGTGCTCTCAAGATCCAGCGCACCGCTGTCGGTGAAGGGCGTGACCGTGATCAGGTAGACGCCGGTCGCCTGGGCATTGAATTGACTCAAATGATTCTCCAGCAGCTCAGGTCGGCTGCAATTCTTTGCGGAAATACTGTTTCGCCAGCGCTGCGATCACCAGCCCGAAGCCGATCAGGTCGGCCATTTCGCCCGGGTAGACCAGTGCAAAACCGGCCACCAGCAGCATCCAGCGTTCGATGAATGTGGTGCGCTTCAAGGCCCAGCCCTGGAAGCCGCCGGCCAGCGCGGCGATGCCGATGGCAGCAGTCAGCGTCACCTCAGCGATTGACCACCAGTTCGCCGCTGCCAATGCCTTGACCGAACCCATCAGCAGCAGGCCCTGGCCTTCGGGTGCGAGCACGAACATGAAGGGCAACAGGAAGGCCGGGACGGTGTATTTCCAGCATTGCATCGTCGTCTTGTAGGGGTCACCGCCGGTGATCGCGGCAGCCGCGAAGGGCGACAGGGCGGTTGGCGGCGAGACCTCGGACAGCACGGCGTAATAGAAGATGAACATATGCGCGGCGAAGTCCGGCACGCCCATCTTGATCAGCGCTGGCGCAGCGATCACCGCGCAGATGATGTAGGAGGCCGTCACCGGCACCGCCAGGCCGACGATCCAGACCACCAGCGAGGTCATGATGGCAGTCAGCAGCAGGTTGCCGTCGGCATAGTCGATCACGATGGTGCTGAACTTCAGCCCCAGGCCGGTCAAGGTGACGACGCCGACGATGATGCCGGCGCCGGCGCAGGTGGCCGCCACATTGAGCACGCCGATCGAGCCGCCCTGCATCGCCTTGACGAAGGGGGACTTGAAGATGTTGTCGCTGAACGATCCCTTGCCCTGGAACAGGTCATAGGACATCAAGGCGGTGTCGCGGCGCAGGAAACTGGTGAAGAAGGACACCACCGTGGCCCAGAACACCGACAGCACCGGCGAGAAACCCCACAGCATGAAGAACACGATCGAGATCAGCGAGAGGAAATGGAACCAGTAATGCTTGGTCAGGTTCCAGACCGAATCGACTTTCTCGAGTGCGATATTGCCCATGCCGTATTTGCGCGCGTCGATTTCCACCATCAGGAACAGCGCCAGGTAAAACAGCAGCGTCGGGATGCAGGCCATCAAGAGCACGTCGAGGTAGGAAATCTTCAGGAATTCCGCGATCAGGAAGGCCGCGGCACCGAGCACCGGCGGCGAGATGATGGCGCCAAGGCCACCGGCAGCGAGCAAACCACCGGCGGCGTTCTTTTCATAGCCGACCTTGGCCAGCATTGGATAAGCGACCGCGCCGAGAGTCACCGTGGTCGCCACGCCCGATCCCGACGGGCCACCGAGCAGGAAGGAGGCGAGCACGACGGTGCGACCAGCGCCGGTCGGCTTGCCGCCCATCGAGGCAAAGGAGAAGTCGATATAGAACTTGCCTGCACCCGAATATTGCAGGAAGGCACCGAAGATCGTGAACAAGATGATCAGCGACGCCGAGACATCGACCGCCACGCCGTAAATGCCTTCCAGCGTCATGTACATCACCCCGACCAGGCGGCCCAGCTCATAGCCCTTGTGCGTCCAGGGAGACGGAAGATAGGGCCCGAACAGGGCATAGGCGATGAAACAGCTGGTGATGATCGGCATGATCCAGCCATTGGTGCGCCGCATCGCTTCGAGCACCAGCAGGATCAAGGTCAGACCGAAGGCAATGTCCCAGGGGTTGGGGGCAGTATTGCGGTCGGTGATGTCGTCGCCACCCATGATCAGGTAGACCACGGTGGCAATCGACAGCGCCGCCGCCAGCCAGTCCCACCACATCACACGATGGCGAAAGCGTGCCGCCATCGGGAACATCAAGAAGCACAGAAACAGCACGAAGCCCACATGCACCGGCCGCAGCGTCTGCGTCGGCACGATCGCATAGGCGGTGTAGAGGTGGAACACCGACATGATGAAGGCGACCGCAATGACGAAGATGTTCAGCCAGCCCTTCAGCTTGTTGGCCGCTCCTTCCTCGGCTTCGATGAACTCTTCGGCTTTGGCCAGCGCTTCTTCACTGATGACAATCTTGTCGTTGTTTTCACTCATTGCGCTGGACCTCGGCTGCAGCGGGTTTCGTATCAAGCGCCGTCAAGCGCAGCGGCTCAGTTCAGCTTGACACCTTTTTCAGCGAAATACTTCAAGGCGCCAGGATGGAAGGGCACTGGTGAGGCATTGGTCTTCTGGTTCTCCAGCTTGATATTGGCTGATTCCTTGTGTACCGCGATCAGATCCTCGCGCTTGTCGAAGATCGCCTTGACGATGTTGTAGGCGGTCTTGTCGTCCATCGATTCATGCGCGACGAGGATGTTCATCACCGTGGCCTGCTTGTTGTCGCTGTCCATGCCGCGGTAGGTCTCCTTCGAGATCACATCCTCGATATAGAGGTTGCCGTACTTCTTGTTCATCGCCGCCACAGCTTCGGCATGGTCGATCATCTTGAGCTTGTTGCCCGGCGAGTTGGCCAGGTCGGTGACGCCCGCGGTGGGCAAGCCGCCGACCCAGAAGAAGGCATCGATCTTGCCATCCTTGATCGCGTTGACCGATTCAGCCACGCCCAGGCGCTCGCGTTTGACATCGCTGTCCTTGTTCAAGCCGGCGGCCTCGATCAGGCGGAAAGCCATCACTTCGGTCGCGCTGCCCGGCGAGCCGGTCGAGACGCGCTTGCCTTTCAGGTCAGACATCTTGTTGATGCCACGGCCTTCGACACTGACCACATGCATGCGGTTCGGGTAAAGGATCATCAGCGTTTTGAGGGCGACCTTGTTGCCCTTGAACTTGTCCTCGCCGCGGTAGGCGTCGAGGCCGGCATCGGTCATGGTGAAGCCGATATAGGGCTTGCCGCTGCCGATCAGCTTGAGGTTGTCCACCGATCCGCCGGTCACTTCGGCCGTGGCCTGCATGCCGGGAACAAATTTGGACAGCACTGCGGCAATGCCGCCGCCCATCGGGTAATAGACACCACCGGTGCCGCCGGTGGCGACCGAGATGTTCTGTGCGCCGGCGCTCAGCGCCAGGCCGGCCAGCAACAGGCAGATTGAGGCTTTGATGAATTTCATGACTATCTCCGTAAAAGTTTTGATAATCCCACGATTGAGGGCGCAGCGGTCTTGGGGCAACTACTCGGCCTTGATGTTGGCGTGCCTGCCGGAGCGAGCACGGCGAACCAGGAGTTGAATTCGAAACCGGGCAGACCCGATTCGCTGACCGTCGGTGCCTCGGGGTATTGAGGCATCCGCTTGGGCGTCGACACCGCCAGCAACTTGGCGCGGTTGCCCTTGATCAGCGCGTTGACGGTGGCCAAGCCCTGGAAGGCGACCGCCACCTCGCCGCCGACCGCAGCCTGCGTCGCGCCCTTGTAAGGCACATGGGTCAGGCTGATGCCGGCTTCGGAAGCGAACAAGGCCATCGCAATATGCTGCGGGCTGCCGATGAACTCGCTCTGCGCCTTGGCCGTCACCCTGGAGATCATCCTAGCGTCCGGCTGAAATCTGGGTCCAGGCCGAGGCCCCGCCGGCATAGCGTGAAACCGCAGCCTCGTCGAAGTTGAAGCCCAGCCCCGGGGTCTGATGCAGCATCACATAGCCGTCCTTGAAATCGAGCTGACGGTCGATCAGCCGGCGGAAATTCAGGACCTGGTCGTCGGTGAAGAACTCGACATAGCGGGCATTCGGCGTGGCCGCGACCAGCGGTGCATGCAGGTCGTGGAACCAATGCGGGCTGACCGTGACGCCGCGACTGTCGGCATGAGCGGCAATCCTGCGCCATTCGGAAATCCCGCCGCAGACTGCTGCATCGGCTTGCAATATTTCGGCACCACCGGCGTCGATCAGTTCGCGAAAGCGCCAGCGGCCGGCCTCGATTTCACCGGTGGCGATGGTGATCGTGGTTGCGGCGGCCAGGCGCGCATGCAGATCGATCGCATCGGGCAGGAAGGGTTCTTCGATCCAGTAAGGGTTGTAGGCCTCGAAGCGGCGGGTGTATTCGAGCGCAGTCGGCAGGTCCGACCAGCCATTGTTGACGTCAATCATCAAGACCACATCGGGGCCGATCGCGGCCCGGGCGGCAGCCACGCGCTGCTCTTCTGCGGCGGGCGACAGGCGGCCGGTCTTCATCTTGACGGCGGTAAAACCCAGCTTCACATAGCCGGCCATCTCGTCCCCGAGGTCGGCGGCGGTTTTGCCGTCGACGTAGTAGCCGCCGCTGGCATAGGCAATGACCTTTTCGCGGTTCATGCAGCCGAGGTAGTCGTGCAAGGGCAGACCGGCCGTGCGGGCGTTCAAGTCCCAGATCGCGTTGTCGAGGATCGAGAGGCCGCGCATCACCGAACCACTGCGGCCCTGCAGCAGGCTTTCCTGGTACATCTCGTTCCAGAGGCCTTCGCTGCGCAGGCTGTCCTGCCCGATCAGGACCGGCGCGAGCAATTGTTCGACGGCGACCTTGACGATGTCGCCGGCTTTGCTGCCGGCGTAGCAAAAGCCAACCCCTTCGAGGCCGTCGCTGCTGCGCACCTTGACGATGCAGTAATGCCGCTCGGACACGGTGCGGGTCGAGAACGAAGTGACGCGGTCAAGAGGCACGCGGGCGACGGCAACGCTGACTGATTCGATCTTGGCCAAAGGGGCTCCTGTGATTTTTTGCCGGGTTGACAAGGGGTTCAAATATCTGGATATTAGGACTTCGAGCTCGATGCTTGTCAATTGGCAGGTACGCCTTAAGAAGACTTAAAAGGTCAAATTCTTCCTGCCTGAGCGGTGGAATTTGCAATACCAAGGTCAGATATATGGACAAAGTCCATCAAGGAACAGGGCCCGCGTGGGCGCGGCCGAAGGCATGAGCGAGCCCGCCAAACCGCGTCAGCGCGGGCGTCGCTCGGGCGGCGCGTTGTACAAGAAAATCGCCGAGCAGATCGAGTTGGACATCAGCGCGGGGATCTTTCCGGTCGGCACGCTGCTGCCGACCGAGGCCGAGTTCAGCCTGCGCCTCGATGTCGGCCGGCATACGGTGCGCGAGGCTTTGCGCCTGTTGTCGCAAGGCGGTTTGATCGTGCGCCGCGCCGGCAGCGGCTCGACCGTGGTCAGCAACGGCCGGCGCCATGTGTTCGCGCATGTGGTGACGAATTTCGACCAATGGTTCAATTACCCCGACAGCATCAGGCGGCGGCATATCTCGCATCAACTGCTGGTGGCTGACGCGCGGCTGGCGCAAAGCATCGGCTGCGAGGTCGGCAGCGCCTGGCTGCAGATCAGCGCTTTGCGCACGCTCGATGATGTTGCTGAACCGCTGTGCTGGGTCGACATCTACATCCAGCCGCGCTTTGCCGGCGTGATGAAGTCAAAGCAGTTCGACCTTTCCCCGGTGCATGAGCAGATCGAAGCGCTGTTTGGCATCGCGATTGCCGATGTCGAAGTCAGCATTTCGGCCGGCCGGGTGCCGGCGCATATGGCCGAGGTCCTGGGCGCCGACAGTGACAGCCCGGCGCTGCTGCTGCAGCGGCGCTATCTGGCCGCCGACGGCGAATTGCTGCAGGCCACGCACACCGTGCACCCGGAAAATCGCTATGTCTATGCGATGAAATTCTGCCGCGCAGCAGTGAGCAAATATGCCTGAAGGCAGGAGGTTCATGGTCAAAACTCCGGATTAGCAGGCTCGATCTTGGCTGCCCGAGGCAGCATTTGCACAAGGCGTGAGGGGTTTTGCAGAGCATCCGCAAGGCGAAAAAAAGCCGCCTGCATTGCTGCGGGCGGCTGTGCCATTCTCGCGACCGGCCAAGCCGATCGCTCAGGGCTTACTTGTGATAGGCCGTTTCGCCGTGCGAGCTGATGTCCAGACCTTCGCGCTCTTCTTCTTCCGAGACGCGCAGACCGAAGATCAGATCAACGATCTTGTAGGCGATCAGCGAGACCACACCCGACCAGATGATCGTCACGCCGACGGCCTTGGCCTGCACCCAGACCTGGGCTGCGATCGAGTAAGCCTCAGGTGTGGTCATGCCCACTGTGACCCAGTCGGCCACCGTACTCGGGCCACCCAGGGCCGGTGAGTTGAAGACGCCGGTCAGCAACGCGCCGACGATACCGCCGACGCCATGTACACCGAACACATCGAGCGAGTCGTCAGCGCCGAGGAGCTTCTTCAGACCCGAAACACCCCACAGGCAGGCGAAACCGGCCACCGCACCGATGATCAGGGCGCCGCCGATGCCGACATTGCCTGCAGCCGGTGTGATTGCCACCAGACCAGCGACAGCACCCGAGGCCGCACCCAGCATCGAAGCCTTGCCCTTCAACAGCGCTTCACCGACTGACCAGGCCAGCACGGCAGCGGCAGTGGCGACAAAGGTGTTGATGAAGGCCAGGGCAGCGAAACCGTTGGCTTCCAATGCCGAGCCGGCGTTGAAGCCGAACCAGCCCACCCACAGCAACGAGGCGCCCACCATCGTCAGGGTCAGGCTGTGCGGCGTGAAAGCTTCCTTGCCGTAGCCAACGCGCTTGCCGACCATATAAGCACCGACCAGACCAGCGACCGCAGCATTGATGTGCACGACGGTGCCGCCGGCGAAGTCCAGCGCGCCCCATTGCCACAACAGACCGGCTTTGCCGTTCATTTCATCGATGACTCCGGCTGCCGTGTATGCATCAGGACCCATCCAGAACCAGACCATATGCGCGATCGGCAGATAGCTGAAGGTGAACCAGAGGGCCAGGAACGTCAGCGCGGCCGAGAACTTGATGCGCTCGGCGAAGGCGCCGATGATCAGGCAGGCGGTGATGCCGGCGAAGGTGGCCTGGAAGGCGGCAAAGACGATTTCAGGAATCACCACGCCCTTGCTGAAGGTCGCTGCGTTCGAGAAGGTGCCTGCGACGTTGTCCCAGACGCCCTTCATCATCAAGCGGTCAGTGCCACCGATGAAGGCATTGCCTTCGGTGAATGCCAGGCTGTAGCCGTAGATGACCCACAGCACGACGATCATCGAGAACGCGACCATCACCTGCATCAGCACCGACAGCATGTTCTTGCTGCGGACCAGGCCGCCATAGAACAGTGCCAGGCCCGGCACGGTCATCATGATGACCAGCAGCGTCGACAGCATCATCCAGGTGGTATCGCCCTTGTTCGGGACCAGCGCGGGGGCTGCGGCCGAAGCGGCTTCAGCCGGGGCTGAGGCAGCAGAAGCTGGCGCCGCAGCATCTGGCGCTGCTGCAGCAGCGACGCTGGCGACAGGCGCCGAGGCGGCTTCATCGGCCCAGGCTACCGGTGCGAATACCGCAGCGGCAAGGGCCAGACAGGCGAGAAATTTTTTCATCAGGATCTCCAACGAGGGCTGGGAATGGGATTTTTTGGAATGGGTCTGGCGGCGGCTGCGATCAGAGCGCGTCCTGACCGGTCTCACCGGTGCGGATGCGGACCACCTGCTCAAGCGCAGCGACAAAGATCTTGCCGTCGCCGATCTTGCCGGTGCGGGCTGCGCCCTCGATCGCCTCGATCACGCGTTCGACCACAGCATCGGCCACGGCGGCTTCGATCTTCACCTTGGGCAGAAAATCGACCACATATTCGGCGCCGCGATAGAGCTCTGTATGGCCTTTCTGGCGGCCGAAGCCCTTGACTTCGGTGACCGTCAAACCCTGCACGCCGATCGCGCTCAGGGCTTCGCGCACTTCGTCAAGCTTGAAGGGCTTGATGATGGCTGTAATCAGTTTCATGGCTATCTCCTTGGGTTTGGAATCAGAAGGTCTTCTTGACCGACAGTACCAGGCCGCTCTTGGCCAGATTCTTGCTGTTTGGGCCCAGATAGGCATTGGTGTCTGCGCCGATGATGGCGCCAGTGAAGCTCATGCCCGCATAGTCCTTGCTGAGCGCCAGCGAATAGTCGGTGTAATCGAACTGGCTGCTGTTCTTGACGCTCTGGTGGCCGATATGCGGCACCAGGCTGAAGCCTTCGCCGAGGTCAAAATTGGCCGTCAGGTCGAAATAGCCGCTACTCGAGCTCTTGGCGAAACCGAACAAATTGCCGGTGCTTTGCGAGTATTTTGCGGTTACCGGGCCGAAGCTCAGGGCGCCATAGACCTCGAACGTATCAGCACTCGGGTTCAGCTTGTTGCTGGGGTAGTAATACTGCAGCACGCCGACATCGAGCGTCAGGCCTTTGGCGACCTCGGTCTTGTAGCCACCGTAGAGGTCGATCTCGACGTTGCCATTGCCGCCGGCGTCCTTGATCCAGTTGATTGTCGAGGCCCAGCTGCCGATATAGAAGCCATTTGCGAACGCATAGTCAGCACCACCTTGCAGTGCGGGCTTGACCCGGCTCTGCGAAATGCCACGGTAGCGGTAGTCGCTTGTCAGACTGAGATTGAACGACAAGGGGGCAACCGCCTCGGCGGGTGCCGCTGCTGCGGCTTGTTGGGCCATGGCGGGCATGGCGCCGATTGTCAGGGTGATGGCAACTGCTGCAAAAATCGATTTCATGGTCAAGCTCCTGGAGGAAAAAACAAACAAAGGGTGAGAAGGTTGGCAAGGCCATTGCAGCTTCCGTGCCAGCTTGTTCTGGAACGCTATTGCCGAGCAGATGCGGTGCTTTGCATCCCCAAACCGGCTGATCCGGCCGGCTGCTTGGCAAAACGCACCAGGATGGAACCAGAAAATGGATCAGTCGGCCGGACTTGATGCACCTTTGTTGTGCGTGATCAAGGGGGGCAGGAGAACCGGAGGCTGCGGGCACAATCAAGACGATGGCCTGCGGCTGCGGGTCTTTGGGAGCAGGCATGTCACTGGCCATTGTTCACAGCCGTTCGCTGGATGGTCTGGCTGCGGCGGCTGTCACGGTCGAGGTCCATCTGGCCAATGGCCTGCCTTCGTTCACCCTGGTCGGGCTGGCCGACACCGAAGTCAAGGAAGCGCGTGAACGAGTCCGCGCCGCGCTGCAGAACAGCGGCTTGTCATTCCCGCACAACAAGAAAATCATCGTCAACCTGGCGCCGGCTGAACTGCCCAAGGAAGGCGGGCGTTTTGACCTGCCGATCGCCCTGGGTTTGCTGGCCGCCAGCGGGCAGATCGACGGCAGCAAGCTGGATCAGCTCGAATGCGCGGGCGAGTTGTCGCTGGC
Organism: Roseateles toxinivorans; assembly: GCA_945898095.1. Classification (GTDB taxonomy): domain Bacteria; phylum Pseudomonadota; class Gammaproteobacteria; order Burkholderiales; family Burkholderiaceae_C; genus Paucibacter_A; species Paucibacter_A toxinivorans_A. The sequence goes on along the minus strand of CAMDHE010000002.1, from coordinate 59,769 downwards.
GGGCGAGTTGCGGCCGGTGCGCGGCGCCTTGGCGATGAGCCTGGCGCTCAAGCGTGATGGCAGCGGCCGCTTGCTGGTGCTGCCGATGCTCAGCGCTGCCGAGGCGGCGCTGGTGGCGGAAGTGCCGGTGCTGCAAGCCGGCCATCTGCTCGATCTGGTGGCTGCTTTGCAACCGGGCAGCGAGCAGCCGCTGGTATTTGCCCAACCCTCGGCGCGCGCTGCCGCGCCCGCCCTGCCCGATCTGCGCGACATCAAGGGCCAGGCCGGTGCCAAACGCGCGCTCGAGATTGCCGCCGCGGGTCAGCACAGCCTGCTGCTGGTCGGCCCGCCAGGCACCGGTAAATCGATGCTGGCACAGCGGCTGGCCGGTTTGCTGCCGCCGCTCGACAACGATGCTGCGCTTGAATCGGCAGCGATGTTGAGCCTGGCAGGCCAGTTCGACCTGGCCCGCTGGGGCCAGCGGGTGATGCGCAGTCCGCACCATAGCGCCTCGAGCGTGGCCCTGGTCGGTGGTGGCTCACCGCCGCGGCCGGGCGAGATTTCATTGGCCCTGCATGGCGTGCTGTTTCTCGACGAATTGCCCGAGTTCAACCGCGCCGCGCTGGAAGCCTTGCGCGAGCCGATGGAGAGCGGCCAGATCCTGATCTCGCGCGCCGCGCGTCAGGCGCTGTTCCCGGCCAGTTTCCAGCTGATCGCGGCGATGAATCCCTGTCCCTGCGGCCATCTGGGCAACCCACTGCGCGCCTGCCGTTGCACACCGGATCAGGTGGCGCGTTACCAGGGACGACTCAGCGGTCCGTTTCTGGATCGGCTCGACTTGCAGATCGAAGTCCCGATGGTGGCGCCTTCCGCGCTGGCGGCCGCGGCCGACGGCGAACCGAGCAGCTCGGTGGCCTTGCGGGTTGCCGCCGCGCGCGAGCGCCAACTGGCGCGCCAGGGTTGCAGCAATGCGCTGCTGCCGCCCCAGGCGCTCGACCAGCATGGCCTGCCCGACAAGGCCGCGATGGACTTGCTCTTGAAAGCCGCCGCCAGGCTGGCCTGGTCAGGCCGCAGCTACCACCGCGTGCTGCGGGTCGCGCGCAGCATTGCCGATCTGGCCGGCAGCCGCGAGATCGGTGCGGCGCAAATGGCTGAAGCGGTGCAATTGCGCCGCGGCCTCGGCGGCGCCTCTCCTTGAGTCAAGCTTAGAGCAGCGGCGCCAACGCCCGTTCGGCGGCTTCCTGGTTCAGGCCGTTGCGCTGGGCCCAATCGGTCACCTGGTCGGCACCGATGCGGCCGACGTTGAAGTAAGCCGCGTCCGGGTGCGAAAGGTAAAAACCCGAGACGCTGGCGGCCGGCGACATTGCCATCGACTCGGTCAAACCCATGCCGATTTCATCAGGTGCCAGCAGCTTGAACATGTCGCGCTTGACCAGATGGTCGGGGCAGGCCGGATAGCCCGGTGCCGGACGGACGCCTTGATATTGCTCGTCGATCAGCGCTTCGACAGCCAGGTTCTCGGTCGCTGCATAGCCCCAGAATTCGGTGCGTACGCGCTGATGCAGGCGCTCGGCAAAAGCTTCGGCCAAGCGGTCGGCCAAGGCCTTGAACATGATCGCCGAATAGTCGTCATGTTCGGCCAGAAATTGCGCCTCCTTCTTCTCGACGCCCAGACCTGCGGTGACGGCGAACAGGCCGATGTAGTCGGTGCCCGCCGCGCGCGGTGCGATGAAATCGGCCAGGCAGCGGTTCGGCCTCTGCACGCCGTCGACGCCTGGCCGCAATGACTGCATGCGCAGCCCATGCCAGGTCATCAGGACCTGGCTGCGCGACTCATCGCTGTAGATCTCGATGTCGTCGTCGTTGACCTGCGCCGCCGGGTAGAGACCGAAGACACCACTGGCCGTCAGCCAACGCCCGGCTATCAGGCGCTGCAGCATCGCCTGGGCATCGGCAAAGACGCGCTGCGCTTCGCTGCCGACCACCGGGTCATTCAGAATCGCCGGAAATGACCCGGCCAGATCCCAGGTCTGGAAGAACGGGCCCCAGTCGATGCAGGTGGCCAGCTCGGCCAGGTCGTAATTGCGGATTACGCGCCGGCCAATGAATTGCGGTGCTGGCGGCTGATAGCTCGACCAGTCGAGCTCGGCCTTGTTGGCGCGCGCCTGTGCCAGGCTGACCATCGGCGTCTGTTTCTTGTTGGCGTGCAGTTGGCGCAGATTGGCGTAGTCGGTCTGCAGCTCATGGATGAATTTGTCGGCGCGCTGGTCTGACAGCAGATCGCTGCAGACCGCCACGCTGCGCGATGCATCGGGCACATAGACCACCGGGCCGCTGTAATTCGGCGCGATCTTCACCGCGGTATGGACGCGGCTGCAGGTGGCGCCGCCGATCAGCAGCGGCGTCTGGCGTGCGCGGAAATAGTCATCGCGCTGCATCTCGGCAGCGACATGCTGCATTTCTTCGAGGCTCGGCGTGATCAGCCCGGACAGGCCGATGATGTCGGCGCCCTCGGCTTTGGCGCGCGCCAGAATGTCCTGGCAGGCCACCATCACGCCCATATTGACGACTTCGAAGTTATTGCATTGCAGCACCACGGTGACGATGTTCTTGCCGATGTCGTGCACATCGCCCTTGACGGTGGCGATGACGATCTTGCCCTTCGGTTTGGCCTCGCCGCCGGCGGCGATCAGCGTAGTTTTTTCGGCTTCGATATAGGGCAGCAAATGGGCCACCGCCTGTTTCATCACGCGCGCGCTTTTCACCACTTGCGGCAGGAACATCTTGCCGGCGCCGAAGCGGTCGCCGACGACGTTCATGCCGGCCATCAGCGGGCCTTCGATCACATGCAGCGGCCGCCCGCCCTTGGCCTGTATGGCCTGCCAGGCTTCTTCGGTGTCGGCGGTGATGAATTCGGTGATGCCGTGCACCAGCGAATGGCTCAGACGCTGGTCGACATCGCCGGCGCGCCAGGCCAGCCTTGCCGTGTCGTCGATCGCCATGCCCTTGGCGCGCTCGGCCACTTCGATCAGGCGCTCGCCCGAGTCGGCGCGGCGGTTCAGCACCACATCTTCGACGCGCTCACGCAGCTCGGCGTCGAGGTCGTCATAGACGCCAACCATGCCGGCATTGACGATGCCCATGTCCATGCCGGCCTTGATCGCGTGGTACAGGAACACCGTGTGGATCGCCTCGCGTACCGGGTCGTTGCCGCGGAAACTGAACGACACGTTCGAGACTCCGCCCGAGACCTTGGCGCCCGGCAGGTTCTGCTTGATCCAGCGAGTCGCTTCGATGAAGTCGACGGCGTAGTTGTTGTGTTCTTCGATGCCGGTGGCGATGGCGAAAATGTTCGGGTCGAAGATGATGTCTTCGGCCGGAAAGCCGACCTCGTCGACCAGGATGCGGTAGGCGCGCGCGCAGATTTCAATCTTGCGCTCATAGGTGTCAGCCTGGCCTTTTTCGTCGAAAGCCATCACCACCGCGGCGGCGCCATAGCGGCGCACCAGCTTGGCCTGGCGTTTGAACTCGGTCTCGCCTTCCTTCATCGAAATCGAGTTGACGATGCCCTTGCCCTGGATGCATTTCAGACCGGCTTCGATGACGCTCCATTTCGAGCTGTCGACCATGATCGGAACGCGCGCGATCTCGGGCTCGCCGGCGAGCAGATTCAGGAAGCGCACCATCGCCGCCTGGCTGTCGAGCATCGCCTCGTCCATATTGATGTCGATGATCTGGGCGCCGTTCTCGACCTGCTGGCGCGCAACGGCCAGGGCCGCTTCGAACTGGCCGTTCAGGATCAGCCGGGCAAAGGCCTTGGAGCCGGTGACATTGGTGCGCTCGCCGATATTGACGAACAGACTGCTCGCACCGATTTGCACCGGTTCAAGCCCGGACAACTTCATGGGCTGCGCGGCAGCGAATATTTCAGACATGGAGGCCTCAACGAATGAATCGAGGGCCGCAAACTCACCGCGGCCCTGCAAGGGATCGGTGAGCGCTGTTGTCTGCGAGGGCAAGCCCAAGCCGGTTCGAGCCTGGCAGCCAGGCTTATCGGCCCAACTGTCGCAACGCTCCTCGAACTGATTTGATTTTAAACCGAAGCAGTCTCGCCAGATTCAAGCAAGCTGCTGAGGAACTTCGCCCCGCAAGGCCGTGGCTTGTAGGCCGAGACGCTTTTGGCGATGGCAGCGATATGTTCAGGCGTCGTGCCGCAGCAGCCGCCAGCGATATTGAGGAAACCGCTGCGGGCGAATTCCTCCATCAGCCGGCCGGTCACTGCGGGCGTTTCGTCGAAGCCGGTGTCGCTCATCGGATTGGGCAGACCGGCATTCGGGTAGCAACTGATCGCCGTGGCCCCGGCGGCATTGGCCAGCTCCTCGATATAGGGCCGCATCAATGTTGCACCGAGCGCGCAGTTGAGCCCGATTGCCAGCGGTCTGGCATGGCGTACCGAATGCCAGAAAGCGGTCACCGTCTGGCCCGACAGGATGCGCCCCGACGCATCGGTGACGGTGCCCGAGATGATCACCGGCAGGCGCTCGCCACTGTCTTCCATCAACTCGTCAAGCGCAAAGATCGCTGCCTTGGCATTCAAGGTGTCGAAGATTGTCTCGACCAGAAACAGATCGACCCCGCCTTCCAGCAAGGCCTTGGCCTGGTCGTAATAGGCGGCACGCAGGGTCTCGAAATCGACATTGCGTGCGCCGGCATCATTGACATCGGGGCTGATGCTGGCGGTGCGCGGGGTTGGCCCCAAGGCGCCGGCTGCAAAGCGCGGTTTGTCGGGGGTGGAAAACTTGTCGCAGGCCGCGCGCGCAATCTTTGCCGCCGCCACATTCATTTCGTAGGCATAGGCCTCGAGACCGTAATCCTCCTGCGCCACCGAAGTCGCGCCGAAGGTGTTGGTTTCGATGATGTCGGCGCCTGCGGCCAGATATTTTTCGTGGATCTCCTGGATTACTTCGGGCCTTGTGAATTGCAGCAATTCGTTGTTGCCCTTCAGGTCCTTGGGATGGTCGACAAAGCGGCTGCCGCGGTAGTCGGCTTCGACCAGCTTGTAGCGCTGGATCATCGTGCCCATCGCGCCGTCAAGGATGACGATGCGCTGCTGCAGGATGGCGGGCAGCAAGGCGCCGCGGGTGAATGGCTTGTCCATCAGACCGAACCCGCCGGTTTGCCGCGTTGATCGTGGCGCGGTCGGCCCCGATTTTCGCCGCGGCGATCGGGTCTGCCGGCTCGGTCGGGCCGCGCAGTTCGGTCATGGCCAGCCGGCGCCGGCCTTGGCTCGCGCTGCGGCGGCGGTTCAGCAGCTTCGCGGCGGGCGATTTGCAGCAAGCCCGGCAACTCCTCGGGCGTCACGCCTTTGAGAACGCAAAAATTCGCCAGGGTCAGGGTGGTGCGCTCATGGTCGTAGAGCAGTCCGGCACGGTTGCGACGCTGGATCTGTTCGAGCTGGATGCGCTCGCGCTGCTCGGTTTGTTCTTGTGCCGTCCGCTGCTGTTCAAGCGCCACTCGCTCTTGCTGCAGACCGCGCCGACGTGTCAACTCCTCAAGGGCTGCAGCGCGATGTTCATCGCTCAGTTCGCCGGCTGGCTGACCGTCGAGGTCAGCGCGCTGGGTCGATTTGCTCAAGGCAATCAGATAGCCGGTGCTGCCGGTATGGCGGCGCAAGAAGGCCGACAACTGCGCCTTGGTAAAGACGCCGGGTGCGCGCTCCTGGATGTCGGCCTGCACACGCAGTTTCAGCGGCTTGAAGCCATTGCCACCGAACAAGGCTGGAAACAGCGACTTCAGTTTGGCGGCCACGGCCGATGGCGTCATGTCGTTGGCTACAGCCACCTTGGCTGGCAGGTCCGGCGCGGCCACCTCAGGGGCGAGTTCTGGCGCTGCTTCGGCCGGGATTTCAGGCGCTGTCTCGGCCACAGGCTTTGGTTCGGTGGGCAGCGGCGCGTTGGTGATGTCGTTCATTGGCAAGGGCTGGGAAATACGGAAGGAAAACGCTATTGTCGTCTGGCCAGCCTCAAGCTATCCGCCGAAGACTTTTTTCAGGATCGCGCTGCCGGTGCCGATCGGGTCCTGGCGGATCTTGCGTTCTTCCAGCCCGATCATCAGGTAGAGCCCGTCAAGCGCTCTCGTGGTGACATATTGCTCGATGCTTGCATCCTCAGGCTTGAGCAGACCCAGGCTGCTGGCCTTGGCCGCCAGCGTCTTGTATTTCTGGGCCAACGACACCTTCTGCGTGGCTTCGGTGACGATGGGCAGGAACTGCAGCGCCAGCGGCGCGCGGGTTTTGGCTGCGAAATACTGGGTCGCTGCGTCTTCACCACCGCGCAGGATGCGCATCGCATCAGAAAAACTGATCGACTTGATGGCTGACAAAAGCAGCGGTTTGGCGGCTGCGACGGCAAGTTCGGCCGCGCGGTTCATTGCCAGCAGCAAATCGTCGATCAGCTTGCCCTGGCCAGCGGTCCGCAGCAGGCGGGCGACATCCTTCGAATGACCGGGCAGATCGATCCGCACCGCCGGGTTGCCGACGAAGCCATCGGGTTTGGCCAACAGATCGACTGCGGCCAGCGCGCCGCGCTCCAGGGCGGCCCGCATGCCCGAACCGGCATCGCCCTCGCTGATGGCGGCGGCCCGGGCGGCGCTGGCAAAAAGGGCCAGATTGGCCAGGATGATGGTTCTGCGTTGCATCGATGGCTCCCTATTGCGCCGATTCAAGCAAGGGCAGCAAGTCCTGGTCGATCGCGCCGAACAGCTTGCCGCCATCGCGCCCCTTCATTTCAATCCGGATACTGTCGCCGAATTTCATCCAAGGCGTCACCGCATTGACATCAATCCGGGTCTCGAGCGCGCGCTGATCGGCGATGCTGCAATAGCCATGTTCTGGATCGCTGACCGCACCGCTGCCGATGATGGTGCCGGCGCGCAAGCCGCGCGTCCTGGCTTGCTGGGCGATCAATTGGCCGAAGTGAAAACTCATCCCGGATCCGGTGTCACACAGGCCGACCTGCTTGCCGTTGAATATCACCTTCAGGTTCAGCTCGACCCGGCCGCCCTGCCAAGCCGCACCAAGCTCGTCGGGAGTGACCGCCACCGGGCTGAAGGCGGTGGCCAGTTCAGCTTGTTGCAGGTTCTGCAAACGCCAGTCATTGGCCAGCATCAAGAGCCGCACCGTATCGAGCGCCTGCGCAGCGTTGACTCCGACCGCGACATCGCCGGTGATGACGGCGATGCCGGCCTCGAAGCAGACGCCCATCGCCTCCGAGGCGCAGCGGGCCGGGTCGGTGGCGCCGAGAAAATCATCGCTGCCGCGACGCTCAAGCCTGGGCTCGAGCAGGCCGCGCTCATAGGCTGCGCCGGTGACGAATTGATAGGCTCGCGGCAACGGCGCCATGCACCGGGACGGTTCAAAATTGAAGGCATGGCGCAAGCGCCCCTGGTTCAATTTGAGGTAGAGATCTTCCAGTTGCGGTGACAGAAAACCCCAGTCATCGAGCAGTTGCTGCAAGCGCGTGGCATGAGCTGTGGCGTAATGCGCCTGGCTGAGATCGCGTGAAACGACGAGCAGTTGCCCGTCGCGCGAACCGTCTTGATAGGTGGCAAGTTTCATCTCAGGATGGTATCCGGGCGCAAAGGAATGCAATATTGTCTGATGAACAGGAATAGCAAGCTGATCATTCACTGGCGCGCCTGGACTTGGGCGCTGGGTCTGAGCCTGCTCGGCCATGGGTTGCTGTTCTTGCCGCTGCGGCAGTCGCAATCGGTCAGGCAGGCCCAGGTCGGCTTGTTGCCGGCAATGCAGACCAGAAACTTGTCACTGCTGCCCATGCTTGCGGCTCAAACGCACAAGCTGCCGGCCGATCATGCCGGGCAACCTCAGGCTGGGGCAATTGAGGCCATCGGGCAGCCAACCGGTGCTCAAGCCTTGCCGGTCGCGATCGCACCCGCCGCGGAATGGCTTTATCAGCTGCGCCAGAACGGGCAGTCGGGCCAGGCCAGGCTGAGCTGGCAGCCACAGGATGGGGGCTACCACTTGAAGCTCGAGCGCCAACTGGCAGGCCGACCCTTGCCTGGTTGGCGCAGCGAAGGGCGTTTTGACGCGCAAGGGCTGGCCCCGGGGCGCTTCGCCCAACAACGCGGTGGGCGCGATGCGCAGGCGACCAATTTCCGCCGCGATGAAGGCCTGATCAGCTTTTCTTCCAACCAAACCCTGTTGACAATGCCCGGCGGTGTGCAGGACCGCATCAGCTGGTGGCTGCAACTGGCGGCGATCGTGGCGGGCGATCCGCAGCGCTTTGCTGCCGGCAGTGAGATAACACTGCCGGTAGCCGGCTTGCGCGGCGAGCTGCGCGACTGGGTCTTCACGGTGACCGGGTTCGAGCCGCTGCAACTTGCCGCTGATAACTCGAGCCACCAGGTCTTGCGGCTGCAGCGCCGGTCGCTTGGGGCTTATGACGGCGAGATGTCGGTCTGGCTCGATCCCGGGCGCGCCTATCTGCCAGTGCGGCTGCAGCTGCAGCTGCCGGACGAGCGCGGCTGGGAGATGCAGTTGCTGAGTGATCAGGTGAATCCCTGAGTTTGGTGCTTCTGGCTGCAAATAGTCCTCCGCACTGCCCGGCGATCTGCCACTATGCGCTTACGGTCAGGCGCCGGCGAAGCTGGCAGGACTTGAAACCCGGCGCTGCTGACCGCATTTGAAGCTGGAAGGAGATTCCATGGAAACACTTTATAACTCCAACAGTTTCATCGTCGTTAAATTCGACGTTCAGGTGGCGGAGCCTATGCCCGGGCCTTTGTTGTTGGCCAATCCCGGTTTGCAATTGAACCGCGGAGGCTATGAAATCGTCGATAAATTGAGTTGCACGGAGATCTTCATCGAAGGCGCGCTGGCCCAGCAGTTCCAGGATGGCGTGGAAGCCTTGATCGAGCGAGACCCGAGCGAGGAAGACCTCGACGATTTCATCGAAACCTATGCGCGGATGGGGCATCAGCCGGTGGTGATGCATTGACCTCTGAGCGGTAGAAGTACCATCGGGGTAGACGAAGTTCCGTCGAGCCCAAGGAGATGCCATGAGCGATACCAATTTCACCAAATTTGTCCCGGGTTTTGACTTTTTGCAGGGGTTGGTCAAGAACGCCGGCACCGCTTTGCCGGGCATCGGCCAATGGGTTGCGCCGACGCTGAACCCGGAAGAACTGGGCAAGCGCATCGAGGAGTTGCGTACCGTGCAGTTCTGGCTCGAGCAGAACGCCCGCATGATGGGGGTTACCTTGCAGGCCCTGGAAGTCCAGCGCATGACCTTGTCGACGCTGCAGTCGATGAATGTGCCTTTGGCCGATCTGCAGGCTGCGCTGAAGATGCCCGAGCCGGCTGCCTGGACCGGCATGATGGCCGGCGCCGCCAAAAAGCCGGCTGCCAGCCCCAAAGCTGCTGCGGCTCCTGCCCCCGCATCGGCACCGGCTGCACCCGCAGTCGATCCGATGCAATGGTGGGGCGCTTTGAGTCAGCAGTTCACTGAACTGGCGACCAAGGCGATGAACGAAAGTGCGACCGATACCGCCACCAATATCGTCAAGCAATCGTTTGACGCTGCCGGCGAGACCTTGCGCAAGGCCATGCCGGGCATGATGGCCGGCAAGCCAGCTGCGGCCCCGAAAGCGCCAGCTGCGGCGGCCAAACCTGCTGCCAAGGCGGCGGCAAAGCCTGCGGCCAAAGCGGCAGCCAAGACGGTAAAGAGGCGCAGCAGCTGAGCCGGCAAAATCAGCCCATGAGGTCTTTTCTTCAGGCCCACGCGACCCATCCGGACGCGCATATGGCCATGGCGCTGGCCGCCGCACAAATCGAGGCGCAGCGGCTCAGCGTGACGATGCAGCCCACCTTGGGCTGGCTCTATTGCACCGAAGCCTATGTGGGGCAGGCCGAAAGCCTGCTCGCCGATGCAAGGCAACGCTGGCCCGGCGTGGCTTGGGTCGGCGCCTCTGCGGTCGGCATTTGCGCCAGCGGCGTCGAGTATTTTGATGAGCCGGCCTTGACCTTGATGCTGGCGGATTTGCCGGTCGAGCAATTCCGCTTGTTTTCCGGGGCTCAGGCGTTGGGGCGCTGGGATGCGGGCTTGGCGCAAGTTCATACCGATGGCAGTACCCACGAATTGCAGGAATTGCTGACCGAGTTGGCCGGGCAGACGCGCAGCGGCTATCTGTTCGGCGGTATCGCTTCCGGGCGCCGCCAGGCGGTACATCTGGCTGATGGTGTCTGGACCGGCGGGATTTCGGGTGTGGCCTATTCGGCCGCGCTCAGTGGCAAGCAGTCCGGCATGCGCATCGTCTCGCGGGTCAGTCAGGGTTGCCAGCCGCTCGGCCCCGAGCGCATCATCACGGCTTGTGATGGTCATCTGGTGACCCGGCTCGATGATCTTCCGGCGCTTGAATGCCTGTTGCAGGACTTGGCCCTGCCGGTGTTGACCGAGCCTGCCAACCTGCGTGAAGCGGTGCCCCGTTTGCGCCGCACGCTGGCCGGCATCAACCCGGGCGCGGCATCAGGCAGCAAGGCGCAGCGCGGCAATTACGGCGCCGAAGTGCTGGTGCGCCATCTGGTCGGTGTCGACCCGCAGCGGCGCGGCGTGGCCGTGGCGCAACGGGTCGAGGTCGGGCAGGCACTCAGTTTTTGCGAGCGCAACCCGGCAGCGGCAAAGCGCGACCTCTTGCGCATCTGTACCGAGTTGCGTAGCGAGGCCGAAGACAGCGCCCCGGAAGATGGCAGCCCGGCAATCGCCGGCGCGATCTATATCAGTTGTGCCGGCCGCGGCGGCCCGCATTTCGGTGCGCCTTCGGCCGAGGCTCAATGGGTCCGGCATGGCCTGGGCGACGTGCCGCTGGTCGGCATGTTCGCTGGCGGTGAAATCGCCCATGCCAGCCTGCACAGCTATACCGGCGTGCTGACAGTGTTCATGCGCAACTGATTGCAAGTCCAAAAGTCATTGCCGTTTGAACCGGGGTGCGGTGATCGTGACGCGGCATCCGCCCCTGGCCCAAGCTACAGTAGCCGTCGAACCGGAGATTTGATTTGAATGCTGCTCTCACCATGGCTCGCGCCGACCCCGCCGAGCGCGCAATTGCCCAAGCTGGCGTGGTCAAGGCCCTGTCGGCGCATCTGCCAGCCCATGCCTTGCTCTGGCATCTCGAAGACACGGTGCCCTATGAATGTGATGGTCTGAGCGCTTACCGCGAACGGCCTTTGCTGGTCGCTCTGCCGGAAAACGAGGCCCAGGTCGCTGCGGTGCTGAGGGTCTGCCATCAGCTCAAGGTCCCGGTGGTGGCGCGCGGCGCGGGCACCGGTTTGTCGGGTGGCGCGCTGCCCCATGCCTCGGGCGTGACGCTGGGTCTGGCCAAGTTCAAGCAGATTCTGCGCATCGACCCGCTGGCGCGCACGGCGACGGTGCAATGCGGGGTGCGCAACCTGGCGATCTCCGAGGCGGCTGCTGCCCATGGCCTCTATTACGCGCCGGATCCGAGCAGCCAGATCGCCTGCACGATAGGTGGCAATGTGGCCGAAAACTCGGGCGGTGTGCATTGCCTCAAATACGGCCTGACGCTGCACAACGTGCTGCGCGTGCGCGGCTTCACGATGGACGGCGAGGCGGTTGATTTCGGTTCCGAAGCGCTTGATGCGGCCGGTCTCGACCTGCTCAGCGTCATCGTCGGCAGCGAGGGCATGCTTGCTGTGATCACCGAAGTGACGGTCAAATTGATTCCCAAACCGATGCTGGCGCGCTGCATCATGGCCAGCTTTGACGACATCCGCAAAGCCGGCAATGCGGTGGCGCAGATCATTGCCGAGGGCATCATCCCGGCGGGTCTGGAGATGATGGACAAGCCGATGACGGCGGCGGTTGAGGATTTCGTCCATGCCGGCTATGACCTGTCGGCGGCGGCGATTCTGCTCTGCGAAAGCGACGGCACGCCCGAGGAAGTGGCCGAGGAAATCGGCCGGATGCAGGCGGTGCTACTGGCCGCAGGGGCGACCGCTTGCGAAGTCTCGGCCGATGAAGCGCAGCGCTTGCGTTTCTGGAGCGGGCGCAAGAATGCCTTTCCCGACTCGGTTCGCATCAGCCCCGATTACATGTGCATGGATTCGACCATTCCGCGCAAGAACCTGGCCGACATCCTGCTCGCGATTGCCGAGATGGAAAAGAAATACGAGCTGCGCTGCGCCAATGTGTTTCATGCTGGCGACGGCAACCTGCACCCCTTGATCCTGTTCGACGGCAAGGACCCTGACCAGATGCGGCGCTGCGAGTTGTTCGGGGCCGAGATTCTCGAGACCAGCGTGGCGCTGGGCGGCACCATCACCGGAGAACATGGCGTCGGCATCGAGAAACTCAATTCGATGTGCGTGCAGTTTTCCGACGCCGAGCGCGAGCAGATGTTCGGGCTCAAGCTGGCCTTCGACCCGGCTGGCCTGTTGAATCCCGGCAAGGTGATTCCGACCCTGCACCGCTGTGCCGAATATGGCCGCATGCATGTCAGCCGCGGTCTGCTGGCCTTTCCTGAATTGCCGAGGTTCTGATGCTGCAACAAATTCAGGAGCAAATCCGCGATGCCGCCGCCCGCGGCGTCAGCTTGAATATCCAGGGCCAGGGCAGCAAGGCTTTTTACGGCCAGGACCCGGTTGGCGAGCCGCTTGAGTTGGCCGGTTTTTCCGGCGTCACCAGCTACGAGCCGAGCGAGCTGGTTGTCACGGCCAAGGCCGGCACTTCGATCGCCGAACTTGAGCAACTGCTGGCAGGCCAGGGTCAGCATCTGGCTTTCGAGCCACCGCGCTTTGGCGGCGGGACGGTCGGCGGCATGGTGGCTAGCGGCTTGAGCGGCCCCGCCCGCGCCAGCATGGGCGCGTTGCGCGATCATGTGCTGGGCGTGACGATGTTGAACGGCCAGGCCGAGGCCTTGAGCTTTGGCGGCACGGTGATGAAAAACGTCGCCGGCTACGATGTCTCGCGCTTGATTGCCGGCTCGATGGGCATGCTCGGCGTGATCCTCGAGGTCTCGCTGAAGGTGCTGCCCTTGCCAACGGCGCAAGCGACCTTACGCTTCGAGATGGGCGCACAACAAGCGCTTGACCAGCTCAATCTCTGGGGTGGCCAGCCACTGCCGATCAATGCCAGTGCCTGCTGGGACGGCGCCCTGGTGCTGCGGCTGGCGGGCGCGAATGCGGCGGTCCAGGCTGCCACCCAGCGCCTCGGCGGCGAGTTGATCGACGAAGCGCTGGCGCGGCCGTTCTGGGATGGGCTGCGCGACCACAGCGATGAGTTTTTTCTTGGCGCGCTGCGCGCCGTGCAGGGCGACTCGCAGCTCTGGCGCCTGTCGCTGCCGCAGACTGCGCCGCTGCTCGACCTGGACGGCGAGCAACTGCTCGAATGGGGTGGCGCGCAGCGCTGGCTGATTACGCCTTCGGGTGGGCAGCGGGTGCGCGAAGCGGCGGCCAGCGTCGGCGGCCATGCGACCTTGTTCCGCGCTGCGGACAAAAGCGTCGGGGCCTTCACGCCTTTGGCCCCGGCTTTGGCGCGCATCCACCAGCAACTGAAAAAGTCATTCGACCCGCAAGGCCTGTTCAACCCCGGCCGGCTTTACCCGGGGCTCTGAAGCGATGCAAGCCTTGCTCGGCCTGACGATTCTGCTGCTCTGCCAGTCAGCCGGCGAGTTGCTGACGCAGGCCGCCGGGCTCGGTCTGCCCGGCCCGGTGCTGGGCATGCTGCTATTGCTACTGGTCTTGCGCTGGCCGGCTTGTCAGGCGCCGGTCGAGGCAGCGGCGAATGCTTTGCTGGCCCATTTATCGCTGCTGTTCGTGCCGGTTGGTGTCGGGGTGATGACCCATCTCGAGCTGATCGCCACTTACGGCTTGCGCCTCGGCGTGGCCTTGCTGCTGTCAACGCTGATCGGCCTGGCCGTCAGCGCCATCGTGCTGCAAGCGCTGCTGCGGCGGGCCGGATGAGCAGCGCTGCGCTATGACCAGCTTCGTCCAGCTCTGGGTCTATCTGTCGGCAACGCCCTTGTTCGGCCTGACTGCGACGCTGGCCGTCTACCTGCTGGCGCTTTTGTACTACCAACGCAGCGGCCAGGCGCCCTGGGCCAATCCGGTGCTCTGGACGGTGACGTTGCTGGCGCTGTTGCTGACCGTCAGCGGCACGCCTTATCCGAGCTATTTTTCAGGCGCCCAGTTCATCCATTTCCTGCTTGGGCCGGCGGTCGTTGCGCTGGGCTGGCCGATGTGGCAGCGGCGCGCCGAGTTGCGCCGCCGCGTCGGCGCTTTGCTGCTGGCGGCATTGGCCGGTGGTAGCGCTGCGGCGCTCTCTGCCGTGGCCATCGGCTGGATGATGGGCTTGCCGCCCGAGTTGCTGCGCTCGCTGGCGCCGAAGTCGGTGACCGCGCCGGTCGCGATGGGCATCGCCGAGCATATCGGCGGCATTCCGGCGCTGGCTGCGGTGCTGGCCGTGCTGACCGGATTGATCGGCGCGATGGCGGGGAAATATCTTTTTGATCTGATCGGCATCGACCGGATCGAAGCGCGCGGCTTTGCACTCGGCACCGCGTCGCATGGCATTGGTGCCGCCAGAGTGCTGCAAGTACATCCAGATGCCGGCGCCTATGCCGGGCTGGCGCTGGGCCTGCAAGTGCTGCTGGCTTCCCTCTTGATGCCGTTCGCGGCGCGTTTATTCTGACCCCAAAGACTATGCAGACCCAACTCTCCCCCGAGTTTCAAGGCACCAGCGCTGGCGCACAGGCCGAAGCGATATTGAGCCGCTGTGTGCATTGCGGCTTTTGCACCGCCACCTGTCCGACCTACCAGTTGCTCGGCGATGAACTCGACGGGCCGCGTGGCCGCATCTATCTGATCAAGCAGGTGCTGGAAGGGGCGACGCCGACGCGCAAGACGCAACTGCATCTGGACCGCTGTCTGACCTGCCGCAACTGTGAGACCACCTGTCCTTCGGGGGTCGAATATGGGCAGTTGCTGGAGATCGGCCGCAATATCGTCGAGGCCAAGGTCGAACGCCCATTGCCCGAGCGGGCGGTACGCTGGTTGCTCAAGGAAGGGCTGACTTCGCCGGCTTTCGCTCCGGCCATGGCCGTCGGCAAACTGGTGCGGCCGCTGCTGCCCGCGATACTGAAGGACAAGGTGCCGGGCAAGGCGCCGCCCCGCGCCCATGACTGGCCAACCCGCAGCCACGCGCGCAAGGTCGGCTTGCTGCTTGGCTGCGTGCAGCCTTCGATGGCGCCAAACATCAACAGCGCCACCGCCCGCGTGCTCGATGCCGCTGGCATCCAGACGCTGGTGGCCGATGGCGCCGGTTGCTGCGGCGCGGTGCGCAGCCATCTGTCGGATCATGAGGGCGGGCTGGACGATATGCGGCGCAATATCGATGCCTGGTGGCCGCTGGTCGCGGGCCTCACCGATGTCGGCAAGATTGAGGCATTGGTGATGAATACCTCGGGCTGTGGCGTCACCGTCAAGGAATATGGACGCGCACTCAGCGCCGACCCCGATTACGCTGACAAGGCGGCGCGTGTCAGCGCGATCACCGTCGATCTGAGCGAGTTGCTGCCCGAGCTGACGCCTTTGTTGAAGCCGCGCCTCGACGCCAAACCGCGCGGCAAGCTGGCCTACCACCCGCCCTGCACCTTGCAGCATGGCCAGCAGTTGCGCGGCGAAGTCGAAAACGGACTGCGCGCGCTCGGCTTCGAGCTGAATCTGGCGACCTGCGACAGCCACTTGTGCTGCGGCTCGGCCGGCACTTACTCGGTGCTGCAACCCGAATTGTCCAAGCGGCTGCGCGACCAGAAATTGCAGGCCCTGGCGCCGCTGCAGGCGCAGACCATTGTCTCGGCCAATATCGGCTGCATCCAGCATCTGCAAAGCGGCACGGCCACGCCGGTGCGGCATTGGGTCGAGGTGCTCGACGAAGCGCTGGCCTGAGCATTTAGCTGGCCGAGATAAATTTCGCATAAGCTGCGGATCTCGCTCACTGCCATTATTGCCATGATCAAGCGTCGATTGCTGCTGTCCGCTGCCTGTTTATCCCTGCTGCTTGGCTGCAGCAATCTGCCGGCCTTGCCCGCCGGCCAGCCGCCGCCGAAGCTCGTGGTGCTGCTGGTGGTCGACGGCCTGCCGATGCGCCAGGCCCTCAGTTATCGCGAGCAGTTGCAGCCCGATGGCTTCAGGCGTTTTCTTGACCGTGGCAGCTGGTTTTCAAACGCCCATTACGGTCATGGCCATACGGTCACCGCAGCCGGTCATGCGGTGATGCTCAGCGGCGCTTATCCGCAGCGCAGCGGCATCATCAGCAATGAATGGCGAGACCCGCAGACCGGGCAAGCGGTCTACTGCACCGGCGATGCCGATTACCAGTACATCGACCACAAGACCGCGCCACTGGCCGGCACCAGCCCGCGCAATCTGCGGGTCGAAACGCTCGGCGATGTGCTGCGCAGCCAGGATGCCGCGTCTAAGGTGCTTGCGATCTCGGGCAAGGACCGCGGCGCCATCCTGCCTGCCGGCCACAAGGGCAAGGCCTATATGTATATGAGCGAAAGCGGCCAGTTCGCGTCCAGTACTTATTACATGCCGGCCCATCCGCAATGGGTGAATGATTTCAACCAGGCCAAGCCGGCTGACGCCTATTTCGGCAAGACCTGGGCGCCGCTGCTGGCTGAAGTTGCCTATGCCCAGTCGGTTCCCGATGGCCAGCCCTGGCAGGTCAACAGCGGCAATGGCAACCGACTGCCTGCCGTCATCGGTGCCAAACATGACAAGCCAGGACCGCTGTACTACGCCGGCTTGATGGCCACGCCGTTCAGCGATGAATTGACTTTTTCCTTTGCGCGTGCGGCGATTGAAGGCGAGGGCCTCGGTGTCGATAGTAAGACCGACATCTTGTCGGTCAGCCTGTCGGGGCATGACTATGTCAACCATGCCTTCGGCCCCGAGTCGCGGCTCTCACATGACCATTTTTTGCATCTCGATGTGGCGCTTCAGAGCTTTTTCAGCTACCTCGACCAGCGCATCGGCGCCGGCAACTATGTGGTGGCGCTCACCTCTGACCATGGCTTCGCTGACACCCCTGAATGGGCCAGGTCGAAAGGTCTTGATGTCGGGCGCGTCAACCCGACGCAACTGCTCGGCTGGGTCAACGACGGGTTGGTGAAGAAATTCGGCGCCGGCCGCTGGGCGCTGAATTTTTCCGCTGCCGGCCTGCTGTTCGACCAGCAACTGATCGCCGCCCGAGGCGCCAGTCCGGCCGATGTCTACCGGGAAGCCAAGACTTTGTTGCTGCAACTGGATGGCATCGCCGATGTCTTCACGCTCGAGCAACTGCAGGGCAGCGATGTCAGCACCGCTTATCTGGGGGCCATGCGCAAATCCTGGCATCCGGAAATCGCCGCACCAGTGCAGATCGTCATCAAGCCGGGCTGGTTGTTCGGCACGCGCAGCGGCGGCAGCTCGCATGGCACGCCGTACGAATATGACACCCATGTGCCGCTGTTGTTCTGGGGCCAGGGCAGGGTCGGCCAGGGCGAGCAGCGCCAGCGGGTCGAGATCGCCGACCTCGCGCCAACGCTGGCGCAGATCATCGGCATCCCTGCGCCAGCCCAATCACAGGGCAAGGTGTTGCCGCTGAACTGAGCCGGCTCGCGGCCCCCGTTCGAGGGGTGATTGGCACCGCGCGGAAAGAACTTGTGTGGAACACTCTGTCCAGGGCCTGCGGATAGTCAGCGGCCGGTGACTCTGAGAGCCTGAAAGGGGCAGGGGGCGCAAACCCAAGGGTGTTCAGATGGAAAACAGTGAAAGTTCTCAGGCAATACCGGACCCGCGGCGACGCAGGTTTCTCGGCGCGGGTGCGGCGGCCACGCCGGCGATCCTGACCTTGATCAGCCAACCCGCGCTGGGCAATACCTGCTTCACGCCATCGCGCTCGCTGTCGAAGAACACCAGCGCTTCGCAAGCTGGCAAGGATGGGCTTTGCGTTGGCGCGAAATCGCCGGTGTTTTTCAGGGATGCCGATGAAACGGGCTGGCCAATAGCTTCCAGCACGCTGTTTCACCCGACTTTTTCAGGCAGCAATTTCATTGTTTCCGGAACCAGTTTGACGATGAGGCAAGTCCTGGTTCAGTACCCAACCAGTCTGGCCGCTTACGTCCTGTCGGCTTATCTGAACATCCTGCTTGGCTATGTGCCAGCCAATGTGCTGACCACTGCGGTCGTGCAGTCGATCTGGACCCAATGGTCGACTCTGGGTTACTACACCGTGACCGCCGGTGTGAACTGGACCGATGTGCAGATCAAGGACTATCTGCAGAGCAACGGCATCGTCGCTTGAGTCGTGATCGAACATCGAGATAGCCCGGGTTTCCTGTGGCGCTGCTGGTCCGACGGGGCAGTTATTTTTGATCGGCAATATGGCAACACCCATGGGTTGAACCGGCTGACTGCCGAGGTCTTCAGGGTCTGGCTCGAAGCGCCTTCGCTCGATCAGTCAGCGCTCTGCAAGCGCCTGGCCGCCGACTTTGCCGAGATCGTCGATTTGCCCTTGGCGGTAGCGCAAGCCCGCGATCAGCTTGAAGCCCATGGTCTGCTGAGATGAGCGCGGCAACCTTGCGGCTTGGGCCAGGCGGCCAGAATGGTCGATTGGGTGAGTTATCGCTGGCAGAAGTCGCGGGGCTGCTCAGTGACGGGAAGCTGGCCTTGCAGACCGGGCAGTTGATCGCCAGGATCCGCTCGACGTTGCCCGATGTGGCGCAGTCGCTGCACCGTCTGTACGCGCAGCATCCCTTTTTCATCGATCCCGACTTTGCCGATTTCCATGTGGAGTTGCGCCAGCCGATGAATTTGCGGCGCTGGTTGCGGCAGCAGGTCGAGTTCCTGATCGATGGCCATGCACCGTTCGAACCCTTGCCGCGCGAGCAGGCGCCGGCGATGCTGGAATGGGGTTTGAACTGGGCGCTCGCCTCGTCTGCACACCAATGGTTGACGATTCATGCCGCCAGCCTGGAACGCAACGGGCAGGTGTTGATCCTGCCGGCGCCGCCCGGCTCGGGCAAGAGCACGCTCTGTGCCGCCCTGGCATTGCGCGGCTGGCGCTTGCTTTCGGACGAGCTGACCCTGCTCGATCCTCTGAGCCTGCATGCCCATGCGTTGGCCCGGCCGATCAATCTGAAAAACGAGTCGATCGCCTTGTTGCGCAACTTCGAGCCCGGCATGAGCTGGGGCCCCGAGGTCTACGCGACCACGCGCGGCCAGGTGACCCATTTGCGCCCTCCGGCCGACAGCGTGGCCCGTATGCTCGAGACTGCACCGGCCCGCTGGATTGTTTTTCCACGCTATCAGGCCGGCGCCGCGCCACTGCTGACGCCGCGCGCCAAGGTCCAGACCTTCACCCATTTCGCCGAAAATTCATTCAACTACAGCATCCTCGGTGAGCTCGGTTTCGATGCAGTGGGCCGGCTGGTGCAGCAATGCGATTGCCATGATTTCGAGTACAGCCGGCTCGATGATGCGATCGAGGTTTTCGATTGGCTGGCGGGCGAGCATGGCGAATGAGCTTTCGCTGACCGGCTTGCTGCGCCAGCCCTGGACCTGGCCTTGCTTGAGCTTGCGGCAATGGGACCGTTTGCTGCGGCTGGCGCGCAGCGCCAATCTGATCGGCCGCTTGGCCGAAATCGCGGGCGAACAACAGCTGCTGGAGAGGCTGCCACCACAAGTTGCGCGGCATTTGCTGGCGACGTCGAGGCTTACTGCGCATCAGCAACAAGCGATCGAATGGGAATGCAGCCACCTGGAAAAAGCGCTGCAGCCGCTGGGCGTGCCGATCGTTTTGCTGAAAGGCGCTGCCTATGCCATGCGCGGCCAGCGGGCAGCACGCGGGCGCTTGTTCGGCGATGTTGACTTGCTGGTGCCTGGCGAGGCCTTGAACGCGGTTGAAGCCGCGCTGATGCTGCATGGCTGGCGCATCGGCAACATCGATCCTTATGACGAGCGCTATTACCGGCGCTGGATGCATGAACTGCCGCCAATGGTGAACCACCGGCGCGGCACCATCGTTGACGTGCACCACAATATTCTGCCCTTGAGCAGCGGGCGGGTGCCCGACGCGGCGACGCTGATTGACGCCAGCGTGGGCATCCCGGGCCGCAGCCTGCGCACGCTGTCGCCACGCGACATGGTGATCCATAGCGCGACCCATTTGTTCCACGAAGGCGAGCTGAACAACGGGCTGCGTGATCTTTACGATCTGGACGCCTTGCTGGTCGAATTCGCCGCCGCCGAGCCGCAGTTCTGGCCACGCTTGCTGGAGCGTGCGGTCGAATTGAAGCTGGTCTGGCCGGTTTTTCTGGCGCTGCGCTATGCCGGGATGATCCTGGGCACGCTCGTGCCCGAGGCGACGCTGGCTGCGGCTGCCGAAGCGGCAGCGATCGGGCGGCTGAAGCTGGCCTGCTTCGATGCGATGTATCTGCGCGCGCTTGCACCCGACAACCGGCTGGTCAACAGCCATGCCAGCAGCCTGGCGCGGGCGGGCTTGTACCTGCGCGCCCATGGCTTGCGGATGCCGGTCTGGCAACTGGCGCCGCACCTGGGCCGCAAGGCCTGGCTGCGGATGTTCAAGCAAGCCTGAGAGTCACCGGCAGCCGACCTGATGCGGCGCTGCGAGCGCGGTCAGGCTGGTGGTCGTAGGGATGCTCTGCATAACCCCTCGCGGTTTGTGATAGCGCGGCCTCGGGCGGTCTGCGGCGTTGCATTTATTGCCAATAGCACGCGCTATTGGCCGCAAAATGCGCCTTGCATCCCATTCCGATCCGCACTACACACACTCGCGTTGAGTTTTGCAGAGCATCCCTAGAAGCCGAAGCTGCTACCTGCTCCAAGCAGCGTGGCGACTCCCAGGGCCGCGAAGATCAAGGCGGCCACGCCATGCACCAGCCGCAAGGGAATCTTGTGTGCGATGCGGTCGCCGAGGTAGACCGCTGGAACGTTGGCGATCATCATGCCCAGCGTCGTGCCGGCCACCACCGCGAGCAACTGCGGGTACTGTGCAGCCAGGGCAACGGTGGCGATCTGCGTCTTGTCGCCCATCTCAGCCAGGAAAAAGGCCACGATGGTGGTGCCGAGCACGCCCAGCTTGAAGCCTTTGCCCTCGGCGTCTTCAGCGTCGATTTTGTCGGGGATCATGGTCCAGACGGCCATCGCGATAAAACCGATGCCCAGCACCCAGCGCATCGTCGCCGGGTTCACCTGGGTGGTGATCCAGGCGCCGAGCGCGCCAGCGGCCGCGTGGTTGGCCAGGGTGGCGAGCAGGATGCCCAGGCAGATCGGCAGCGGCTTGCGGAATCTCGCGGCCAGCAAGAAGGCCAGCAGCTGGGTCTTGTCGCCGATTTCGGCCAGGGCAACGAGGCCGGTAGAGACGAGGAATGCTTCGATTTTTTTCTTTCGGTGACTGGCAATTCAGGCGGGCTGGAGTTCGCGCAGTGAGGGCTTTGCAGCATGGTGCCGGGGCAGCATTTCAACCCGCTGGCGCTCGAAACATGAAGGCTCCGGCAGCAACTGCTGCAAAGCCAGCCGCACCCTGAGCAGGCGCGGGTCCTGCGAATGGGCATCATCGGTAGTGTCGTTGATGCAGAAAAAATCAAGCCTGCCGAAGTCGATTTTCAGTTGTTCCAGGCAGTTGAACGGGTCGGCATTGCCGGTATCGAGGTGCAGTTGCTCGTAAGCGCGAATCGCAACGATGCCGCGCGACAAGGCCCAGCGCAGCAACAGGTCCGAGATCACCGGCGGTTTGTCCCAGACCCTGAACACCGTCGAGCGGGTCCGCTCGAAGACCTCAGGTGCGAGCCGCTCGAGCTCGAAAATCAGCGACTTCAGCAGCGGCCGGGGCGCATGGGCAAAGGTGCGCAAGCCCGCTGTTGCTTGGGCAACTCCGCTGGCGCGCAACCAATGGGTCGCGGCGCGGCAGGCATTCTCGAGCGCGTTGCCGTCCTGCCTGAGCGGCTCGTCGCTGACCAGCGGCTCGTCTGACCAGGCTGAATAGATGCCGCTGTCGCTGAACCAGTCCTCGACCCGTACCGGCGCGCCGAAAAACACATCGTCGTTGAGATAGAAGAAACGTTCCGACAGGCCCTCGATGTGGTGGATATAGGACTCGATATGGCCCGAATCAAAGGTTGGCAGCGCAGCGCTTGCGATCAACTGACGGTGGTCGACCACGGTCAGACCTGCCCCAGGCTTCAGCCATTCCGGCCTCTGCCCGTCGGTGACGATATAGACATGGCCATGGCCCGGAAAGAAGCGCTCCAGGGCGCGCAGGCTGTAACGCAATTCGTCGTTGTCGCGGAAGCGCCCTTCGACATTGCCATGCATGGCCAAGGCTGTTGGGCACAGCGCAGCGGCTGCGCGCTGGCGCTTTTTGCGCCAGGCGGGGTCATTGCCGTCGACCCAGAGGTAGACGATGTCGATCGGCTTGTTGCTGCTCATGCGGCCTTGCTTCAATAGGGGTTGGGTCAGGCTGCCGGGGCAGCCTGACGGCGCCGGTCCGTCTGGATCAGGCGGCGGCCTTGACTTTCAAGCGCCAGGCATGCAGCAGCGGCTCGGTGTAGCCGCTGGGCTGCTCAAGGCCTTTGAAGACCAGGTCGAGTGCGGCCTGGTAAGCCGCTGAGCTGTCGAAATGCCCTGCCATATTCTGGTACTGCGCATCGCCGGCGTTCTGCCCGTCGACGACAGCGGCCATGCGCTCGAAGGTCGCATGCACCTGCGCGGCGCTGGCAATGCCGTGCAGCAACCAATTGGCAATATGCTGGCTCGAGATACGCAGCGTGGCGCGGTCTTCCATCAGCGCGACATTGTGGATGTCGGGTACCTTGGAGCAGCCGACGCCCTGGTCGATCCAGCGCACCACATAGCCGAGGATGCCCTGCGCATTGTTGTCCAGCTCTTGCTGAATTTCGGCAGCAGTCCATGCCGGCTTGGCCTCGACCGGGATCTGCAGCAAGCGGGTCAGCAGGCCGTCATGCTCGGCTGCGGCGTCGATTTTTTCCATCTCGATCTGCACTGCCGTGACATTGACCTGGTGGTAATGCAGGGCATGCAGCGTTGCTGCGGTTGGCGAGGGCACCCAGGCAGTATTGGCGCCGGCTTTCGGATGGGCGATCTTCTGTTCGAGCATCGCTGCCATCAGGTCGGGCATCGCCCACATGCCCTTGCCGATCTGGGCCCGGCCGCGCAGGCCGCAGGCCAGACCAGTCAGCACATTGCTGCGCTCATAGGCCTGGATCCAGGCGCTGCTCTTCATGTCGCCCTTGCGGATCATCGGGCCGGCCTGCATGGCGGTATGCATCTCGTCGCCGGTGCGGTCGAGGAAACCGGTGTTGATGAAGGCCACGCGCGCAGCGGCGGCGGCGATGCAGGCCTTCAGGTTGACGCTGGTGCGACGCTCTTCGTCCATGATGCCGAGCTTGACCGTGTTCTCGGGCAGGCCCAGCATCGCTTCGACGCGACCGAACAACTCGGACGCGAAAGCCACTTCGGCCGGGCCATGCATCTTGGGCTTGACGATATAGACCGAGCCGGTGCGTGAGTTGCAGATCTCGGCCTTGCCATGGCGCTGCAGGTCGTGGATGGCGATCGTGGTCGTGATCACCGCGTCGAGGATGCCCTCGTGGATTTCCAGGCCCTGCTCGCCATAGAGCACGGCCGGGTTGGTCATCAGGTGGCCGACATTGCGCAGGAACATCAAGCTGCGGCCATGCAGGCGGACAGCGCCGGCTTTGCCATCGGGCCCGTTGTAGATGCGATCCGGATTCAGGCTGCGGCTGATCGTCTTGCCGTTCTTGGTCAACTCTTCGGTCAGCGTGGCTTGCAGGATGCCCAGCCAGTTTTCATAGGCCAGCACCTTGTCTTCGGCATCAACCGCCGCGACCGAGTCCTCGAGGTCCAGAATCGTCGACAGCGCCGCTTCCAGCACCAGATCGCTGACGCCAGCGGCATCGCTCTGGCCGATGGTCGTGCTGCGGTCGATGCGGATGTCCAGGTGCAGGCCGTTGTTGATCAGCAGGATGGAGGAAGGCGCAGCGGCATCGCCCTGGAAGCCGGCGAACCGGGTGGCATCGGCCAGGCCGGTACTCGCAGCACCTTGGGCAACCACCAGCCGTCCGGCTTCGACGCGGTAGCCGGTTGCATCCTTGTGCGAACCCTGCAGCAAGGGTGCGGCCTGGTCAAGCATCTGGCGTGCATAGGCAATCACGCGGGCACCCCGCACCGGGTTGTAACCGCGGCCTTTTTCAGCGCCATGGTCTTCGGCGATCACGTCGGTACCGTAGAGCGCGTCGTACAGCGAGCCCCAGCGCGAATTGGCGGCGTTCAAGGCGTAGCGGGCATTCAGGATCGGCACCACCAACTGCGGGCCGGCTTGCAATGCCAGTTCGGCGTCGACATTGGCCGTGGTCGACTGCACATCGGCCGGCATCGGCACCAGATAGCCGATGCTCTCAAGGTAGCTGCGGTAGGCCGGCATATCAGCGATCGGGCCTGGATGGGCGCGGTGCCAGCCATCGAGTTCGGTCTGCAGGCGATCGCGTTCGGCCAGCAAGGCAATATTCTTCGGCGCCAGGTCATGGACGATGGCATCGAAACCGGCCCAGAAATGCTCGCTGCTGATGCCGCTGCCGGGCAAGACCCGGTCTTCGACGAAGCGGTACAGCGGGGTGGCAACTTGCAGACGGTGGATGGCGGTTCTTGCTGACATGGGGAGGACCTCGGGAGAATATCCAGGCGATTTTAGCCAATCGCCGGCTGTGATTCCTATTCGCCTGCGCTTTGCTACCCTGTGCAAAATAGCTGAATCAATTGCTGAATCTGCTTTTTAGCCGCGTAAAGCAGGACAATCGCCGGATCATGGATCGTCTCAAGCAAATCGAGTCTTTTGTCTCGGTCGCCCTCAAAGGCAGCCTGACAGCCGCCGCAATGGTCGAGGGCGTGGCGCCTGCCGTGATGGGGCGGCGCATCGATGCGCTTGAGTCGCGTCTGGGCGTCAAGCTGCTGGTGCGGACGACAAGGCGCATCACGCTGACCCATGAAGGCAGCGCCTTTCTCGAGGATTGTCAGCATTTGCTGACGGCATTTGCCGATGCCGAAGCCAGCGTCAGCGCCGGCGGCGTCAAGGCCAGCGGCCATCTGCGCATCACCGCGCCGGCCGGCTTCGGGCGCCGCCATGTGGCGCCGCTGCTGCCTGATTTCATCGCCCTGCACCCGGACGTCAGCGTTTCATTGAACCTCAGCGACCGCGTCGTCGACCTCGCCGGCGAGGGTTTCGATTGCGCTGTGCGTGTCGGAGATCTGCCCGATTCAAGCTTGATCAGCGTGCGTTTGGCTGATAACCGGCGCTTATGCGTTGCTTCGCCGGCTTATCTGAAGCGCGCCGGCATGCCCCAGCATCCTTCGGAGTTGGCACGGCATGCCTGTTTGACGCTCAGCTCAGACGCCAGCCAGACCCGTGGCTGGGCCTTCAAGGTCGGCGGTGAGCTGGTTCATCTGCGGCCGAGCGGGCGGCTCGATTGCAGCGATGGGCAGGTGCTGCATGACTGGTGTCTGGCCGGCCAGGGTCTGGCATGGCGCAGCACCTGGGAGGTCGAGGCAGACTTGGCCGCCGGCCGCTTGGTGACGGCACTCGATGCCTTCGCAGCGCCGCCGAACGGCATTTATGCGCTGTTCCCGCATGCCAAGCATTTGCCGCTGCGGGTGCGCTTGTGGATCGATTTTCTCAAGCTCAGCTATGGCCAGAGCCATTACTGGGCCGGCAAATCGGCCCAGTGAGCTGGCCTGTCTGGCTCAGCTCTTGTTGCTGAGGCAGGTCTTCATGAAAACCTTGCGCTCGTCGCCGGTTTTGCCCTTGGCTTCGACGTTGCAGTTTTTCATACGGCTTGGCTGACCGGTCGGTGCGGAAGCAGCGGCTGTTGCTTCGGCTTTGGCAGACAAACAGTCCTTCATGAAGGCCTTGCGCTCGTCGCCTTTCTTGTCGGTAGCTTCCTTGTTACAGGTCGCCATCTTTGACTGCTGGGTGCTCGGGGCGCTGGCGGCATCGGCGGCCTGGGCCGAAGCGGCGAAACCAAGAGCAGCCATGGTCATCAGGGAATAAATAATGGTTTTCATCGGGGATTCCTCGTCGGGCGGATTGCCGGAAGAATTCAAGCATGAGCCGGCGACCGGCTCAAGCCCTCACATGATGCGGCGCGGATGATCCATTGCTTCATGCGCGGCATGCAGGCGTCGCACCAGCACCTCGATGAAGCTGCGATCGAAACGGTGCCGGCATTCATTGCTCAGCTGGGCCATCAATTCGGGGGTGAACGAGACTGTCGTGCAGGCTTGGCTGACCTGCACATCGGCGCCATGGCGGCGCAGCGCCGGATTCGGCGCCAGATAGGCCATCTCGCCGACCGAGTTGCCTGCGCCCAGCGAGGCGACCAGCCGGCCATCGCGGAACACTTCGACCTCGCCCTGGGCAATGATGTGGAAGTTGTTGCCCTCATGTCCGGCCTTGTAGATCATCTGTCCCTGCGGATAGCGGCGCCAGCGCGCACGCCGCACCACCTCCCACAACTCGACATCGCCGAAGTCGTTGAAGAAGGCCAGCTCGCGCAGCATATTGAAGCGCTGCGAATCCTTGACCTCATAGAGCTTGGCCTGTGGCGCCAACTCGCCGCTGGCCAGACCCGAGAGGGCGCGGCCGAAGCTTTCCCAATCGGCATAGCGATCTGCCGCCCGCCTGGACATCGCCTTGAGGATCACGTCGTCGAGCGCCGCGGTGACGCCGCCGCGACTGCCGAGCAGCGAAGCCGGCGCTTCGGTCTGGATCTTGTGCATCAAGGCGGTCTGGCTGGGTGCGTCAAAAGGCGCGCGACCGGCCACCAGGTGGTAGAGCACGGCGCCCAGCGCATAGATGTCGGTGCGGCAGTCGAGGTCGCTGCCCTCGATCTGTTCCGGTGCCATATAGGTCAGTGAGCCGACCCGGTGCACTTGGGTGCTGTCGGAATGGATGTCGAAGGAGCTGCCGAAATCGCTGACCTTGACATCGCTCGGCCGGCCTTCGGCGTCGAGCGGGACCAGCAAGTTGGCCGGCTTCACGTCGCGATGAATCAGGCCCTGCCGAAAGACATAGGACAAGGCCATCGCGCATTTGAACCCCAACTCGACGATCTGATCGAGCGGCAACAAGCGGTCGGCGCGACAAAAATCCTTCAGCGTCGCGCCCGGCACATATTCCATCACCAGATAGGGCACCCCATGGTCCGGCACCGCATCGAGGATCTGCACCACGTTCGGATGCTGCAGGCGCCCGGCCAAGGCGGCCTCGGCAGCGAAGAAGCGAACGCTCAAATCGGCTTGTGGACCGCCGCCGGCAGTCCAGGCATGGCTGCGTTTGATGGCCACTTCGCGCTGGCGGAATTCATCCAGCGCCAGAAAGACATCGCTGGTGGCGCCTTCACCGAGCCGGCGCAGCACCTTGTACTTGCCGATATAGACGGGCAAGTGGGTCTGGGCTTGATGTGGCGTCGGGGCGTCCGGGAGCATTCCTAATCATAGAACCTTAGAATCTCGCCATGATCCAAGCCAAGCAAGATTTGCTCGCCGCCCTGGGCGAGGCGATTCAAGAACTCAGTCCCGGCAGCCTTGTCCCCGCCGCCTTCGAATCCCCCAAGCAGGCCAGTCTCGGCGACCTCGCCTGCACGGCCGCCATGCAATTGGCCAAGCCGCTGAAAAAGAACCCGCGCGAACTGGCGCAGGCGCTGATCGAAAGCCTGACCGCAAGACCAGCTTTCCAGCGTTGGGTCGCGACGATGGAAATCGCCGGCCCCGGTTTCATCAACATCCGGCTCACGGCTGCGGCCAGGCAGGCCGTAGTCAGCGAAACCCTGGCCGCCGGCGATGCCTTCGGTCGGCAAGCGGCCAATGACCGGCATGTGATGGTCGAATTCGTTTCGGCCAACCCGACCGGCCCGCTGCATGTCGGCCATGCCCGCCAGGCAGCGCTCGGCGATGCGATCTGCAGCCTGTTCCAGACCCAGGGCGCCGCAGTCACGCGTGAGTTCTATTACAACGATGCCGGCGTGCAAATCGCCACCCTGGCGAGTTCGACCCAAGCGCGCCTGCAAGGGCTCAAGCCGGGGGACGCCGGCTGGCCCGAGCTTGCCTACAACGGTGACTACATCCAGGACATCGCGGACGAGTTCCTGGCCTGCAAGACCGTGACCGCTGATGACCGCTCCTTCACTGCCTCGGGCGACAGCGCTGACCTCGACAGCATCCGCCAGTTCGCCGTCGCCTATCTGCGCCATGAACAGGACCTGGACCTGCAGGCTTTCGGGCTCAAGTTCGACAACTATTTTCTTGAGTCGAGCCTGTACGCCAGCGGCGCGGTCGAGGCGACCGTGGCGCGATTGATCGCCGCCGACAAGACCTTCGAAGAGGGTGGAGCGCTCTGGCTGCGCTCGACCGATTACGGCGACGACAAGGACCGCGTGATGCGCAAGTCCGATGGCAGCTACACCTATTTCGTCCCCGATGTCGCCTATCACATCGACAAGTTCCAGCGCGGCTACACCAAATGCATCAATGTGCAGGGTACCGACCACCATGGCACGATCGCCAGGGTACGCGCCGGACTGCAGGCGGCCGATGTCGGCATTCCGCAGGGCTTTCCTGACTATGTGCTGCACAAGATGGTCACCGTGATGAAGGGCGGGGTCGAGGTGAAGATCTCCAAGCGCGCCGGCAGCTATGTGACGCTGCGCGACTTGATCGACTGGACCAGCCGCGACGCGGTGAGGTTCTTCCTGAACAGCCGCAAGGCCGACACCGAATTCACCTTCGACGTCGATCTGGCCTTGCAGCAGAACGACGAAAACCCGGTGTTCTACGTCCAGTACGCCCATGCCCGCATCTGCTCGGTGATCCGCAACTGGGTCACGCGCGGTGGTGACGAAGCAATGCTCGGCAGCGCCGATCTGGGCCTGCTGGTCGCAGCGACCGAAAACCAGTTGATGCTCAAGCTGGCCGACTACCCGCGCATGCTCAGCAGCGCGGCCGAAGGCCTGGCGCCGCATGATGTGGCCTTTTACTTGAGGGATCTGGCCGGCGCTTATCACAGCTACTATGCGGCCGAGCGCGTGCTCGATCAGACGCCCGAATTGACGCTGGCCCGCGTGGCCTTGCTGGCGGCAACCCGCCAGGTCCTGCGCAATGCGCTGGTCGTGCTGGGCGTCAGTGCACCGACAATCATGTCCAGAGAAAGCTTGGAGAATTCATGAACAAAGGCTTGGCTGGCAAGCAGCGCGGCGGATTTGTACTGGGCTTGATCATCGGCCTGTTGCTGGGGTTGGCAGTGGCTCTCGGTGTGGCGCTCTATATCACCAAGGTGCCGATTCCCTTCATCAACAAGGTGCCGCAGCGTACGGCCGAGCAGGACCTTGAAGAGGCCCTGCACAACAAGAACTGGAACCCGAACGCTGCGCTGGCCGGCAAGGCTGGCAAGGCTGCGAGTGGCGCAGTCGGCGTGGCGGCGAGTTCGCCCGAGCCGGTCGAGCCCGCACCAGCGCCCGCGACAGCGCTGAAGCCGGTTGAAAAGCAGGCCGAAAAACCGGTCGAAAAACCCGCCGACAAGAAGCCCGAAAACCGGGCTGCTGCGGCGAGTTCGGCTTCGGCGATGGCCGCTGCGGTGGCCGATCCCTATGTCTACTTTGTCCAGGCGGGCGCTTTTGTGAAGGCCGACGATGCTGAACAGCAGCGCGCCAAGCTGGCAATACTCGGGTTTGCTGCCAAGGTGACCGAGCGCGAACAGTCCGGTCGCACGGTATTTCGCGTCCGACTCGGCCCGATGGACGCTCGCGAGGAGGCCGAAGCGCTGCAGCGCAAGATCGAGTCATCCGGCAACGAAGCCAATCTGGTGCCTGTCAGGCGCTGAGCTCTATCCCTTCCTTTACCTGATTCGAGGACTTTCAAGATGAAACGGCGTGATTTTTCTGTTGGCCTGGCGAGTTTTTCGGTTTTGCCCGGCTTGGTGCTGGCCCAGGGCGGCCCGATCGAGGGCAAGCAATACCAGAGTTTGTCGCAGCGCTTGCCGGTTGTGCCGGGCAAGATCGAGGTGGTCGAGTTCTTCTGGTACGGCTGCCCGCATTGCTATGCCTTCGAGCCAGTGCTGGAAGCCTGGGTCAAGCAGTTGCCGCCAGATGTCGCGTTCCGTCGCGTTCATGTGGGTTTCCGGGCCAATATCAAATTGCACCAGCGCTTGTTCTATGCGCTCGAAGCGATGGGCCGTGAAAGTGAACTGCGCCCCGCCATCTTCAATGCCTTCCACCGCGAACGTCTCGACCTTGACGATGAAAAGGCGATCGTCGCGCTGATGTCAAGGCTGGGTGTGGATGCGGCCAAGTTCAAGGACGCGTTCAACTCCTTTGGCGTGCAATCCAAGTCGATGCAGGCCGGCAAGCTGTCGGAAGGCTATCGAATCGACGGCGTGCCTGCTTTGGGGATCGCCGGACGCTTCCTGACCGCGCCTTCGCAGGCCGGCACGCAAGGCCAGTCCGAAGTCGCCCAAGGCCAGCAAGCCCTCATCGTCGCCGACTTCCTCATCAAGCGCGCCCGAAACAATTCCTGAGGCGGACCGAGTTC
The DNA here is from genome assembly GCA_945898095.1 of Roseateles toxinivorans. Lineage (GTDB taxonomy): Bacteria > Pseudomonadota > Gammaproteobacteria > Burkholderiales > Burkholderiaceae_C > Paucibacter_A > Paucibacter_A toxinivorans_A. Next base: position 29,081 of record CAMDHE010000002.1, on the reverse strand, counting down.
AAGCCCTGCGGCTTGAACGACGCCAGCCGAAGGCTAGGGCGCCTACGAGCGCCAGGGCTGAGGCGGACCGAGCTTGAACCGCCGGCCGAAGGCCAGGGCGCTGGCCAGTTTGAGGGCAATCGACACCTGAATGCCCGGGTCTTGGGTCATGGCCTCGGGATAGAATGGTCTGCAAGAACTGTGCCGCCATGAAAAATCCCGACCTGAATCGCCCAAACCGACTGCCTGACCGGCGCCCCAGCGCGCTGACCCTGCTGCTGTGCTTGAGCCTTATGGCCGCTCCGGCCCTGGCGGAAAAGGCTGATCGCTTGAAGCCTTTGAACATCACTTCCGACCAGGGCGGCAGGATCGATGTGGCGAACCAGCGCACCGAGTTCGTCGGCGCTGTCGTGCTCAGCAAGGGCAGCATGGTCTTGCATGCCGAACGCATCGCCGTGAGCGAGACGGCTGATGGCTATTACCAGGCCAAGGCCAGCAGCCTGCCAGGCCAGCAAACCAGGTTCCGCCAAGCGCGCGATGTGCCCGGCGAAGCGATCGAGGGCTTTGCCGACCAGCTGGAATTCGACACCCGCGCCGATACGGTGCGTTTTATCGGCAATGCGGTGGTGCGTCGCATGCGCGGTGCTCTGGTGGCCGACGAAGTGACCGGTGCAGTGATCCTGTTTGACAACCGCACCGAGATCTTTACGCTGGAAGCTGGCGCGGGCTCGCCGCATCCGAGCGGGCGCGCCCGCATGGTGATGATGCCGCGCGAGATCACTGAAGCCCAGAGCGCCGAGCCGGCTGCTCCCGCCCTGCCGCTCCAGCCAAGCCTGACCTTGCAGCCGCGCAAGCCCAAATGACCTTCGCCCCAGCCAAGCAGAGGGCTGCGATCGAGTCGCCGCCCGGCAGCCGCCTCGAAGCTGAGGGACTGGCCAAGAGCTATGGGGTGCGCCGGGTCGTCAAGAATGTCCACCTCGATGTCCACAGCGGCGAGGTGGTCGGCCTGCTCGGGCCCAATGGCGCGGGGAAGACGACCAGTTTCTACATGATCGTCGGCCTGGTGCGCGCCGATGCCGGCATCATCCGCATCGATGGCAAGCCGGTGCAGCGCCTGCCGATTCATCAGCGCGCCAAGCTGGGGCTGAGCTATCTGCCGCAAGAAGCGTCGATATTTCGCAAGCTCAATGTGGCCGAGAACATACGCGCCGTGCTCGAATTGCAGCAAGGTCCTGATGGCCGCGCTTGGCCGAAGCAAAAGATCGAAGCCGCGCTGGAGAGCTTGCTGCACGACCTGGGAATCGAGAAGCTGCGCGACAGCCCGGCGCCGGCACTCTCGGGCGGCGAACGCCGGCGTGTCGAGATCGCGCGTGCGCTGGCTACACAGCCTCGTTTCATCCTGCTCGATGAACCGTTTGCCGGTGTCGATCCGATCGCCGTGCTGGAGATCCAGCGCATCATCGGTTTCCTCAAGGCGCGCGGTATCGGGGTCCTGATCACCGACCACAATGTGCGCGAAACGCTGGGCATCTGTGACCGCGCTTACATCATCAGCGAGGGCGCTGTGCTGGCTGAAGGCACGCCGTCCGAGATCGTCGCCAACGCTGATGTCCGCAAGGTCTATCTCGGTGAAAACTTCCGCATGTGACGGCGGGTTGGCGCGATGAAACAGTCGCTCCAGATTCGTCTCAGTCAGCATCTATCGCTGACGCCGCAGCTGCAACAATCGATCCGGTTGTTGCAGTTATCGACCTTGGAGCTGAACCAGGAAGTCGAACAGATGCTGGCGCAGAACCCGCTGCTCGAGACCGAAGAAGACTTCTCGGTGGCCACGCCCGAGCTGGATGAAATGCGCATTGCCTCGGCGGCCGAGGACAGCAATGCCGATAGCGAACTCGGCGGTGGCGCCGAGGCCGAGAACATGGCCGAAATCAAGGCTGAGGATTTCGGCCAAACCGAACGCGATGATTGGGAAAACGGCACCGAGCGTGACGATTTTGATGGCATCCGCGAGCTGCCCAGCAGCAGCGGTACCGGCAGTGGCAACAACGAGAACGATGGTGAGCGCAGCGAACAGGATTCAGCCGAGATCAGCCTGGCCGAACATTTGCGCCAACAGCTGGCTGGCATGGGCTTGTCGGAAAGTGACCGCGTTGCCTTGCAAGTCTTGATCGAGTCGCTCAATGACGACGGCTATCTCGAGGACAGCCTGGAAGAAATCGCCGCCGCGTTGACCGACGATGAAGACAGCCAGGAAGAACTGCTCGACCACCTGCGCATCGCCAGGAACTGGTTGCAGAGCATGGATCCTGCCGGTGTCGGCGCCCGGGACTTGGCTGAATGCCTGGTGCTGCAATTGCGCACACAGCCGGCCAGCAAGGCGCAGCAGCTGGCGATCGTGATCTGCGACTCGCATCTGGAACTGCTGGCTCGGCGCGACAGCAAGAAGATGATGGCCTTGACCGGCGCCGATGATGCGCTGCTGCGTCTTGCCCAGTCGATGATCACGGCGCTCGAGCCCAAACCCGGCCGCCGCTTTGCCCCGGGCCAGGCGCAGGCGGTGCTGCCCGATGTGATCGTCCGCAAGGTCGGGCGCGAGCTGCGCGTCACCCTGAACCCGGAAGCTGCGCCCAAGCTGCGTATCAACGAGCTCTATGCCAATGCGCTGCGTGCCACGCGGGGCGGTATCAGCAACAGTCCCCTGGGCGGACAGTTGCAGGAAGCGCGCTGGTTCATCAAGAACATCCAGCAGCGTTTCGAGACGATCTTGCGGGTCTCCAAGGCCATCGTCGAGCGCCAGAAAAGCTTTTTCACCCATGGCGCGTTGGCGATGAAACCCTTGGTGCTGCGCGAAATTGCCGACGAACTCGGCCTGCATGAATCGACGATTTCGCGCGTCACCACGGCCAAATACATGGCCACCAGTTTCGGCACCTTCGAGCTGAAATATTTCTTCGGCTCCGGACTCTCGACCGATTCCGGTGGCAACGCCTCGAGCACGGCAGTGCGCGCCTTGATCAAGCAGTTTGTCGCCGCTGAAATTCCTGCCAAACCCTTGTCCGACAGCGCCTTGGCCAGCATGCTCGATGAACAGGGCATCCAGGTCGCAAGACGCACGGTGGCCAAATACCGCGAGGCGCTGAAGATCGCCCCGGCCAATCTGCGTCGCACTATTTGAAAGGATTCGGTTGATGCAAGCGCTGCGACTTGGTTATTGGATGTTGCTGGTCGGCGCCTTGACCGCCCTGGGCAGTTGCGGTGGCGGTTCGAGCCCGACTCAAGTGCCGGTGACGCCGGCGCTGACCCTGCCAGCTGGCCGAATCAGCACCAGCAGCCCGGTTCAGGCTGGCTGCGACGGAGGTTCGAGCAGCGGGGTGCTTTATGCCAATGCCGAGGTCGAGCCCTTTGTGGCCGTGCAGCCGGGCAATTCGAATTTGCTCGCCGCCACCTGGCAGCAGGATCGCTGGAGCAATGGCGGCGCCAGAGCGCTGGTGACCGCGGTCTCCACTGATGGCGGCGTGACCTGGAGCAGGCGGCTGATGCCTTTTTCACGCTGCGGCGGTGCGCTGGCCGGTAGCAGTGGCGACTACGAGCGCGCCAGCGATCCCTGGGTCGACATCGGTCCTGGCGGCGTGATCTATTCGATGGCCTTGAGCTTCAACGGCGGGACTTTGCTGGCCGGTTCATCTTCTGCATTGCTGGTCAGCCGCTCGACCGATAGTGGCCGCAGCTGGAGCGAGCCCGCCACCTTGTTGCGCGATGGCGATACCTTGTTCAACGACAAGAACTCGCTGACTGCCGACCCGACCGATGCGCGCTATGTCTTCGCCGTCTGGGACCGCATCGACAACAGCGGTTTCGGCCCCACGCTGATGGCGCGCAGCAGTGACAGCGGCGCCACCTGGGAGCCGGCCCGCATGATCTATGCACCGGTCAAGGCGGGCGGTATCAGCCAGACGCTGGGCAACCGCATCGTCGTGCTGCCCGATGGCACGCTGATCAATCTGTTCACCCAGATCGACACGCTGGGCAACCAGCAGACCTCCTGGTTCGGTGTGCTGCGCTCGCGCGACAAGGGCTTGACCTGGTCGGCGCCGATCCGCATCACCGACATCCAGGCGGTCGGCGCCAAGGACCCGCAGAGCGGCAAGGCGATCCGCGATGGCGCTTACCTGGGTGCCATCGCTGTCGGGCCGGCGGGCAGCTTGTGGCTGACCTGGCAGGACGCACGGTTTTCATCCGGCCAGCGCGATGCCATCCTGCTGACCCGTTCGAGCGACGGCGGTCTCAATTGGAGCGCGCCTTTGCTGATCAACCGGCAAACCAGCGTGGCCGCCTTCACTCCCAGCATCGCGATCAGCGCCGACGGCTTGGTCGGGGTGACCCATTACGACCTGCGCCCCGACAGCGCCGACCCTGCCACCCTCTTGACTGGCGCTTGGCTGTTGAGCTCGCGCGATGGTCTGAACTGGGTCGAAACGCCGGTCTGGAGCAAGTTTGATCTGGCCCAGGCACCGGACGCGCGCGGCTTGTTCCTGGGCGACTACCAGGGGCTGGTGCCGAGCGGATCGGGCTTTCTGCCGGTGCTGGCCTTGTCCGGCACCGATCTCGACAACCGCACCGACATCTATGCGCTGCGGATCACGCCGACAGCCATGGCTGCCTCGACTGCCAGCATCCAGGCCCGCGCGCTGAGCGCCGATCAAGCGGCACAGGATGCCGGCGCGGCGGCATTCAAGCGCGCCAGGCAAGAGGCGATCGTCAACACGATGGAGCGCCGGATGCCCGGCTGGGCTGCCAGGATGAGCAAGGCCCGCGAGTAGTTCAAGCTCCGGTTTCGATTGATGGAATTGCTCAAGTCAATGGCGAGCACCGACCTGCTGCCGGTGCCTTGCAAGGGCGGCGGCGCGGCGGCCGAGTTTCTGACAAGATCTATCCACATCGAACGGATCAAATGGGCCGAAGTGGTGAAGCGAGCGGGGCGACGGTGAAGTCAGCGCTTGTCGCAGGGTCCAGGCGGGCGCTTCAGCCCTAACATTCACGATGAGCCTGCTCTTGGTTCGACCGATTGACATGAGGATCTGACAGATGAATAACGCGAACCGGTTGGCCCGGCCGGCTGTGCATGCCTTGGCTGCGTCGAAAATCCGCGAGGTTGCCAATGCCGGCATGGGCAGGCCGGATTTGCTGGCTTTCTGGTTTGGTGAGCCTGATCAGGTCACGCCAGGCTTCATCTGCCAGGAAGCGATCACCAGCTTGCAGGCCGGCGAGACTTTCTATACCCACAACCTCGGCATTCCCGAACTGCGGCAGGCGCTTGCGACTTATTCGTCGCGGCTGCACCAGGCTTGCAGCCCGGACCAGATCGCGGTGACCAATTCCGGCATGAATGCGATTGCCATCGTGCAGCAGGCGCTGATCGATCCGGGCGACCGGGTTGTCGTCGTCACCCCGGTCTGGCCCAATCTGGTCGAGGGGCCGAAAATACTCGGCGCCAAAGTCTGCAGCGTGGCACTCGATTTCAGCCCGGCAGGATGGACGCTGGATCTGCAGCGCCTGCTCGATGCGCTGACTCCGGCGACCCGGTTGCTGATCGTCAATTCGCCCAACAACCCGACCGGCTGGACCATGCCGCGCGAGCAGCAGCAAGCCGTGCTCGAGCATTGTCGCCAGCGCGGCATCTGGATCCTCGCCGACGATGCTTATGAGCGGCTGTATTTCGAAGCTGCAGGCGGCTGCGCGCCGACTTTTCTGGATCTTGCCGGCTCGGCTGACCGGGTGGTCTCGATCAATACTTTTTCCAAGTCCTGGCAGATGACCGGTTGGCGGCTCGGTTGGATCACCGCGCCGGCGGACTTGGTCCCTGACCTGGCCAAGCTGATCGAATTCAATACCAGTTGCGCCCCGGCCTTCGTTCAGCGTGCAGGCGTCGTCGCGGTCAATCGCGGCGAAGCTGCGGTGGCGAGTTTTGTTGCCAGGCTCAAAGCGGGGCGGGACTTCTTGATCCCGGCGCTCAACGCCTTGCCACAGGTCCAGGCGGTGGCGCCACCAGGGGCGATGTATGCATTTTTCCGGGTTGACGGCATCAGCGACAGCCTGTCGTTCTGCAAGCGTCTGGCGACCGAATTCGACCTCGGTCTGGCGCCCGGTGCTGCCTTCGGGCCTGAAGGCGAAGGCTTCATCCGCTGGTGCTTTGCGGCCTCCGAAACCAGCCTGGATCAGGGCCTTGCAAGGCTGAAAGCCGGGCTGGCTGCGGCACGCTGACCAAGCCGTCCGAAAAGCAGGCTGCCCCCACTTGGGGTTCTGTACCAAGAGCTTGCGGGTTTTCAAGCTCAAATCGACTGCTCTGGGTGGCATGATTATTCATTTTTTGCAAAGTATATTGCTCTGCAAGGCCGATCCACCGATCCAAATTCATGCAGAAAGTTCGATCATGAAACCATTTTTTCCCCGCCGGCTGGCGCTTGCCTTGGGGCTGTGCTGCCTCCTCGCTACTTCGCTGAACCTGCAAGCCCAGACCCAAGCGATGGTGAAGCAGATCGATCCTGCGCCCAAGGCGCTGCTCTGGGTCGGCAACAGCTTTTTTTATTACAACAACAGCATGCACAGCCATTTCGGCCGGCTCGCTGCGGCCGCCGGAGTGAAAGGCGTTCGCAGTACCTCGGTCACGATCAACGGTTCGGGGCTGGACTGGCATGACATGGAATCGCTGTTGCGACCCGATGGACTCGGCCGCTATTCTTTCGTCGGTGACAACGAGATCCGCTTCAATCCACCGGGCCGCCAGTACGACAGCGCGATCATGATGGACTGCAGCCAATGCCCGGTTCATCCGCAACTTCAGAAGGTCTTCCACGAGACGGTGCGCAAGCATTCGGCGACTCTGGTCAAGGGCGGCGTGCGCCCGGTGCTGTTCATGAGCTGGGCCTACAAGGACAAGCCCGAAATGATCAAGGGCCTGGCCGAGCAATACACGCTGGCCGGTAATGCCAACGATGCGTTGGTGATTCCTGCCGGCCTGGCCTTCGCCAAGGTCGTAGCGCGGCGGCCTGACATCGAGCTCTACCAAGCCGACAAGCGGCACCCCAGCCTGGCCGGCACTTACCTGGCTGCGGCCACCGCCTATGCCAGCTTTTATCGCAAGTCGCCGGTGGGGCTTGGCTATACGGCGGGCTTGAGCCCGGAGCTTGTCGCTGTGCTTCAGACGGCAGCCTGGGATACGGTGGAGGAATATTTCAAACCGCGAAAATTCACCGGGTTGAAATGGCGGTCAGATCAACAGCGCCTTGCCTTGCCTTGCAGATTGCGGGTGTTTACCTGAGGGTTGGCGTTTATCGTTGACATGATGGCCTTGGATTTTTCAGCCCCTGGGGCCCGGAGCCACTGGCGATTGCGATCCCCAAGGGACGCGACGAGCGCCTGGACTATGCGCGTGAATTCGCCAAGCAGGTGAAGGCATCGGGGCTGATCCAGCAGGCCGCCGAACGCGCCGGACTGCGCGGCACGCTGCTGCGCAGCGCCTTGACCTTCAGTCGCCCAGGTCGATCAGGCCTGCCAAGGCCAGGCCTGAAAGGCAGGCCGGCAGTTCATAGTCGACGATCACCCAGGCAAGGCTTTGATTCGCTGCGGCAGCGGCGAGCAGTTGCGCCAGCAAGCGGCTGGAGCTTGCATCCAGCGCAGCGAACGGACGGTCGATCAGGGTCAGCTCGGCGCCACTCGCGGCAGCGCCCAGCAACCCGACCTTGCGCCGGCTGCCGGTCGAAAGCATGTAGAGCGGCTTGTCGATATGTGGGCTCAGGCCGAAACCTTCGATCAGATCCGCTTCCAGGTCTACCTGCCATTGGCTGAAGCGGGCGCGCCGCGCCGCCAGCCAGGCGCGCGCGATGATGTCGTCGCTGCCGGGGTCCGCCGGGTCTTCGCACCATTGGGTTTTTGCCCGTCGTACGGCAAGTCCTGAGCTGGGCTGCAACTCACCGCTGATCAAGCGCAGCAAGGTCTTCTTGCCACGCCCGCTGCCGCCGCGCAGCAGGGTCAAGCCGGGCTTGATCGCGAACGATAGGCCGTTGATCAGATCCAGGCCGGGATAGGAGAAAGCCAGATTCTCGGCCTCGAACAGGCTTCTGCCGGTCATGTTCTTGCGCTGAACGGATGGCTTGCCATGGTCGACAGGCTCAGGTTTTCTGGCTGACCAGAAACGGCCGCAGCAGATGCGCCAGCTCGGTCGCCCGGATCAAGCGGATCTGGTGGGCTGCGGCATATTGCATCGCCTTGTCGGTGACCTCGGCCGTGGTGATGCACAGGCAGCCGTTCGCCTCCATCGTCTCGCCAGCCTGGTGAAGCGCCTGGAATGTCTCGATGCCCAGGCGGGCTGCTTTCCAGCGCTTGCAGGCGATCAGCGTGCTGCGGCCGGCTTTGCTAGCCAGTAAATCCGCTGCATCGCCTTTCAGTCGCTCGATCTCGAAGCCTTGGCGGAGCAGGGCTTTTTCGAGTGCGGCGGAGAATTCGCGCCATGACATTGCGGCGATTTTCTCCAGCGTGCCTGCCACATGGGCATTGCTGGGTGCCTGGAATTGGCGGTAGGCCGCGATCGAGCCGATGACGATAAACGAGAACCCGCCGAGTGCGCCGATCAGGTACAGATTGGCCGGCAGCAAAGCCATGCCGGCCACCCCGATCGCGATCGCGATGGCGTAGCTGATCCACCAGGGCGAGCGCAGCAAAATGGCGAAGAGCGACTTTTCATTCAGCTTGAATTTCAACGGGGAATTCCTTGTCGGCAAAGGGAGCCAGTTGGCGAGTATCGCCGCCCAGGACCAGGCTTGTGCCAGTGCTGCAGCCACTGCCTTCAGTTCCGGGACAATAGCGCCATGGCTGCCAAAGAATCTCTCCAACTTTTTCTCTCCTGCGCTTCTGGCGTCGAACGTTTGCTCGACGAGGAAATCCGCGGCATTTTGCCGAAAACCCATATCGAGGTGCTGCGCGGCGGGGTGGCCCTGAAGAGCGATCTCGAAGGCGTGATGAAGCTCAACCTCGAAAGCCGGCTGGCGCAGCGGGTGCTGATCGAGCTGATCAGCGGCGGCTATCGCCATGAGGACGACATCTATGCGCTGGCGCGCCGGATCGACTGGACCCAATGGATCACGCCGGCCGAGACGATCCGCGTCGACACAACGGCCCGCCATTCACCGCTGCGCAGCCTGAACTTCGCCAATCTGCGGGTCAAGGACGCGATCTGCGACACGCTGCGCGACGCCACCGGCGAGCGCCCCAGCGTCGACACAAGATTCCCCGACCTGCCGGTGATGATGCATCTGAGCGAGACCGATGCCACGCTGTATGTCGACACCTCGGGCGAGCCGCTGTTCAAGCGCGGCTGGCGCGAGGACAAGGGCGATGCGCCCTTGAAGGAAACGCTGGCGGCGGCGGTGCTGGCCGCAGCCGGTTGGAAGGGCAGCCCTGACGCCGGCGGCGCCCTGCATGACCCCTGCTGCGGCTCGGGCACGATCGCCGTGGAGGCCGCGCAGATCGCCTGCGGCATGGCGGCTGGCATGCAGCGCCGCTTTGCCTTCGAGCGGCAGCTGCCGTTTGTGCCGCTGCGGGGACGCTGGCAGGCGATCAAGCAGGCCGCCAAGGACCGCGAGCATGCACCGGCCGTGCCGATCTTTGCCAGCGATGTCTCATTCCGCATGGTCGATTTTTCACGCCGCAATGCCGAGCGTGCCGGCGTGGCCCAGTACATCCAGTTCAATGGTGGCGATGCGCTGGAACGCCCGGCGCCGGCTCTGCCCGAAGGCATGCATGGCACGCTGGTGATGAACCCGCCTTATGGCGAGCGGATCGAGGTCGGTGGCAAGGCCGCGGGCAGCCAGATGATGAGCCGCGATGCTTCGGGCTCCGAGCAACGCGATACCAGCGACGACTTTTTCCCGCTGCTGGCTTCGCATTGGAAGCGTGCTTACACGCAAAATCCCGCCGGCTGGACCGCCTGGGTCTTGAGCCCTGACATGAAATTGCCGAACCAGATGCGCTTGAAGGAATCGCGCCGCGTGCCGATGTGGAACGGCCCGATCGAATGCAGGCTGTTCTGCTTCGAGCTGGTGGCTGGCTCGGCGCGCACGCCAAAACCGACCGCAGCGGCCGCGCCGTCCGATCAGGCCGGCTGAAGTTTGCGGCGGGCCAGCCAGGCCAGCGCCGCGCCGGTTGCCGCCAATGGCAGCAAGGAGCCCAGGTTCATCCAGGTCCAGCCGCCGGTGGTGACCAGGGCGCCGGACGCAAACGAGGTCACCGTCATCGTCGTATAGATGAAGAAGTCCATCGCGGCCTGCGCGGTGGTCTTCTCTTCGGGCCGGTAGGCCTGGGTGAACAGCGTTGTGCCGCCGATGAAGAGGAAGTTCCAGCCCATGCCCAGCAACAGCAGCGCGGCGAGGAAGTGCATCAGTTCGACCCCCATCAGGGCAATCACGACGCAGACCAGGTTCAGCACCACGCCCGTCGCCATCACTGGCAAAGCGCCGAAGCGCTTGATCAGGCTGCCAGTGAAAAAGCTCGGTACGAACATGCCCAGCACATGCCATTCCAGCACCAGCGCGGTCTTGTCGAATGGATGCGAGCATTGCGCCATCGCGATCGGCGTGGCTGCCATCAACAAGTTCATCACACCATAGCCCAGCGCGCAGGCGGCGATCGAAACGACGAAGACCGGTTGGCGTGCCAGTTCGCGCAAGCTTCGACCCAGCGGTGTGGCACCGCTGCCCTGCTGGAGTGGTGGGAAACGGATGAATGACATCACCATGAAGGACAGCATCGCCACGCCGATCAACACCAGATAGGCGCCGGCAAAGGGTTGGGTCAGCAAGCCCTTGCTGGCATTGGCAAGATTGGGTCCGGTCACGGCGCCGAGGATGCCGCCGGCCAGCACCCAGGAGATGGCGCGCTCCTGGTGCGATGGCAGCACCAGTTCGGTGGCGGCAAAGCGGTACAGACCGGCGGTCGCATTGAAATAGCCGGCCAGCAAGGTGGCGAAGACGACCCACCAGAACTGCTGTTGCACGACCGCCCAAGCCGCCAGGCCGCATGAAACCATCGCCACCAGCAGGCCGAGCTGGAACGCGCGCTGCCGGCCAAGCGCGCGCTGATGGCGCGCCACCAGCGGAGCAAACATGGCACCACCCGCGACATAGGCGCAAACCGGCAGCGTCGCCATCCAGGCTGATGGCGCCAGCGCCAATCCGACCAGGCCATTGATGGCGATGAAAGTGACGTTGTTGGTGAGGAACAGGCCCTGGCAGACCGTCAGCAGCAGCAATTGGATATTCATGCCAGCGCCAGCCAAGCCAGCAAGGCCAGCGGCGCGGTGTCGGCGCGCAGGATACGCGGCCCGAGCTGAACGGCTTCAAAGCCTTTCTCCACGGCAGCCTGTTCTTCGGCCGGGCTGAGCCCGCCTTCGGGACCTGACAAGACTAGCAGGCTGCTTGCCGGCTCGCGCGCCAAGCCCTTGACCGGTCGGGCCGCGGTCGGGCTGAGCAGCCAGCGCTTCTGGCCATTGGCTGGCGGCAGGTTCTGCAGCCATTGCGCCAAGCTCAGCACCGGCAAGACCTGCGGCACGACGGCGCGGCCCGATTGCTCGCAGGAAGCCACGGCGACGGCCTGCCAATGCGCGACCTTTTTCAGCGCGCGCTCGGCATTCAGGCGCAGCACCGAGCGTTCGCTCATCAAGGGCTGCACCGCAGCCGCGCCGAGTTCGGTCGCTTTTTCCAGCACAAAGTCCATCCGGTCATTGGCCGGCATCACCAGCGCCAGGGTGACTGACTGGGCCAGTTCGCGCTGCACCGCCTGGCCTGCGCCCAACTGCACGACAACCTCGGAGCGGCCGATGCGCAATAACTGCGCCGGCCAGTCGAAACCGGTGCCGTCGAACAAGGTCAGCGCCGCGCCCGGTTGCAGACGCAGCACTTGAACATGACGCGCCGCACCCGGCGGCAGGCTCAGCTCGGGCCCATGACCGGCGAGCGCAATGTCGACAAAGAAACGCGGAAACATGGCCGGATTCTGCTCAGTACCGGCGCTGCTGAAAGTTATTCCACCGCCTTCAGCATGTCCTCGACGACTTTTTTCGCATCGCCGAACACCATCATCGTCTTGTCCATATAGAACAACTCGTTGTCGAGGCCCGCATAACCGGCGGCCATCGAACGCTTGTTGACGATGATGGTCTTGGCCTTGTAGGCCTCGAGGATGGGCATGCCGTAGATCGCGCTGCCCTTGACATGGGCGGCTGGGTTCACCACGTCATTGGCGCCCAGGATGATGGCCACATCGACCTGGCCGAATTCGCCGTTGATGTCTTCCATCTCGAAGACCTGGTCGTACGGCACTTCGGCCTCGGCCAGCAGCACGTTCATGTGGCCAGGCATGCGGCCGGCCACCGGGTGGATCGCGTACTTGACGGTGATGCCCTTGGCCGTCAGCTTGGCCGCCAGTTCTTTCACCGCGTGCTGCGCGCGGGCCACGGCCAGGCCATAGCCGGGCACGATGACCACGGTCTCGGCATTGCCCAGCACAAAGGCCGCATCGTCGGCGCTGCCGCTCTTGACCGGACGCTGTACCGCACTGCCTGCAGCCGCCGATGTCGCTTCGCCGCCGAAGCCGCCGCCGATCACATTGAAGAAGCTGCGGTTCATCGCCTTGCACATGATGTAGCTGAGGATCGCACCCGAGCTACCGACCAGGCTGCCGGCAATGATCAGCATCGCGTTGTTCAGCGAAAAACCGATGCCTGCTGCGGCCCAGCCCGAATAGCTGTTCAGCATCGAGACCACCACCGGCATGTCGGCGCCGCCGATCGGGATGATCAGCGTCACGCCCAGCACCAAGCCCAGCAGGATGACGATCACGAAGGCGTGCTGGTAGCCCGTGTGGAAGAACACCGCGCAGGCCCACAAAGCCAATAAGCCCAGCACCAGGTTGACCTTGTGCTGGCCCGCGAACTGCACCGGTGCGCCCTGGAACAGGCGGAACTTGTACTGGCCGCTGAGCTTGCCGAAGGCAATGACCGAGCCGGTGAAGGTGACCGCGCCGATGAAGGCACCCAGCGCCAGTTCGATGCGGTTGCCGCCCGGGATCTCGCCGCCCTTGGGCACGATCGAAAAGGCCCAGGGTTCGACCACCGCAGCCACCGCGATGAACACCGCTGCCAGGCCGATCATGCTGTGGAAGAAGGCCACCAACTCGGGCATCTTGGTCATTTCGACGCGCTTGGCCATCAAGGTGCCGGCGCTGCCGCCGATCACCAGTCCGACCAGCACATAGCTCATGCCGGGACCGGCGCCGCCAGACAGCTTGACGATCAAGGCGGCGGTGGTCAGCACGGCAATCGCCATGCCGATCATGCCGAACAGATTGCCGCGGATCGAACTGGTCGGATGACTGAGACCCTTCAGCGCCTGGATGAAACAGACACTGGCAACCAGGTAGAGCAGCGTGACGAGGTTCAGGCTCATGCTTTGTCTCCTGCGGCTGCGGGCGCCTTCTTTTCCTTCTTCTTGAACATCTCGAGCATCCGGCGCGTCACGAAGAAGCCGCCGAAGACATTGACTGCCGCCAGCGCCACGGCCAGCACGCCCATGGTCTTGCCGAGCGTGGTTTCAGTCAGCGCCGCCGCCAGCATGGCGCCGACGATGACGATCGCCGAGATCGCGTTGGTCACCGCCATCAGCGGCGTGTGCAAGGCCGGTGTGACCGTCCAGACGACGTGATAGCCGATGTAGATCGCCAGCACGAAGATGATCAGGTTGATGATTGTTGGGGATACCGTTTCCATATTCAGCTCCGTTTGATTTCGCCGTTTTGCGTCATCAGGCAGGCCGCCACGATGTCGTCTTCCATGGGGACCTGGAACTTGCCTTCCTTGTCGATCACCAGCTTCAGAAAGTCCAGGATATTGCGCGCATAGAGCGCCGAGGCATCAGCCGCCACCAGCGCGGGCAGATTGGTCTCGCCGACCAGGGTCACACCATGCCTGAGCACCGTGCGCCCCGCTTCGGTCAATGGGCAGTTGCCGCCGGCCTCGCCATGCGGGCCGATCGGGCCCTTGCCTGCAGCCAGGTCGACGATCACCGACCCCGGCTTCATGCTTTTGACCATTTCCTCGCTGACCAGCACCGGCGCGGCGCGGCCCGGGATCAGCGCGGTGCTGATCACCACGTCGGCTTGCGCAATCCGCTTGGCGACTTCGAGCCGCTGCCGGTCGAGCCAGCTTTGCGGCATCGGTCTGGCATAGCCGCCAACGCCAACAGCAGCTTCTTTTTCTTCATCCGTGTCGTACGAAACCTCGATGAACTTGCCGCCGAGGCTTTCGACCTGCTCTTTCACCGAAGGCCGCACGTCGGAGGCTTCGATCACCGCGCCGAGCCGCTTGGCCGTGGCGATTGCCTGCAACCCGGCCACGCCAACGCCGAGCACGACGACGCGTGCGGCCTTGACCGTACCGGCCGCCGTCATCAGCATCGGGAAGAAGCGCTGGTAGCGGTCGGCGGCGATCATCACCGCCTTGTAGCCGGCGATATTGGCCTGGCTCGACAGCACGTCCATGCTCTGTGCGCGTGAAGTGCGCGGCGCGGCTTCGAGCGCAAAACTGGTCAGCCCGGCAGTCGCCAGCGCCTGCAGGCCTTCGCGGTCAAAGGGGTTGAGCATGCCGACCAGCGCCGTGCCGGGCTTGATCAGCGCCATCTCTGCGGCGTCAGGGCTTCTGACCTTGAGCAGCAAGCCAGCACCAAAGGCGGCAGCCCGATCGACGATTTCAGCGCCTGCGGCTGCATAAGCTTCATCGGTCACGCTGGCCAGCAAGCCGGCACCGGTCTCGACCTGCAACTGATGGCCCAGGGCTTTCAGTTTCTTCACCGTTTCAGGCGTGGCCGCCACGCGAGTTTCACCGGCAGCGCTTTCGCGCGGAACACCTATCAGCATGAAGCCTCCTGCGCCCATCAGGGCAATTGCAATATTTCAAACGTCGAGTCCGCGCAGCTTACACAATAGTGGAGGCAATCTGTGCCGGTGAAGTCACGAAATGCAGAATTGAGAGCGATGCATGTCAAAAAAAGAGCGATGGAAACCCAGCGTCACGGTCGCGGCGGTGATCGAGGAGGGCGGCCGCTTCCTGTTGGTTGAAGAAGAGACCCCCGAAGGCTTGCAGTTGAACAACCCGGCCGGACACCTTGATCCGGGGGAATCTCCGCTGCAAGCGGTGGTTCGCGAGGCGCTGGAAGAAACCGCCAGACCCTTCGAGGCCGAGGCGATGGTCGGCATTTATATGGCGCGCTTTGTCCGCCCGGCCAGCCAGGAAGATGTGACCTATTTGCGCATTGCGTTCTGCGGCCGCGTCGGCGCCGAGGTGCCTGGCATGCAGCTCGACCATGGCATCTTGCGCAGCCTGTGGATGACGATCGACGAGTTGCGCGCCAGCGTCGATCGGCACCGCAGCCCGCTGGTGCTGCAATGCATCGAGGACTATCTGGCCGGCAAGCGCCTGCCGCTCGATGCGATCGTGGTTGACCGGTCGCTCTATGCGCCCCGGATCAAGGCTTGATTGCAGGACAATTCAGCAATGAATTCAAAGCAACGCATCGTTGTCGGCCTGTCCGGCGGCGTCGATTCGGCCGTTACAGCCTACCTGCTCAAGCAGCAGGGGCATGAAGTCATCGGCATCTTCATGAAGAATTGGGAAGGCGATGACGACGATGAATTCTGTTTGTCGAACATCGACTTCATCGACGCGGCCGCAGTGGCCGATGTGATCGGAATCGAGATCGAGCATGTCAACTTCGCTGCCGATTACAAGGAGCGGGTGTTCGCCGCTTTCCTGCATGAATATGCTGCCGGCCGCACGCCCAACCCCGATGTGCTGTGCAATGCCGAGATCAAGTTCAAGGCTTTTCTCGACCATGCGATGCGGCTGGGCGCCGACAAGATTGCCACCGGGCATTACGCCAGGACCCGCGAGCTCAGCGGCCAGACCCAGTTGCTCAAGGGCGTCGATCCAGCCAAGGATCAGAGCTATTTCCTGCACCGCTTGAACCAGGCCCAGCTGTCGAAAACGCTGTTTCCGATCGGCGAGTTGCACAAGACCGAAGTGCGCCGCATCGCCGAATCGATCGAGCTGCCGAACGCCCGCAAGAAGGACTCGACCGGCATCTGCTTCATCGGCGAGCGGCCGTTCCGCGAATTTCTCAACCGCTATCTGGCGCACCAGCCCGGGCCGATCAAGGACGAACGCGGCCGCAAACTCGGTGAGCATGTCGGCCTGTCCTTTTACACCTTGGGCCAGCGCCAAGGCCTGGGCATCGGCGGCGTGAAGGAAAAGGGTCAACCGCGCGGCGGCGGCGACCATCAACCCTGGTTCGTCGCCCGCAAGGACCTCGCCAGCAATACGCTTTACGTGGTGCAAGGCCATGCTCACCCCTGGCTGCAAAGCCATCTGCTGGTCGCCGACGATCTCAGCTGGACCGGCGCTGAACCATCGGCCGGCCGCTTCGGCGCCAAGACCCGCTACCGGCAGAGCGATGCTGGATGCAGCTATGAGCCTGGCCTTGGCAGTTTCACGCTGCGCTTCGATCAGCCGCAATGGGCGGTCACGCCGGGACAGAGCGCAGTTCTGTACGATGGCGAGGTTTGTCTGGGCGGCGGCGTGATCGCCTCGGCCGGCGAATCAAGCGCATTTCTTTGATCAACTCTGAAACTGAAAACCTCATGGCAGACTCGACAACAGGCCCGCTCACTATCGACAGGCAGGCGCCGCAGGCCAAGCGCCGGCGCAAGACCTGGCCCTGGCTGCTTGGCGCTTTGCTGCTGATCGGCGGCGCCTGGATGGCAATGGCGCCGCGCAAGCCCGAAGTGCAGGCTACTTCGGTGCTGCAGAGTTATCCCTCGCAGCAATACCTGCAGCTGACCGCTTCGGGTTATGTCGTCGCGCAGCGCCGGGCTGCAGTCGCATCGAAGGCGACCGGGCGCTTGATCGAGCTGAATGTGCGCGAAGGCAGCCGGCTGCTGAAAGGCCAGTTGATCGCGCGGCTCGATGCCAGCGATGTGCAGGCGGCGATCGGCGCCGCGCAAGCCGGCGTGCGCCAGGGCGAGGCGGGGGTGCGGCAGGCACAGGCGCAAGTGCGCCAGGCCGAGGTCGAGCTGGGCAATGCCGATGCCGAGATGCAGCGCAGCAAGAGCTTGCAGGCGCAGGGCTTTGTATCGTCGCAGGCGCTCGATGCGGCGCAGCGCCGGCTCGATGCGGCGCGCGCCGGCCAACTGTCTGCGCAGGCCGGAGTGGGTTCGGCCCAGGCTTCGTTGCTGCAAGCTCAAGCGCAGTTGAATGTGCAGCAGGTGATGCGCGATTTCACCGAGATCCGCGCGCCTTTTGACGGTGTGGTGCTGAACAAGAATGCCAATGTCGGCGACATCATCACGCCGTTCTCGAATGCGGCTGGCTCGCAGGGGGCGGTGGTGACGATGGCCGACCTGAGCACGCTCGAGGTCGAGGCCGATGTGTCGGAAAGCAGCTTGTCCAAGGTCGTTGCTGGTGCGCCGGTCGAGATCACGCTCGACGCCCTGCCGGGCCTGCGCTTGCGCGGCAAGGTCGCCGGTATCGTGCCGACGGTCGACCGCGCCAAGGCGACGGTGATGACCAAGGTGCAGTTCGAGACACTCGACCCGCGCATCCTGCCCGAGATGAGCGCCAAGGTCAGCTTTTTATCGCAGGCGCCGACGACGGCCGAGCAGCAGCCGGTGCTGGCGGTGAATCCGAAGGCCTTGCTCGAGCGCGATGGCAAGCAATGGTTGCTGCGCATCAAGCGCGAGGGCGACAAGGACATGCTCGAAGCGGTCGAGGTGAAGCCGGGCCGAAAGCTCGGCGATGTGATCGAAATCAGCGGTGCGCTGAAGTCGGGTGAACGGCTGGTGCTGGCGCCGGTGGCCAGCCTGAAAGCCGGCATGCAGGTCAGCCTGGTCAGCAAATGAGCGTGGAAACGCCATTGATCAAGATCCGCGATCTGTCCAAAGGCTATCAGCGCGGCGGACAGGACATTGCGGTGCTGACCGAGCTGCAGCTCGATGTGATGGCCGGCGATTTCGTCGCCTTGATGGGCCCCAGTGGATCGGGCAAGAGCACCTTGCTGAACCTGATCGCGGGCATCGACAAGCCCAGCAGCGGCCGGATCGAGATCGGCGGCATCGACATCGCCACGCTCAGCGAAGGCGAACTGGCCGACTGGCGGGCGCGCAATGTCGGGTTCATTTTCCAGTTCTACAACCTGATGCCGGTGCTCAGCGCGTTCGAGAACGTCGAGCTGCCGCTGCTGCTGACCCATTTGTCGGCCAAGCAGCGGCGCGAGCATGTGCTGACCGCCTTGCATATGGTTCGGCTCGACGACCGCATGGACCATTACCCGAACGAGCTGTCGGGTGGCCAGCAGCAGCGCGTGGCGATCGCGCGCGCCCTGGTCAGCGACCCGACGCTGATCGTCGCCGACGAGCCGACCGGAGACCTTGACCGCCAAACCGGCACCGAGGTGCTGGACTTGCTGGTCGAGCTCAATCGCAGCCTGGGCAAGACCATCGTGATGGTCACCCATGACCCAAAGGCGGCAGCGCGTGCACGGCGCATCGTGCATCTTGAAAAGGGCGAGCTGGTGCCCGATGAAAGTTTGCCGGCCCAGCCGGTCTGATCGATGTTCATCTTCAAGCTGCTGCTGAAAAACGCCTTCCGCCACAAGCTGCGCACCAGCTTGACCATGGTCGGCCTGGTGGTCGCGATCTGCGCTTTTGGCCTGCTGCGAACGATCATCGGTGCCTGGTATGCCGGCGTCGAAGCCTCGAGCAGCACAAGGCTGGTGGCGCGCAGCGCGATTTCCCTGACCTTCCCGCTGCCGCTGAATTACCTGCAGCGGATCAAGGCCGTCGAGGGCGTACAAGGCGTTTCCTGGGCCAACTGGTTTGGTGGCGTGTACATCACCGAGCGCAATTTTTTCCCGCAGTTTGCGGTCGAGCCGGCCAGCTATCTGGCGCTTTATCCCGAATACCGGCTCAAGGACGAAGAGCGACTGGCCTTCATCCGCGACCGCCAGGGCGCCATCGTCGGGCGCAAGCTGGCCGAAAAATTCGGCTGGAAGGTCGGCGACCAGATCCCACTGCGCGGCACGATTTACCCTGGTACCTGGACCTTCACCCTGCGCGGCATCTGGGACGGCGCCGAGGCGAAAACCGACGAGAGTCAGATGCTGTTCCATTGGGCTTTCGTGAACGAATCGCTGCGCAAACGCCTACCCGGCCGGGCCGACTATGTGGGTGTCTACATCGTCGGCATCAATGACCCGCCGAATGCTGCGCTGATTTCGCAGCGGATCGACGCGCAGTTCAAGAACTCGCTGGCCGAGACCTTGACCGAAACCGAATCGGCTTTCCAGCTCAGTTTCGTCTCGATGAGCGAGGCGATTCTGGTGGCGATCGAGGCAGTCAGCTACATCATTATCGTCATCATCATGGCGGTGATGGCCAACACGATGACGATGACGGCACGCGAGCGCTTGTCCGAATATGCAACCCTGAAAGCGCTCGGGTTCGCCCCGGCTTTTGTGGTCAAGCTGCTGTTCGGCGAGAGCCTGTTCATTGCCATCCTCGGCGGCTTGGCCGGCGTGCTGCTGACCCTGCCGCTGGCCGCTGCATTCGCCCGGGCTGCAGGCACCTTGTTGCCGGCTTTCCAGGTCTCGCTGCAGACGATCGGCTTGCAGATGCTGGCGGCGCTGGTCGTCGGCACCGTGGCGGCGGCTTGGCCGGCCTTGAAGATGAGCCGCATCGACATCGTCCAGGGCTTGCGCAATGTGGCTTGACGGATCTCCTTGCCCGACATCCCGCATCGCAAGCCGCGGGTGGCTTAGGGATGCTCTGCATAACCCCTCACGGCTTGTGCTAGCCCGGCCTCGGGCGGTCTGCGGCGTTGCATTTCTTGCCAATAGCACGCGCTATTGGCCGCAAACTGCGCCTTGCATCCCATCCCGATCCGCACCGCACCCGCTCGCGCTGAGTTATGCATAGCATCCTTAGCTCACGATGAAACCTATTCCTTTTTCCTATATCGCCCGCAACCTCTGGGTGAGGCGCTTCACGACGCTGCTGACCGCCGGCGGCATGGCGCTGGTGGTCTATGTGTTTGCCACCGTGCTGATGATGAGCGAGGGCATACGCGCGACGCTGGTGGCGACCGGCCAGCCCGATAACGTGATCGTGCTGCGCAAAGGCGCTGGGGCCGAGATCAACAGCTCGGTCGAGCGATCCCAGGCGGCGATCCTCGAGAGTCTGGCCGGCATCGCTACCGATGCCACCGGTCAGCCGCTGCTGAGCAAGGAGCCGGTGGTGCTGAACAACCTGCCCAAGCGCGGCAGCGGCAAGCCGAGCAATGTGACGGTGCGCGGCACCAGTTTGCGTGGCTTGCAGATGCGCCCACAAGTGCAGATCATCGAGGGTCGCATGTTCCGCCCAGGCACCTCGGAGATCGTCACCGGGCGCGCGATCTCGCGCGGTTTCCAGGGTGCAGGGCTTGGCGAGACTTTGCGCTTCGCCGGCCGCGACTGGGTGGTGGTCGGCGTCTTCGATGCCGGTCGCTCGGGATTCGATTCGGAGATCTGGGGCGATGCCGACCAGATGTTGCAGGCCTTCCGGCGCGGCAGCTATTCGACGCTGGTTTTTCGCCTCGCCGATGCGAGTCAGTTCGACTTGATCAAGGCCGCGCTTGAGTCCGACCCGAGGCTGACCGTCGAACTCAAACCCGAGCAGCGCTTTTATGCCGAGCAATCTGAGGCGTTGGCGAACTTCATCAGCATTCTGGGCATGTCGCTGTCGGTGATCTTCTCGGTCGGCGCGATCGTCGGCGCCATGATCACGATGTTCGCCGCAGTCGCTTCACGAGTTGGCGAGATCGGCACCCTGCGCGCCCTGGGCTTCAGGCGCGGCGCGGTGCTGATCGCCTTCCTGAGCGAGGCGATGCTGCTCTCCTTGGTCGGCGGCCTGATCGGGTTGGGCGCGGCTTCATTGATGCAGACGGTGAATATCTCGACCACCAATTTTCAGACCTTTGCCGAACTGGCCTTCCAGTTCAAACTGACGCCGACGATCGCCTGGCAGACGCTGGCCTTCGCGCTGTTCATGGGGGTGGTCGGGGGCTTCATCCCGGCCTGGCGGGCGGCGAGGATGAAGATCGTCGATTGCCTGCGGTCGGCTTGAGTCAGGCGAGCAAACCTTCCAGCTTGGCTGCGGTCAAAGTAAGGTGGCTCCGGTTGTCCGAACAGCAAAGTAACTGGAGCCACGATCAAGGCGGCGTGAAGCACATTGACGCAGCGGTCTGACACCAGCCTATTGGTGATCGAGCATCACGGACGCCAGCGTCTTAGGGATGCTCTGCATAACCCCTCACGGTTTTTGATAGCGCGGCCTCGGGCGGTCTGCGGCGTTGCATTTCTTGCCAATAGCACGCGCTATTGGCCGCAAAATGCGCCTTGCATCCCATCCCGATCCGCACTGCACACACTCGCGTTGAGTTATGCAGAGCATCCTTAGGTTGACATGCATTTCAACCGGCAACAGTGGCAGTCAACTTGACGCCCAATGCCCTGCACACTCGCTGAACGGTATCAAGCCGCGGCTGCGAATTGGGGCGCAGGGCCTTGTAGAGCGCCTCGCGCTTGATTTCAAATTCCGGCAATGGTATGAGGGTAAATATGCACGAACTGTCATCGATCGAGGACAAACTGTCGAGCTGCAGCTACAGGTAATGGCCTGAAGGCGGCAGTCGAGAAATGACGCAAGTTGATTGACCATTTGAAGATTCAAGTGGGCTGAGATGATCCGTTCCGTCGAGAGCCGTTTTTCGCCTTCGCCGCCGCGTTCGCCGATAAGGGTAGTCACCGACAAATCATTAATTCGCGTGGGTGTATTATGAATTCATGTACACGAATTATTGACCATGGACACCAAGTCAGAAGTTCGCGTTCTGCGCCTATTCGAAGTGTTCGCCGAGCTTGGCCGCTCTGCGTCCCTCAGCGAATTGGCAGAGCGCTTGGCCATTCCAACGTCGAGTTGTTTCAACCTCGTGCGCGCAGTCGAGGATCGAGGCTATCTCTATGCTGCGAAGGCAAGGGGAGCGCTGTATCCGACACGCCGGCTCTACGACATCGCCCGGAC
This sequence comes from Roseateles toxinivorans, assembly GCA_945898095.1. Lineage (GTDB taxonomy): Bacteria > Pseudomonadota > Gammaproteobacteria > Burkholderiales > Burkholderiaceae_C > Paucibacter_A > Paucibacter_A toxinivorans_A. The sequence goes on along the minus strand of CAMDHE010000002.1, from coordinate 6,887 downwards.
CATCCTCGACAACGACCTGGTCTCGCCGGCGGTGAGGGCTCGACTCGCGCGATTGCGGGATGACGTGGGCGAGACCGTGTGCCTCGCCCAGCGCCGCGACACCGAGGTGGTCTACCTGGACGTTCAGGAATCGCGCCACTCGATTCGGTTTGCCGTTTCCGTCGGCGAGACGCGTGATATCCACGCCAATTCGATGGGCAAGGCGATCGTCTCGACGATGACCGCGACGGAAACCGAGAAGCTTCTGTCGCGACTGTCCTACCGAGCGCATTCGGCCAATACCCTGCGTTCGGCGGCGGCTCTGCGGGCCGACCTCGAGCGCGGTCGCGAACGCGGCTGGTTCTGCAATGACGGCGAGACGGTAGCGGATGCCTTGGCCGCCGCAGTTCCGGTGCGCATCGGCTCGGACTGGTACGGCATGTCGATCGTGGGACCGGCCACCAGGATGCGCCCCAAGCTGGAAACACAACTAGCGGCTTTGTTCAAGGCCTCCGTCGACATCCAGGGGATTGCCGCATGACGACTGCCGCATCCAAGCCGCGTCCACTCGACGGGCTCAAGGTGGTGGACATGACCACGGTGCTCATGGGCCCATTTGCCACGCAGTTGATGGGCGACATGGGTGCAGACGTCATCAAGGTCGAAGCGCCCGGCGGTGACAACACGCGTCATATCGGCCCGGCGCGCAATCCCGGCATGGGCTCGATTTTTTTGAATGTCAACCGCAGCAAGCGCAGCGTGGTTCTGGATCTCAAGCAACCCGCCGGTCGCGAGGCCTTGATGCGGCTGTGCCTCGATGCGGATGTCGTTGTGTACAACATCAGGCCGCAGGCCATGACGCGGTTGGGACTGGACTACGCCACGCTGGCGGCAGCGAACCCGCGCCTGATCTATGCAGGTCTGGTCGGCTACGACCCTCGCGGGCCGTACGCGTCGCGACCGGCCTACGACGATCTCATCCAGGGGGCGATCGGCTTGCCCGCCCTCGCTCAGCGGGCGGGCAGCGACGAGCCACGCTATGTTCCCCTGACGATCGCTGACTACTTCGTGGGTGTGAGCGGAACCACGGCCATTCTGGGCGCACTGCATCACCGCGATCGAACCGGGGAAGGACAGGAGCTCGTCATTCCGATGTTCGAGACCATGGCCCAGCTGGTGCTGGCGGTTCACCTGGGTGGGCGGACTTTCGAGCCGAATCAGGGGCCACCTGGGTATGAACGTCTGCTGGCGCCGCAGCGCCGTCCGTACCGCACGAGCGACGGTTATGTCTGTGCGCTCATTTACACCGATCGGCAGTGTGAGAGCTTCTTCCGTGCGGTCGGACGCGCGGAGCTGTTCGAACAGGACCCTCGGTTTGCCAATATCACGAGCCGCACCCGCCACATCAATGAGCTTTACTCCTTGGTCGAGCAGATCCTCACTGAGCGCACGACCGCCGCCTGGATCGAGTTGCTCAGTGCCGCCGACATCCCGGTGATGCCCATGCACGACCTGGACGAGCTGATCGACGATCCTCATCTTGCGGCCGTTGGTCTGATCGCCAAGACCGAGCATCCGACAGAGGGCATGCTGAATTCGGTCAATGTTCCGACCCTCTGGTCGCGAACGCAGCCGGCCCCGGGTTGTGCTGCCCCGCGCCTGGGGCAGCACAGTGCAGAGGTGCTCCGGGGCATTGGCTACTCCGACTCCGACATCGAGGCGCTGAGCCGCAGTGGTGCCACTTTCGATCCCGCGTTCAACAGCCGTCAGGAGGCCTGAGTCATGCGATTCCCATTGGCCATGCCACCGTATGACGAGAAGGTCCAACAGACCATGGACAAGGTCGATCTCGGCCCGCTGTCACCCCAGAACTTTCTGCGCGTGCTGGCCCACCAGCCCCGGTTGATGGGCAACGTCGTCGCGCTTGGTGGTTCGCTCATGTACAAGGGGGCGCTTTCCGAAAGGCAGCGCGAGATCGCGATTTTTCGCGTCGCGGTACGAACGAGGTGCGACTACGAGTGGGCCATGCATCGGGCGCTGTTCGCGGAGCGCTGCGCCATCACCGACGAGCAACTGCAGGCGCTTCAGAACGAGCCGCCGACACACCCGTGCTGGACTGCGCAGGAACAGCTCCTGATCGCGGCGGTCGACGAGCTGCACGAACGCTCGACCATCACCGAATCGACCTGGGCGTCCATGGGTGCGCAATGGTCGCCCCCACAGTTGCTGGAGATCATCATCCTGATCGGTCATTACCACCTCGTCGCCTTCTTCATGAACGCGACCGGCACGGGTCCCGAAGAAGGGGCGATGCATCTGGCGGTTTTCGGTGCGCTCGCAAAGGAGGACCGAACATGAGCGAAGTCCTGGTCAATCGGGACGAGGGCGTCCTTTGGCTCACCTTGAACCGGCCTGAAGCGCTGAATGCGCTGACCAATGCCTGCCTCGATCTGCTGACGGAGCAGATCCACCAGGCGGCAACAGACTCGCAGACGCTTGTCGTCGTTCTGAAAGGACAGGGGCCGAAGGCATTCTGCAGCGGCATCGACCTCGCCGAGCGCGGGCCGATGTCGGCCCAAGACAAGGGCCGTCAGAGCCGGCGGGTGGTTGATCTGGTGCGTGCCATCCACTGCTCGCCAAAACCGGTGGTGGCATCGATCGGAGGTTGGTGCCTGGGCGCTGGTCTCGAACTCGCATTGGCTTGTGATGTGCGCCTCGCCGCAGAGCTTGCACGGTTTGGTTTTCCAGAGATGAAGTTGGGCGCCTACCCCGGTGGCGGTGGCGCTGTCCTGCTGCAGCGCATCGTCGGTCCGGCTCAGGCCATGGAGTGGCTGTTGTCCGGCCGACATCTCACCTCGGCGGAAGCCCTGGCCATGGGCCTGGTGTCAAGGGTGACGCCATCGGCTGACCTTGCTGCTGTCACCGCCGAAACCGCCAAGGTGATCGCTTCCCTCGCGCCACTCGCAGTGGCCGCACTCAAGGAGTCCATGCGCATCACTGCCAGCCTCCCCATCGCTGAGGCGCTGGAAGCCGACCAGGCGCTGCGAAGGCCGCTGGACGCGACGCTCGACTATGCAGAGGGCTTGCGAGCTCACCGCGAAAAGAGGTCAGCGGTCTTTATCGGTGCCTGAAGAACCGCCAGACAACCACTAAAAGGAGACTTGTGATGTTGCGAATTCTGTTGCTGACCTTGGGTCTGTTGATCGGAGCGCCCGCCCTGGCGCAGGACTGGCCGACCAAGCCGGTCCGGATCGTCGTGCCGTTCCCGCCCGGCGGTTCCGCAGATCCGATTGCCCGCATTCTGGCGACCAAGTTGCAGGCGGCGCTGGGACAACCTTTTGTGGTCGAAAACAAGGCTGGCGCGTCGGGTTCGATCGGTACGGGGATGGTTGCGAAGTCGCCGGCGGATGGCTACTCCTGGGTCATCGTCTTCGACACCCACGCCGTCAACCCGTTCCTGATCCCGCAGATGCCTTACGACAGCCAGAAGGACCTGCAGCCTGTGATGCTGGTGGGTCTGGCGCCCTTGGCTGTTGCAACGCATCCGGACAAGCCGTTCCGGACTTTCGCGGACGTTGTCAGCGCTGCCAAAGCCAAGCCCGGAAAAATCACCTTCGGGTCGGTCCAGAACGGCAGCACGGGCCACCTGCAGATGCTGCTCTGGCAGCAGGCGGCGGGTGTGAATCTCGTTCATGCCCCGTATCGCGGTGCTGGTCCGATGGTGACCGATGCACTTGGCGGCCACATCGACCTTGCCATCGGATCCGCTGCGGTCATCACGCCGCAAGTCCGCGCAGGCAAGCTGCGCGGCTTGGTTGTTACCAGCGCCAAGCGAACCGCAGGTATGCCGGAGGTGCCGACGCTCACTGAGCAGGGCTATCCGAACCTCGATGCGTATGCCTGGTGGGGGCTGTACGGCCCAGCCGGCACTCCCAAGGCGATCCTGGATCGGTTCCATTCCGAGGCTGTGAAGGTGTTCCAGTCGCCCGATGTGAAGCAGCAACTGGAAGGCCAGCTCGGCATGCAGATCGTCGCGGGTACACCCGAGGAGATGCGCGTCTTCGTCGACGGTGAAATGGCCAAGTGGGGCAAGATCATTCGCGAGAATGGGATCAAGCTCGAATGACACCGGGCAAGGCGCCCGAAGATCTGCTGGCCCCATGGCCCTGCCAGTCGGCGCATGTGAGCTTGCTCGCGCCGCCCGCGTGAGTTGAGTCGCCACTTCTATGACAACTTAAGCTTGTGCAGTCTGCCGCCATGCCACCCTTTGTTGACGCTGTGGTGGTTCATCCATCGCGCGCGACAGACGTTTACACACAGCTCAAACGCGACATCGCCGAGTTCCGCTTGGTGTCCGACGATCGCTTCATAGAAACCGAAATCAGTGTGCGTCTGGCGGTCTCGCGCACGCCGGTTCGGCAGACGCTTTTCAAGCTGCAGCAGGAAGGACAGCCTGATCACGCACTGCCCTGGTGCTGCCACAGTTGACGCGGCAGCATTGCGCATCGGTGCGGTAGCCTCTATTCACCGGTTCGGCTCCAGCCTGAACACCCATGTGCATTTCCACGTCTGCGTCATTGACGGTGTATTCGAAGTGGCAGCAGACACGGCCAGTGCAGATCCTGCGGCGCCAGTTGAGGTCAATCTTGGCACGCCGGCACTTCGTTTTCACCCGGCCAGCGAACCCGATCAGACAGCCATTGCTCAGGTGCATGCCAGCACTCGCAAGCGCATCCTGCGCGCCTTCGTCACCCGGGGCTTCATCGAAGAGGCTGATGCCTCGGACATGCTGGCCTACCAGCACAACGGCTTCTCGGTGGACGCGGGGGGCTCGCATCGAAGCCCACGACCGCACCGCCCTGGGGTCGACACGCCCTGTGCTTGCAGCAGCTCGCGGTGCGGCGGCAATGCGGTGGTCATGCTGCAAACCCGATCTCGGCCTGGCGCACGCAGCGAACCTCGTGCAAGGCCGGGCCGGCGGCGCCACCGGGTTCTGGAGCAGGTCAGTTCAGCGCCCGTCTACCGTGGTCTGGTTGATGCGGAAGAAGTCCACCGCAGCATCGGCCACCAGGCCGTTCCCGAGGGAGATCAGCTCCAGGCCAAGCTCGCTCTTGCCAAGCCCGGACTCGCCAGTGATCAGCAGGCCCAAACCCAGAATGTCCATGAACACGCCGTGCATGGACGCGCGGTCGGCAATGTGTTTGGAAAGCATCCAGCAAGACACCGACCGTGACGCTGACGCCACCCATTTCATCAAGTCGTCACATGCCAAAGGCGTAATGAGGCCCTCAATAAATTGGACTCAAAATGAAGATGAATACGCGTGCAATTGTGCTTGCTTTGAACGCTGTAATGGCCGGTTTGCTGCTGGCAGCTTGCGGTGGCGGAGAGCCGGCCGCGGAAGGACGATTCATTGATGGACCGGTCGCCGGGCTTGGTTACAGCACATCTGCTGGCATCACTGGCACCACCGATGCGAATGGAACCTTCAGCTACGGGGGCGGCACGCCCGCGGACATGGTGAGCTTCAAGCTTGGCGGGCTCGCTTTGGGAACTGCCGCTGGGGCCAGTGTGATCACACCGTTGGACCTCGTGGCCGGTGCCACGGTGAGCGATGCGCGCGTGCTCAACCGCCTGCAGTTGTTACAGTCGTTGGACAGCGACAAAGACGTGGACAACGGCATCGTGATCGACACCGCTTTGGCCGCCAAACTCAACGACACGGTCAAGCCCGACGAGACCGATGGCAGCAAGTTTGAAGCCGCATTAAAAACCGTGCTGGGTACCACACCCGTGGCGCGCGGTCTGGCACGCGAGAGTTTTGAGAGCAGCCTGGCTGCCATGGGCCGCAGCGTCACGACCGCGAAAGAAGCCATCAGTGGCGGCGATGTGGTGGTGAGCAAGCACCGCGTCAACGTGCCCACCAGCATGTATGTGCCCTACGAGGGAAACAATGCCGAGTTGAAGGCCGCGTTCCCCAAGGGATTCCCTCTGGCCGTGGGCTCGGCGATGGCGCTCAAGTCGGTCAACAGCGATGGCAGCATCGACTTTTACGTGCTGACAGACCGCGGCTCCAATGCCGACGGCCCCAATATCGTGGTGGGTACCAGCACCTACGGCACCAAGGTGTTTCCGGCCCCGGGTTTCACCCCCACTTTTGGTGTGCTGCGTCTTGCCAATGGCGTGGCCACAGTGACCAGCATCACGCCCATGCTCAACGAAAAGGGAGGCAAGCTAACCGGCCTGCCACTGCCTGTTGGAACCCCCGGTTCGTCGGCTGAAGTGGCCTTGAACGAATCGCTTCAGGCATTGACCGGCGACCCCATGGGCCTGGACCCTGAAGGCATTGTGTTCGACAAGGCCAGCGGCAAGCTCTACATCTCCGACGAATATGGTCCGTTCATCGTCAAGGTGGACGCGGCCACGGGCAAGATCGAGGACCGTTTTGCCCCGGCCATCGCCGGCAGCACCGCCAGCAAGCCGGTGTTGCCCGCAGTATTGAACCTGCGCCGCGCCAACCGCGGCATGGAAGGGCTGGCCATGGACGCTGCAGGCGAACTGCACGGCCTGGTTCAAAGCCCGCTGGACGCCAAGGTTACGGCGGACGACGGCACATCGGTTTCGGTCAGCAAGACCGCCCTGTTCCTGCGCTGGCTGGTGCTGAATCCGGCCACCAGCGCGACCAAAACTTATGCCTTTCCGTTGAGCAAGACCGACTGGTCCAAGTCCGACACCGGGCAGGCCAAGATGGGCGACATAGCCTATGTTGCGCCTGGCAAGTTTCTGGCTATTGAGCAGGGCCTGAACGCAGCGGGTGTGCTGGTCAACAAGATCATGCTGGTGGAAATCCCTGTCGATGCGACAGACATCAATGCCCTGGGTGCCGAGCTGGAAGCCAGCAGCGCCAC
>CAMDHE010000001.1 GCA_945898095.1 Roseateles toxinivorans | reverse complement strand
GACATCGTCGTCAACAGCCTGCGCCAGCAGGTATTCGATCCACGATGTTTCACCGAACACGGCATCGATCCGAGTGCCAAGCGCCTGGTTGTCGTCAAGGGCTCGACCCACTTCGTCAACGGCTTCAAGGGCCTGGCACGGCGCTTCGTTTTCTGCGCCAGCCCGGGCAGCCTTTCGCTGGACCCCAAAGGATTTGATTACCGGCACCTGCGTCGGCCGCTCTACCCACTGGACCTTGGGTTTGTGCCCGTGGCTCAGCCTCTGAACCTGGACACTGCATGAATCGTTTGATCGACCATCCCCTTATCGGCGGCAGCCTGTTCATCGACTGCGCCTGGGTTGAAGGCCATGGCGAGCGCTGGACCGCGCTGGACCCTGCGAACGAAGCGCCAATCGCCGAGTTGGCCTTTGCCGACGCGAGCGACGTCGAGCTGGCCGTCGCGGCAGCGCGGCGCGCCGTGCCGACGCTGCGGGCGACACAGTACAGCGAACGTGCGAAGCTGCTGCACGGCATCGCCGCCGGGTTGCGTCAGCACGCCAGCGCACTGGCCCGCCTGGAAACGCAGGATGTGGGCAAGCCGCTGCGCGAAGCCGAGATCGATGTCGCCGACGCGGCGCGCGTCTTTGAGTACCATGCCGAATTACTGGAACACGGTGTGCTCGCTGACCAATACCCCCGGCTCGACAGTGACGACTTCACGATGCGCGTTCGCCGCGTGCCGCTGGGGGTGGTGGCGCTGATCACGGCATGGAACTTCCCGCTGATCCTCGCCGCCTGGAAGCTGGCCCCGGCGCTGGCGGCAGGCAACGCGGTGGTGATGAAACCGTCGGAGTGGGCGTCGTTGTCAACGCTGGCGCTGGCGGGCATCGTGCATGCGGCGGGCGCGCTACGCGGCCAGTTCAACGTGGTCACCGGCACCGGTGCCGAAGTTGGTGCGTCGCTCGTGAACCATCCCCAGGTCGACAAGGTGTCGTTCACCGGCAGCGGCAGCGTGGGTCGGCAGATCCTGGCGGCGTCGACCCGCGATCTAAAGCGCGTGACGCTTGAACTGGGCGGCAAGTCTCCGGCCATCGTGTTCGCCGATGCCGACCTCGACGCGGCGCTCGAGTGGGTGCTGATGGGCATCTTCTACAACGCCGGCCAGGTTTGTAGCGCCACATCGCGCTTGCTGGTCGAGCGCAGCGTGCATCGTGACTTCGTCGAGCGCTTGGCAGAGCGCGCCAATGCAATCCGTGTCGGTGCGGGGCTCGATGCCGCGACCGAGATGGGCCCACTGATCAGTGCCGTGCAGTGCGCTCGGGTTCGCGGTGCGATCGACGCTGCCGTGACGGCCGGCGCACGCTTGGTGGCGGGCGGCAGTCACGTAACCGGCCAGGAGCAGGGTTGGTTTGTCCCGCCGACAATCCTTGATGATGTGCCCGCCGATAGCGACGCTTGGCGTCTGGAGATCTTCGGCCCCGTGTTGTGCGTGCGCGCCTTCGACGGTGAAGCGCAGGCTGTGGCAGACGCCAATGACAGCGAGTACGGACTGGCCGCCGCAGTGTTCAGCGCCGACGCGGCGCGCGCCGAGCGCGTGGCCGCCGAATTACAGGCGGGCACGGTGTGGATCAACTGCGCCGGCCCGGCGCTCGTGCAGGGCCCCTGGGGTGGATTCAAGGCCAGCGGCATCGGGCGTGAATTGGGCCACTGGGGCATTGAAAGCTATTCCGAGCCGCAGCAGATCACAAGGTCGCTGGGCGCCGCGCCGCTGGGTTGGTATGCAGGGTCGCAGAGGACGAACCCTGTTGGTGCATAGTGGCTTCATGCTGACGATTTCGTTGCAGTACCTGCTGCCAATCTCGCGGCAGCGCCGCAGCGGAGCTTTCGTGCTCGCGGCGGCGGCACATCATCCGTCATCCCCACCTTGGTTTCGATGAGACTGGATTATCCATAAAAAACCATCTGAACAGTATTTCAGCTCGGTGACCCTACGTCTAAGTTTATGACATAGTAAGATTTGGGTGCCATTGCCGGCGCTGACCTTTTCAGATGTATCGATTGACCAGATTTTCCAGTCGCTCTTGACGGCCCGACCGGGGTTGAGGTGACAGACCCAACTGATGAACACGACTTGCCAAGTCGTCCAGACTGGCTCCCGCCTCGATGTGACGCCCCAGTTCACCGCTCCAGCCTGAATAGCGTTCATCGACAGCGCGGTCGAGTTCACCCGACTCATGCAGGGCCGCCGCACAAAGGAAAGCACGGGCCAAGGTATCCAGGCCGCCGATGTGGCCCTCCAGTTGGTCGGTGGGTTCGATGCTTTGGCGCCGCACCTTGGCGTCGAAGTTCATGCCGCCCGCACCAAGGCCACCGTAGCGGATGATTTCGAGCATGGCGGGCACCAGGGCCACATGGTTGTTGGGAAACTGGTCTGTGTCCCAGCCCAGTTGTTCATCGCCGCGGTTGGCGTCGATCGAACCCAGGATACCCAGGGCGGCGGCGGTGGCCACTTCGTGCTCGAAGCTGTGACCCGCCAGAGTGGCATGGTTCACCTCCAGGTTGACCTTGACCTCGCCTTCCAGCCCGTAGCGCTTCAGGAAGCCATAGACGGTGGCGCTGTCGTAGTCGTATTGGTGTTTGGTGGGCTCCTGCGGCTTGGGTTCGATCAGCAGGGTGCCCTTGAAGCCGATCTTGTGCTTGTGCTCGACCACGGCGGCCAGAAAGCGACCATAGTGATCCAGTTCAGCCGCCAGCCGCGTGTTGAGCAGCGTTTCATAGCCTTCTCGGCCGCCCCAGAGCACGTAGTTCGCGCCGTTCAGCCGCTGCGTCCACTCCAGCACATGTTTGACCTGGGCCGCGGCGTAGGCAAAGACCTCCGGGTCAGGGTTGGTGGCGGCGCCGCCCATATAGCGCCCATGCGAAAACAGATTGGCCGTGCCCCACAGCAATTGCACGCCGCTGTCCTGCATCTTGAGCGCCGCGCGTTCCAGCACCGCATCCAAGTAGGCATTGGATTCGCGCAGCGTTGTGCCTTCGGGTGCGACGTCGCGGTCATGAAAGCACCAGAACGGCATGTTCAGCCTCTGGAAAAAATCAAACGCAGCGTCCAACTTCATCTGCGCGGCGGCCAATGGCTCACCGCTGAACCAGGGGCGTTCAAAGAGGTTGCCGCCCAGCGCGAAGGGGTCTTGCCCAGCCCAACAAAAGTTATGCCAGTAGCAGGCGGCGGGTCGCAGCCACTCGACCAAGGGCTTGCCCAGTACTACTCGCTGCGCGTCGTACCAGCGGTAAGCCAGGCGATTACTGCTTTGCGGGCCCTCGTAGCGGATGGAGTCAACGATGCTGTAGACGGTGTTCATGGTTTGCTCGATTACAGGATTCAGGACAGCGCTCGCAAGGGCGCATAAGCAGCGCGGTAACGCGCCAGACGGAGTTGCAACGCCGCGCTGCGGGCGGCATCTGCAGAGAAGGTCTGCGCCAAATCAGGCGCTCGCATGACCTCGTCTCGCGCGGCGCCCAGGCTCATCATTGCCAGTCGTGCCGCCCCGAGTGCCGGCCCCACTTCAGCACCCGCCGGCCGATCAATCTGAATGCATAAGGTGTCGGCCAGCAGTTGCAGCCAGGTGTCCGAGCGCGCACCGCCACCGATGGCCAGCAAGCGCTTCGGGTCACTGCCAGCTTCGCGCAATGCGGCCATGCCGTCGGCAAATGCAAAGGCTACGCCTTCCAGCACGGCATAGCTCAGATCATCGCGGCTGTGCGTATGGGTCAGGCCGTGAAAGCTGCCGGTGGCGCCGGGGTCGGCATGCGGCGTGCGTTCGCCAGAAAGATAGGGCAGGAACAGCGGGGCCGATTCGCGCACCTCGCCCGCTGGCAGCGAGGCGAGGAGTTGGGCTGGTGCCAGGCCACAGATGCGGCACCACCAACTCAGTGCGCTGCTGGCAGACAGCAGCACGGCCATCTGGTGCCAGGTGCCCGGCAGCGCGTGGCAGAAGGTGTGCACGCCACGATCGGGGTTGGCTTGCGGGCCGTCAGTCGCCACAAAGATGACCCCTGACGTACCCAGCGACAGGAGACCTTCGCCAGGACGCACGACACCGACACCAACGGCACCACCCGCGTTGTCGCCAGCACCTGCTGCGAGTTGGACATCAACCGGCAAGCCCCAACGCGCCGCCCAAATCGGCAACAGTTGGCCCACGGCATCGGGGCCTTCGTGCAAAGCCGGCATCTGGTCGAGGCGCATCCCGCTGGCGGCCAGCATCGCTTCGCTCCAGCAGCGCTCGGCGACGTTCAGCCACAGCGTGCCGGCCGCATCCGAGCAGTCGCTGCTCATCACACCCGCCAATTGCCAGACAAGCCAGTCCTTCGGGAGCAACACTTTGGCGACTCGTGCAAATATTGCGGGTTCATTCGCCGCCACCCACATCAGCTTGGGTGCGGTGAACCCGGCCATGGCGCGGTTTGCGGTGATCTGCGTTGTGGCCGGTTCGCGCAATTCCAGCTCAGCGCACTGCAACTGGCTGCGGCCATCGTTCCACAGGATGGCCGGCCGCAATACCGTACCTTCGGCGTCCAGCAATACCGCGCCGTGCATCTGGCCTGCTGCAGCCATCGCCCGCACGCCTTGCCAGTCGGCAGCGCTGGCCTGCGAGCGCAAAGCTTGCATGGCCTGGTCAGTAGCGGCCAACCAATCGGCAGGTGCCTGTTCAGACCACAGCGGCTGCGCACGAGAGACCTCCAATGGGGCTACAGCCTCAGCCACCAATTCGCCATTGGCCGAGAGCAGCACGGCCTTGACGCCGGAAGTACCTAGATCCAGGCCGATCACAAAAGGAGGCGCGCTCACGTTCCGGCGCCCTGTGGACCGAAACACTGGCTAACCCGCGCGACCTTCTTGCTGGCAATGATCGTGCCCAACACATCGTCCGCGCTCACCTCAGACGTGCGGTAGGTGCCTACCAGGCAACGTTGTGATCGAGTTTGTGACTTGGCGCTGCGCTCGCTGGGCTGCCTCGAGGGACGTAATCGTTGGGAATGACAGGCATTTGGCATGGGACGATGTTCTTTTTTACCGCCGACATCACCGCCAGTCTTGAGTCGTTTTGCCATCAGGAAGCCGTACGCCGCAATGCTCAAGGTTACATGGTGATGAAAGCCCCGCCAGCCGCGTCCTTCATAGTGACCCAATCCCAAATCCTGCTTCAAGTCCTGGTAATCGCGCTCGATGCGCCATCGCATGTGCGCGGCATGGACCAGATCGTTTAAGGCTGTCGTCTCTGGCATTGTGGATAGGTAGTATTTCTCTGGCTCGGCTTGATCGGCGGGCCACTCGATGAGCAGCCATTGCTCAGGAAGCAGACGGGCCTTTCCGACATTGCCACCCGCGCAGCGTACCCTCAATGCGGCAAAACGACCCGTCAGCAACTCGTTGCTGCCTTCACGCCAACTGATGTCGTGAAATGCGCTGTTGGGCAAACCCAGTGCCATTGTCTTGACGTTCACGGGTTGGCGTTCGGCCGTACGCCGTGGCACCACTGGCGGGCGGCCCGTGCCGCTGTAGGGCTTGGGCGGCAGCGGCTTCACTCCGGGTGGCCAGACCACCACGGCTGAGGTGATGCCGACCACATAGGCAAGGCCCTGATCAGTCAGTCCTTGGCGGAATGCGTAGTCGATGCCATATCCGGCATCGGCCAGCACGCAATGATGGGGCGCCCCTTCGCTCAACAGATCTTGTATCTGTTGTAGAGCGATCTGGGGCTTGGTTGCAAATTCGATGTCCTCGGGTACACCGGCCTTGGCTCGACGCGAGACATCTTCCGCCCATACGTGAGGCAAGTACAGTTGCCAGGCAACCGGCAAGCTGCCTTGCTCGCATGCCAGCGTTACGCTCACCGCAACCTGGCAGTTATCTTTTTTGCCCAACACACCACAGTATTGGCGCGTCACCCCCACCGAGTGCCTGCCCTTCTTGGGAAATCCGGTGTCATCGATGATCCACCAACCGCCAGCGGTGAAGTTCATCTGGGGCACGACCCATTGCGCTATGCGACGCAACAACTCCTTATCGCTCCATTGGGCCTTGGCGACAAAGTGGTGCAGCGACTGATGTTTCGCGCTGGCATGCAAGGGGTCCACTCGTGCGGCAATGGGCTCCACGCTCTTGCGCGACAACGGCAGCATCAGACCTGTGCAATAACCAATCAATCCGGAATGCCGGTCCGCATGACCAAGCCCTTGCACTAGGTGCGCCATGTAGTCATCGAATTCTTTAGCGATGTCCATCTCATCCCTTCAAAAGGAAAGCTAGAAATATTATGCCATTTTTATGACAGAGTAAGACTAGGGAAGCCCAGCATAAGCCGCCCCCTCATTCCATGCCAGACTGCGCTTCTGTGCAGCCTGCCGGCGATGCGCTTGTCAAACCACCGGCCCGCTGGCAGCCAAGCATTGATCGCCTCACACAGAAGGAAATCGCCATGTTCAGAAAATTGCACCCGCTCGCCCGGAATCGCCGGACTTTTGGTTTGCTGGCTGCAGCAGCCTGCCTCGGTGCCGGGTTGACGTCCAGCCTGCCGGCAGCAGCCCAATCGGCTTACCCGTCGAAGAACATCACCATCGTCGTGCCGTTTCCGCCGGCCGGCACGACCGACCTGCTGGCGCGCATCGTGGGGCAGGCGCTGTCGGTCGAGTTGGGCCAGACCGTGGTGATCGAAAACAAGGGCGGCGCCGGCGGCAATATCGGCGGTCAGCTGGTCGCCAAGGCGGCGCCCGATGGCTACACGCTGCTGATGGGCACCGTCGGCACCCATGCGATCAACAGCAGCCTCTACAAGAAAATGCCCTTTGACGCGATCAAGGATTTCGCGCCGCTGTCGCGCGTGGCCAATGTGCCCAATATGCTGGTCGTCAACCCCTCGCAGCCGTACAAGACCGTGGCCGAGTTGATCGCCTATGTCAAGGCCAACCCTGGCAAGGTCAGCTACGCGTCCTCGGGCAACGGCACCTCGATCCATCTCTCAGGCGAGCTCTTCAATTCGATGGCCAAGATCGAGATGCAACATGTGCCCTACAAGGGCAGCGGACCGGCGCTGATCGATCTGATCGGCGGGCAGACCAACGTCATGTTCGACAACATGCCTTCGTCGATCCAGCATGTGCGTTCAGGCAAGTTGCGCGCCGTCGCCGTGACCACGGCGCAACGCTCGCCCGAACTGCCGAATCTTCCGACGATTGCCGAAAGCGGCCTGCCTGGTTTCGAGGCCACGTCCTGGTTCGGCCTGCTGGCACCTGCCGGCACGCCGCCGGCGGTCATCAGCAAACTGAGCCAGGCGATCATCAAGGTGCTGGGTCAGGCCGATGTGAAGAAAAGAATCAGCGAACAGGGCGGCGAAGTCGTCAGCGAAACACCCGAACAGTTCGCCGCCTTCATCCAGGCCGAAACCCTCAAATGGGGCAAGGTCGTGCGCGAATCAGGCGCCAGCGTGGACTGAGTTTTACCTTCCTGCAGGGCAACTCACCCGGCCATCAGCTCGGCGCCGAGTTGGCCGACCTTGACGTAGATGAGTGCGCCCTCCGGCCCGGTGAACGGGGTATGGCGGCTCCAGCGCGGACTGCGCAGCCAGCTGCCTGCGGGGTAGCTGCCACCTTCGTCGCTGAAGACGCCTTCCAGCACCAGGATCTCCTCGCCGCCCGGATGCACATGGGTGTTGAACTTCGTTTCAGGGGCCCAGCGCACCAGCGCGGTGTCGACCCCGTCGTGCGAATGCAAGGGCAGCACGGTCAAGCCGGGCACCATGCCTTGGCGCCAATGGCCGCTGTGGGTATCGATCCGCAATGGCTTCAGGTCATCGGCGGCAAACTGGCGCAGCTTGACGAACAGCAGGCATCCGCCCTGCGAGCTGGGCTTGTGTGCGCTGCCCGGCGGATTGCGCAGGTAGGTGCCGGCCGGATGATCACCGCTTTCGTCGGAGAAGCTGCCCTCAAGAACGAGAATCTCTTCGCCCCCGCCATGCACATGGCGCTCGAAGCTTGACCCGGGCTGGTAACGCACGATGCTGGTGGCACGCGCCACTTCAGCACCGACCCGGTCGAGCATCAATCGAGAGACCCCAGCTTGCGGCGAAGGGGTCCAGGTCGCATCGGCCGCCAGGGCGACCACGCGCAGAGAAAAGTCATCGTGCAAGTTCATGTTTAGGTCAGCGGGTAGCGATCAAGCCTGCATTGTGGCGGCTGGGCGAGAAACTCGGGGGAGCGATGCGCCTTCTGCGGCCCTGCAGAGTAGTCAACTGCTGCGAATATGCAGCCGTAACTTCAACGTATATCCTTCCCATATCCTTGTAGGAGATGCATGATGGCCACCGCCAAAGATTCCCTGTTGCTGAAGTTCCGACCTACGGATTCGGCTCTAGGGGTCACTCGCAAGACGGTCAAGTCCATGGCGACGCGGCTGGGTGTTCCTGAGACCCAGGTTGTTCACCTCGCTTTGGCAAGGTTGGCTGAGGAAACCCTGGCTTCCTACGCGGCCGATAGCGGGCCACTGAACGCCAGGCAGCTGACGGCGGTCAAGGCCGATGCAGCCAAGCATTTGCCCAAGGGCAAGTTGCAGTCCGAAGAGTCGCTATTCCCATGACCCCTTGGCTCCCACCATCGCCTCGGATGCCGGGGCCATTTGACGACGGCGACCCCTGGCACAGGCAAACTCTCGGATCAACCGCCAGCCGCCAATTGAATCACCCCCCAGCGCGCTGCCGCGCCAACGCCACGAACCAGCCGATGCTGTCGGCATTGACCATCGCATCGCGTTTCATCACGCTGTCGGGGTCGGCGCCGAGCAGCAGTTTCTTCACCGGCAGCTCCATCTTCTTGCCCGACAGGGTGCGCGGCAGGCCGTCGAGCTGGAACAGCTGATCGGGCACATGGCGCGGCGACAGCGCGCGGCGCACTTCGGCCTTGATGCGTAAGGTCAGCGCAGCGTTGAGCGTGAGGCCGGGGCGCAGCACGACGAACAAGGGCATCCAGCTTTCGCGGCCCAGGTATTCGAGGTCGACGACCAGGCTATCGATCACCTCGGGCAGGGCCTCGACCGCACGGTACAGCTCGGAAGTGCCCATGCGCACGCCATGGCGGTTGATCGTCGCATCGCTGCGGCCGTAGATGATCGCACCCGTCGCACCCAGCTCGGTATGGGGCATCAGGCGGATCCAGTCGCCATGGCGCCAGACGCCGGGGAACATATCGAAATAGCTGTCGTGCAGCCGCTGGCCTTGCTCGTCACCCCAGAGGTACAAAGGCATCGAGGGCATCGGCTTGACGCAGACCAGCTCGCCAACTTCATCGAGCAAGGCTTGACCGGTTTCGCTCCAGGACTCGACCGCCGCACCCAGGCAGCGGCATTGCATTTCGCCGGCGATTACCGGCAGCGTTGGCAGGCCGGCGATGAAGGCGCCAGCGAAGTCGGTGCCGCCGCTGATGGTGGCGATCCAGATGTCTTGGCCATCGACCTTGGGCAGCTGCGCCCAGATCCAGCGATAGGCGTCTTCGGCCAGCGGCGAGCCGGTTGAGCCGATCGCCCGCAGCTTTGACAGATCGACCTCTCGCTGCGGCGAGGTGCCGGCCTTCAGGCAAGCCGAATAAAAGGCTGCGCCAGCACCAAAAAATGTCACGCCGGCAGCGCCGGCAAAGCGCCACAGCGTGCCCCAGTCCGGTGGCTGGCCCGGCCCGTTGGCACCGGCTGGGTTGCCGTCATAGATGCACAAGGTGGTGCCGCCAAGCAGGCCGGCCACCTGGCTGTTCCACATGATCCAGCCGGTCGACGAGAACCAGTGAAAACGCTCGCCGGTCAGCGCCGAAGGGCCGAAATTGTTGTGCAGCGTGCCGCATTTCAGCGCCTCGAGCATCACGCCGCCATGCCCATGGACGATGGGCTTGGGCAGGCCGGTGGTGCCGCTGGAATAAACGACCCAGAGCGGCTGGTCGAAGGGCAGCCATTCCGGCTCGAAGGCATCAACTGCCGGCCCGCTGGCGCTCAGCAGCGAAGCCAGATCATGGACTTGCCGGCCCGGCAGCTCGGGCAAGGGGGCAGCCAGGTTCAGATGCCGCCACAGGATCAGCTGCTCGACGCTCGGCAACTCGGGCAGCAACTCGGCCAGCGCCTCGCGCCTGTCATAGGCCTGGCCGCCCCAGCGGTAGCCGTCCGCCGCGATCAGGACCTTGGGCGCGATCTGACGAAAGCGGTCGAGCACCGACACCGGCCCCATATCGGGCGAGCAGATCGACCAGATCGCGCCAATGCTCGCGCAGGCCAGAAAAGCCACCGCCGTCTCGGGCCGGTTCGCCAGCACCGCGCCAACGCGGTCGCCCCTCTGCACGCCCATTTCGCGCAGCGCCAGAGCCAACGCCGCCACCTGCCGCTTCAGCTCGGGCCAGGACAACTCACGCAGCGCGCCGCTGGCCAGCATCAGCTCATCGGCAAAGACGATCGCCGGACAGCCGGCCGCATCAGCCTTGTCGACATGGCGCAGGACCTGGCGCGCATAGTTCAGCTGCGCGCCTTCAAACCATTGCGCACCCGGCATGACTTCGGCAGCAATCACCTGGCGATAGGGCGTTGGCGATTCGACTTCGAAATAATCCCAGATCGAACCCCAGAAGGCCGGCAGATCGTCGACCGACCATTGCCACAGCGCGTCATAGCTGTCGAACTGCAGACCGCGTTCGCTACGCAGCCAGTTCTGGTAGCGGGTGATCTGGGCTTCGGAATTTGCGGGCATGGGCATCCATCGAGCTGAGCTGATGGCCGACTGTGCCAGATCCAGCAACTGCGCGATGCAACAACCAATCTGCATCAAGGTGCTGCGGCCCCAATCCGCTAGGCTCGACGCCTGATGCCAAGCACCCGTTTTCCGAAAAAACTCTTCGCCGGCCTGGCCTTGTGCTTGGCTGCCCTGTCGTCGGCAGCCGCAGCCGACAAGCTGCATTGGCAATACAGCGGCGACCAGGGTCCCGAGCATTGGGCCGGGATGCAACCTGACTACGCTTTGTGCGGGCGCGGCCAGCGGCAATCGCCGATCGACATCACCAGCGCCAGCATCAACCAGACCGCCAAGCCGCTGCAGTTCGACTACCGCAGCGCGCCGGCCAGCATCGTCAACGATGGCCATACGGTGCGGGTGCGCATTGCCAAAGGCAGCCAGCTGACGATCGGCACTGAGCACTTGAGCTTGCAGCAATTCCATTTCCACACGCCCGGCGGCGACCGCTTGCAGGGCGAAGAGTTCCCGCTGGCCATGCATTTTCTGCACAAGAGCCGGTCGGGCCAATTGGTCTCGCTGGTGCTGATGTTCAGGCAAGGCGCCGAAAACAAGGCAATGGCCGGCTTGCTGCCGCAGATGCCAGCGCGCAGCGACAAGGCTGAACACAAGCTGCCGGCGATCGACCCGGCGCAATGGCTGCCGGCTGAGCGCGGCTATTACAGCTATGCCGGCTCGCTGACCGCGCCACCCTGCACCGAGGGCGTGCTGTGGCTGGTGCTGAAGCAGCCGCTGCAACTGTCAAGCGCGCAACTGGCAAGCCTGCACCAGCTGTTCCCTGATAACGCAAGGCCTGTGCAGCCGCTGCATGGCCGCAGCGTCAGCGAAGGGCGTTAAAGCTAGCCGTTCCATCAAGGCTTGAGAACCATCAAGAATGTGGCGCAGCCGGTCGGGCATGGTGTGGCTTGTTCATCCAGCAGGCAAGCCAACCATGCAGCAACCTCACCTCATCGCCACCCTCTTCGCGAGCTTGCTGCTGGCAGCGCCGGCGCTTGCGGCCAAGTCTGAAAAGCCGCCAAAAGAACCCGGTGTCGCGGTGCAGGTCACGGCCGAAATGACAGGTGCAGGCATCGTTTCGAGTGGCGTCAAATTGCCGCCGATTCCGCCGGTCACCGGCAACCGCAAGAACCCGGTCGCCTCCTGGGGCAAACCGCTGCCCTACCCAATCGTGATTGCCGACCGGCGCAATAACCGGCTGATCGAGATCGCGCCCGACAAACGCATCATCTGGGAGTTCCCTTCGCCGAACCTGCTGCTCTATCGCGGCAATGAGGATGTGAACTTCTCAGCCGATGGCCGCCAGCTCGCGGTCAGCGAAGAAGACAACTTCGATGTCCACATCGTCGACTACGAGGCGCGCGCGATCACCTGGACCTATGGCGTGCCCGACCGGCGCGGCAAATCGGCCGGGCTGCTGAACTATCCGGACGATGCGCATCTGCTGGCCGATGGAAAGTTCATGACCGCCGACATCCGCAATTGCCGCGTGCTGATCATCGATCCGAAGGACAACAGCATCGCCACCCAATGGGGAGAACCGGGCAAATGCCGCCACAACCCGCCGCATCAACTGGGGCATCCAAACGGCGCCACGCCGATGGAAAACGGCGACATCCTGGTCAGCGAAATCACCGGCGCCTGGATCTCGCGCATCACCCGCGCCGGCAAGCTGTTGTGGAGCGTGCGGGCGCCGAATATCCGCTATCCGTCGGATGCGTTCCCGACCGTCGATGGCAAACAGGTCATCGTGGCCGATTTCAGCAAGCCGGGCCGGGTCGTGATCTTCGACCCCGCCACCGGCAAACCGAGCTGGGACTATTTCTTCAAGGAAGGCGAACAGGCCCTCGACCACCCATCGATCGCACGCGAGCTGCCCGAAACCGGCGATGTGCTGATCGTCGACGACCTGCACGACCGCGTCATCGTCGTCGACCGCAAAACCAAGGCCATCATCTGGCAATACGGCGTGCTCGGCGTGAAAGGCCATCTGCCGGGCTATCTGAACTATCCCGACGGGGTTGATCTGGACCTCTATCGCGACTGGAAAAAGGCGCTGCAAAAGCCCTGATCAGCGCAAAAGCAAGGACGACGCCCGCGCTCACCTTGTCGAAGGGGCCGGCGGCCGGAACGGGCTTGGGCTTGACACGATTTTCCCCGCATTGCGCTGCGCTGCATGGCGGGCTACAGGGCTGTCTTTTGTAGCCCGTCAGGAGGCCGAAGGCCGGAATGCGGGTCGTCGGATCGGCTCGGTTGATCCCGCATTTCGCTGCGCTGCATGGCGGGCTACCCATAGGGTACGGGCCGGATTTTGTAGCCCGTCATGAGGCCAAAGGCCGGAATGCGGGGTGGTTTGGCGCGGTTTTTCCCGCATTGCGCTGCGCTGCATGGCGGGCTACGGGTCGTGTTACGGGGCGGCATCGAAGGGCAAAATTTGATTTATTTGCCAAAAAACCTGAATTGGCTGATGCTGCGGCACTTGATAAAAATCCTGGAGATGCGCATGGGGATGAAGTGGGGCAAGGCCGGGTTGAAAGTCATTTTGTTGCCTTTGCTGCTGATTGTCGTCACGGCTGGTGCACAACCGGCGGGGCCGGATTTGGCGCGCTTGATTCAGGAGGCGCAGGCGGCCATCGACCGTCGTGATTTCAAGCATGCCAAGGTCCTCAGCGAGCAAGCTCTGGCGCTGGCCGGGCAGTTGCCGGGCGCTGCAGACGCTCAGGTCGGCGATGCGCTGACGCTCTCAGGTCAGGCCGAATCCGCCTTGGGGAACCACAAGACTGCGCAGGCGCTGCTGTTGCGGGCCGTAGCCATTGCCGAATCGACTTCAGGCACCGAACATCTGCAGACTGCCGTTGCCCTGCACTACCTCGCCGAGACCCACTCAGCATTGGCCCAGCACCAGCAAGCATTGCAGATCAACCAGAGAGTCATCGCGATCAGGGAGCGAGCCTTTGGGCCAGTTCATCTGGACGTGGCCGCCAGCTTGAACAATCTGGCCATGAACCAGGCGGCAATGACCCATTACGCCGAGGCCCAGGCACTGCACCAGCGAGCTCTGGCGATCCGCGAAAAACTGCTTCCGCCTGGGGATCCGTTGATCGCGGTAAGTCTGCACAATCTGGCCGCAGTCTTGTATCAGACCGGGCAGTACGGCAAGGCCTCGCAGCTTCTTCAACAGGCGCTGGCATTCCGGGAAAAAGCGCTGGCGCCTGAAGACCCGCTGATCGCAACGAGTTTGAGTAATCTGGCTTTGGTCGAAACCGCTCTTGGTATGCCTGACAAAGCCTTGCCGCTGCGTTTGCGCGCACTGGCGATTCAGGAAAAAACACGCGGCCCAGAGCACCCCGACACAGCGGCCTTGCTGAACAATCTGGCTGACAACTATGCGGTGCTTGGCAGGCGTGACCTCGCTTTGCCGCTGCAACTGCGCAGTCTTTCAATCCATGAAAAAACCTTAGGGCCAAGCCATCCAGCCACAGCCACCAGTCTGAACAATCTGGCCTCGACCTATGGCGCCATGGCCAGCTTCGACAAGGCCCTGCCCTTGCAGCAGCGGGCTGCAGCGATCTTCGAGCAAACGCTCGGCCCCGAGCATCTGAACCTGGCGGGAAGTCTCAGCAATCTGGCCACGACCTACACCCGGATGGGGCAGTTTGACAAGGCATTGCCGATAAGGCTGCGGGCGCTGGCGATTTATGAAAAGACGCTCGGCCCCGCGCATCCGAACACGGCGCAGATGCTGAACAACCTGGCACAGACGCATATTGCCCTGGGCCAGGACGCCCTGGCTGTGCCGCTGCTCGAACGTGCCTTGGCGATCCGCGAGAAAGCCCTCGGGCCCGAACATCCCGGCGTGGCAGCAATCCTCAACAACCTCGCCGCCGCCCACCTGGCTGGCGGTCATCCGGAACAGGCCCTGCCGCTACAACAGCGGGCACTGGCGATCCGCGAGAAGTCGCTCGGCGCCTGGCATACCGACCTTGCAGCCAGCCTGCAGACAATGGCACAGATCAATGTCGCCCTCGGTCTGCCAGCGCAGGCCATGCCGCTGCAACAACGCGCTTTGAGCATTTATCAGAATACTTCGGGCCCGGCGCATCCGAACACGGCGCTGGCGCTGGCCGGTCTGGCGTCGATGCATCTGGCCTCGAATGACCGGCCGTTTGCCATAACTCTGTTGAAACAGGCGGTCAACAATTACCAGGCGATGCGTGAACAGGCGGCCGGAATCGGCAGCACCGAATTGCGCAGTTATACCGATTCGGTCGCTTCGACCTATCAGCGGCTGGCCTCGGCGTTGACCGATGCCGGCCGGCTGCCCGAAGCGCAGATGGTGCTCGACATGCTGAAGGAGGACGAACAGTTCGACTTCATCCGCCGCAGCGCCACGCCCGACCCGGGCCGCACCCGCATCGGCTACAACCCGACCGAACAGGGCTGGATGAGCCGCTATCAGGAGATCTCGGGCCAACTGGCTGCCATCGGCGCAGAGCAGCAGGGCTTGCTCAAGCTGGGCAAGCAAGGCCTCAGCGCCGAGCAAAAGCAGCGCCAGCTCAGCTTGGCGGCCGACCTGAAGGTGGCGCAAACGGCATTCGATGCCTCCATGACGGCGATGCGCGAGGACTTTGCGCGCCAGGGGCCGGCGCGGCAGGTGGAGCTGGCCGAGTCGAGCGTCAAGGCGCTGGCTGATTTGCGCAGCATGCTCGCCGGCCTCGGCCAGGGCTCGCTGCTGCTGCAGATCTATCTGAGCGAGGACCAGGTCAACCTGCTGCTGACCGGCCCGGGCGTGCAACTGGCGCGCAGCAGCAAGGTCAGCGCCAAGGACTTGAACCGCCAGATCGCTACCTTCCGGCGGCTGCTGCGCGACCCGAAATCGGATCCGCTGCCGGCTGCGCAGGCGCTCTATCAGTTGCTGATCGCACCGGTTGCCAAGGATCTTGAACAGGCCGGCGCGCGCACCGTGATGCTGTCGCTGGATGGTGCGCTGCGCTACCTGCCTTTCGGCGCGCTGCACGATGGCCGGCGCTATCTGGCGCAGCGCTGGAACCTGCCGCTTTACACCAGCGTGGCGCGGGAGCGGCTGCGCGATGCGGTGGCGCCGCAATGGCAGGCCGCGGGTCTGGGCGTGACGCGCCAACTCGGCGAGTTTGCGCCGCTGCCGGGGGTTGAGGCCGAGATCAGGGGCATCGTGCGCGGTGGCAATGGCGGCAAGGCTGCCGACAAATCAGCGGCCTTGGCCGGCGAGGTCTACCTCGATGGCGCCTTCACCGCGCAGCGCTTGAAGGACGTCAGCCAGCGGCAGTTTCCGGTGCTGCATATCGCCAGCCATTTCCGTTTCAGCCCGGGCACCGAGGTCAATTCATTCCTGCTGCTGGGTGACGGGCAACAGCTGACGCTGGGCGACATCCGGCAGCAGAATTACCGTTTCGACCAGGTCGATCTGCTGACCTTGTCAGCCTGCGATACCGGCCTGGGCGGCGGCCGGGATGAGCAAGGCCGCGAGATCGAAGGCTTTGGCGTGATCGCCCAGCAGCAAGGTGCCCGCGCCGTGCTGGCAACGCTGTGGCCGGTGGCCGACCAGAGCACCGCCGCCCTGATGGCCGACATGTACCGCAAGCGCCAGACCCTGCATTTGAGCAAGATCGAAGCGCTACGCCAGGCCCAGCTCGCCCTGCAAGCCCAGCCGCGTTACCAGCACCCGTTCTTTTGGGCGCCGTTCATCTTGATGGGGAACTGGAAATAGGCTGGCAAGCTTGGCCCCGCATTGCGCTGCGCTGCATGGCGGGCTACAAGGCGCGTTTTTTGTAGCCCGTCATGAGGCCAAAGGCCGGAATGCGGGGCGGTTTGGCAAGCTTGGCCCCGCATTGCGCTGCGCTGCATGACGGGCTACAGGGCAGGTTTTTTGTAGCCCGTCATGAGGCCAAAGGCCGGAATGCGGGGTGGTTTGGCGCTGTTGAAAAGATCGCACTCCTGCGGGTTATGCCTGGAGTCCTACGCTGCGCAGATAGATTGCGGCAAGTACGAAGGCGGCCATCCACACAGTTTCTGCCAGCAGCAAGGTGAAGGGGCGCCAGCCCGCTTTGGACAATTGACGAAACGAGGTCTTGATACCCAAGGCCGCAATTGCCACGACCAAGCACAACCGCGACACCGTATTTAAACTCTGCTGAACTGCTGTGGATACATAGCCCAATGAGTTGATCGCCACCAGCGCAACAAATACCCATAAAAACCAGGGAACCATGGCTTGCTTTGCCGTCGAGGTTCCATTTTCATGCCGCTCTCTTTCGGCCTTGAACATGCTGGATATAACGACGACGACGACGGCCAGCATCGAGACACGAAACAATTTAACGATCGTCGCGTAGTCGCCTGTTTCATGATTCAGCATATAGCCCGCGCCTACCACCTGGGCTACATCGTGAATCGTTCCGCCCAGAAATAGGCCCGCCAACTCAGGCGGCAAATGCAAAAACTTCGCAATCAATGGGTAGGTCACCATGGCAACCGTGGACAAGACGGTCACGGTGACCACCACCATCAGGGTAAAGCGCTCGTTTTCCTTGTTTCGCGGCAAGACCGATGAAATGGCCAGCGCTGCCGATGCACCGCAGATGGCCACAGACCCGCCCGACAACACGCCTTGAGCGCGAGTCAGCCCAAGACGCTTTCCCAGCAGATAGCCAAGAAACAGGGTCGTCAGCACAGCACCGATCACTATCGCAGCCGTTGACCAACCCAGCCCCGCGATCTGCGCGCCAGTGATTCGTGCGCCCAGCAAGCCCACACCAAGGCGCAAGACCGTGCGTGAGCAGAATTCAATCCCGGGCTTTGCTTTGGGGTCCGAACTGAGAAAGTGAAACGCCACGCCGAAAAACAAGGCATAAAGCAGTTGCGGTCCGCCGTGCAGGGTTGAGACCAAGGTGGCCGCCATGGCGATCACGCCCGCCAATGCGCACCCGGGGGAAATCTTGATCACAAGATGAGCAACTTTCGCGAGCTTCGACTGCGGCAAGGCGGTGACAGGCGGCGTCAATAGGTTCTCCCACATCGGATGGAGCGAGCAAGCATCATCACCGGCAGCGCGCCAGAAGTGGTTCTGCGGTTGACGGCGTCCGGCCGGATTGTTGCGCAAATTTCCCTGAGGGCCATATTCCCCCCGGTTGACATCCGGTAAATTGGCGCATTGGCTCAATCGCCCGGCGCGGCACCATCAGGGTAAGGGCTGAGATGAAAGTTTTGTATCTCAGATCACGTTGATGCCATGGAGTGCGTCAAGCACTTTGGCCCGTAGGCCGGTAAGAGTGGCGTCGCGGCGGTCGCGGGGTCGGGGGAAATCGACCTCGATGATTTCCCGAATGATGCCAGGTTGTCCGCCAATCACCACGATCCGATCACTCAGGTAGATGGCCTCGTCGATATCGTGGGTCACCATAAGCACTGTGTTCCTGTGCAGTCGCAGCATATTGAGCAGCAAGTCCTGCAATTTCATCCGCGTGAACGCATCCACCGCGCTAAAGGGCTCATCCAGCAAAAGCAGATCAGGCTTGGAGAACATCCCTCTAGCAATCGACACGCGCTGAGCCATACCACCGGACAACTGCTTCGGCAGCAATTCCTCCGTTCCAAACAGGCCAACCTCCTCCAACAATGCGGAAACTGTGGCGCGTTCATTGCGGGGCGACTTTGCCTGAAATGCCACGTTTTCTGCGACCGTCAACCAAGGCATCAAACGTGGCTCTTGGAAGATAAACCCTATCTGTTGCGTGATACCGGTGAGCTCTTTACCGCTTAACGAAATCTTCCCGTCGTAGCTTTGATCAAGTCCGGCGATCAACCGCAGGAGCGAGCTCTTGCCGCAGCCACTCGCTCCCAACAGAGTCACAATTTCGCCCGGAAATATATCGAGAGAGACATTCCCAAGAATCTCTTTCGGCCCGAAGGCTTTGCTCTGAACAGCTATCGACAGCAGCGGCGGCTGTGGCGGAGAAATCGTGCTCATTGGATTCGGCTCTCCATGGAATCTCGCCAGACTAGCGAGCGAGTTTCAAGGGATTTTAGAATCCCATCCGAAAATTTACCCAGCAGCGCTAAAACAATAATGGCCGCCAATACAGTATCGGGCCTGCTAGTCTCGCGACCATCGGTGAGCAGATAGCCGACGCCCTTTGTCGCAGCGAGAAGTTCTGCAGCCACCAGAAACATCCAAGCCACACTTAATCCTGTGCGAAGTCCGGTGAACAAGTAAGGCATCGCTGCGGGCAGAAAAATTCGCTGGGCAAGTTCTGCTTGGCTGAAGCCGTACATCTCGCCAACCTCAATCAGTTTACGGTCGACATTGCGTATCCCAGCCAAAACGCTCAAATAGACGGGGAAGAATCCACCAATGGCAATCATTGCAATCTTCGAGCTCTCATCAATACCCAACCAGAGGAGCAGCAAAGGTACCCAGGCCAGGCTTGGAATTGCGCGAAGACCTTGAAATGAGGGGTCCAGCAGCTTTTCTGCATTGCGACTCAAGCCGACGATCATGGCTGCCGCCGTGCCTAGCCCTGCGCCGATCACAAAGCCTGTGAATACACGCATCGTGCTGAATCCGATATGTTTCCACAACGGACCCAGTGCGAGATCATAAAGCGTGCGGGCTATTTCCGACGGCGGTGGCAGCAAGGTCTTAGAGACAAGTCCAAAATAGACTGCCAACTCAACTATCACCGTCACTGCAATCGGCAGGTAGAGCCCTTTAATTTCCAGAATCGGCCTCTTTATTGGCGGCACGATTCTGTCTGAAACACCTTGCTGCATGGCTATTCCAAATTTCAGGGCTTGACTACACGTTTAGCGAAGCTGGTATCCACAAGGCTATCCATGGCAGCATTGATATTGCTGTCACGTTTTACGATGCCTTCATCGACCAGGATCGGAAGCGTCGCCCTGATGGTGTCTGTGTGAATCGCTTCAGGAATTGGCTTGGTGAAATTTGCGCGCGTCAGATTCTGCCGAATCACTTCAAATGTTTGTTTGGATTCGGTTGATACGATACGGGCGGCTTCATCGGGATTTTGCAGAATCCAAATGCGAGCTTGTTCATACACTTTCAAAACGCGCTCAAGTGCCTGGGGGTGATTCTTTATGAAATTCTCAGTAGTATTCAAAGGCACGTAGCTGCTGAATGCCGAGTTTCGGTAGATCGGGCGAATGCCACTATTGACTTCGCCAGCGGCCATATGCGGGTCAAGCCCGGCCCATGCTGCAACCGATCCACGCAGGAGTGCTTGCAGACCTTCAGGGTGTTGAAGGTGAACGAGCTCAACATCGTCGCGCGTCATTTTATTGGCGGCAAGTGCACGCAAGGTGAAGAAGTACGGGTCAGTGCCTTTCGTCGCTGCAATCTTTTTGCCTTTGAGATCAGCAAATGTCTTTATCGGTGAGTCCTTGGCTACCATTAGAACGGAGGCTTCATTGGTGTTGAGGATGTACACCATCTTGACCGGGAAACCATTGGTGCGAGCAACTAATGCCGAAATCCCCGAGGTCGATGCAAAATCTGTACTGCCTGAGTTCAAATACTCAAGCGAGTTGTTGCTACCTTGACTGAATACCCATTTAATAGTAGCTTTTTCAGCTTTAAACTCTTCTTCCATCCAGCCAAATTTCTTTGCAACAAGCGCGGGTGGGGAGTAATAAGCAAAGTCCAGTCGGATTTCTTTCGGAATAGTCCCCTGGGCAGTAGCAGAAAATGCAACTACGCCCGCGGCAAGCGCGATGGAACGAATCACATATTTAAGAAATAGATTCATGAAAGACCCCATTTTTAATACTCCCGAGTTGATAAATTGTTCGTTTCCAGAATTGATCGAAGCTTTCCTCTGAGGAAAGTCAATAATACCAGATAAGCCTGACTGATGCATCGGTTTTCTCCCTGTGGTATTTTGTTGAAATATTTACATTGACGAACTGCTACCACGCTTGTTGATATAGTTCGACGATTTCCGCTTGCGTGGCCAGGCGGGGATTGTTACGCGGTGCGCCCGAGCTTATAGCATCCTTCGCCATTTGATCCAGAGATGAATCGAATTCTTCTTTTCTGATTCCAAACTCTGAAATCGAAGGGACCTTCATTATTTCTGTGTAGCAGAAAAGACCTGACACCAGTTTTCGTCCCGCAAGCTCAGCGCTGTCATCTTCTGCCGCAAGGCCCATAGCTCTACTGCAGTCTGCATACCGCTCAATGCTACTGCTGAGTGAAAACTCGGTGATTTTCGGCAGCAGCATTGCATTGCTCAGTCCATGTGGAACGTGGAATAAAGCGCCCAGCGGCCGGCTCATCGCATGAATCAAACAAATGGACGAATTCGAGAATGCCAGACCACCAAGAGTCGCCGCCAGCATCAACCCTTCTCGCGCTTCGATATCGCCTCCGTCATGGTATGCGCGCTCAATGAATTTGCTAACCAAGCGCATGCAATCAAGTGCCATCCGATCGGAAAACAAGGAGCGTTTCTCGCTCACGTAAGCCTCGATTCCATGCGTCAAGGTATCAAGTGCCGTGTCTGCCGTTATTCGTGGCGGTTTGGAGAGGGTTAGCTCGCAATCAATAATTGCGGCCGTCGGTACAAAGGCCTCACCTCGACAGGATATTTTTTCCTGCGTGGCTTCAACGACTATGACCATATGATGTGTAACTTCTGAGCCGGTGCCGGCTGTCGTCGGTATGGCAATCACCGGTAAACCGCTATTATTGAACTGGCTAGGGGGCCGATAATCCAGAATGTTCTCACTATTCTGCGACATGACGGCAATCGCTTTCGCCGTATCGATCGGACTGCCTCCACCAAGTCCAATCAAGCTATCGAAGCCCCCTTCTCTCAACGCAGCTATGCCGCGCTGGACAGCAATGTCCGTAGGGTCTGGTGTCGTTTCATCGAATATTCCATAGCTTATCCCGGCCTCGTCGAGCAAGTCCGTGACTCTCGCGACATGTCCGATTGCAACCATGACTTTGTCGGTCACGATCAGGGGGCGTCTGGCGGAGCCTATTGCTTCAATGATGCTTGGAAGCTTCGACACGCTTCCTCTACCGATCTGCAAGAACCTCGGCACGCAAACTCGAACGCTGTCTTGCATCTTTGCTACCTTTGCCTTCGTGAATCCAAGAGCCAATGCCATCACTCGACGAGCGACCAAGCGCTATGAGAAGAAAATTCCCAAATAAAGTGTAATGCACTCGCTAAGGGAAATCAACATCATGAGAAAAAAATTATCATTTTTTTACGAATTTGAGTCGTGATGCCGTCTTGTTCAATTACCGCACCGCACTTGCCACAAGGGCGGCATTGCCTGGTCGCACGCCTCGACCCGCCAGAGCCAAAGTCGTTTGCCGCCTGTAGCAGCAGCGCGACTTGCCCGCTATCTGCCATGGGAAAATGGCCGCCCGCACAGTGAGGCAAAGAGGGGGATAAGTTCGGATCGAACTGATTGGTCAGGACAGATCTGACCACTGGGTTAGGCGGTACAGCACCCGGCCATCGCCTTCATCCGCGCCTCTGTTGTTTCCCGCCGCGGTGAACCGGATGGTCGACTTTGTTGCATTTTTCAGGCTTGCATAAGCTGATTAAATATGAGAAAATTTTATTCATTATGAGGAACTTCCATGCTCTGACCCGAGCCCCGCGAGCCTTTCTTGCGGGGCCACTTCCGTCGCAAACTTGCTTGAGTGGCCCGAATTTCGGTCAGAAACTGAGCCAAAGCCCTTTGCCGAAGAGCGGGTCAACTTACCAGCTGGCAGGCTATGGCCGGGGAGCTCGGGATGCTCTGCATAACTCAACTCGAGCGGGTGCAGCGCGGATCGGGATGGGATGCAAGCCGCATTTTGCGGCCAATAGCGCGTGCTATTGGCAAGAAATGCAACGCCGCAGACCGCCCGAGGCCGCGCTAGCACAAGCCGAGAGGGGTTATGCAGAGCATCCCTTGTGTCGATCGAGGCCTGGAGATGGCAACGCGGTCCAAATGGGGGTTGCGGTGCTTCGATTTGAAACGGTTCGGCCCCCCATAGTCGCTTACTCAGAGCTTCGGAATACACCAAATTTCCGGTCGGATTTTTCAGAAAAAAATCACGCTGGGATGGCGCCGGGGCCAGCATTTTCAATCAGCGGTAATTAATTTTTAACACAATAAAGAGATCGAACAATGGGAAATATTTCATCCGAAAAAGATAGTCCAGTCGAAATGGGCCGTGGTAGCCAGACAATTCAGATCAAAAACTTTATCGATGGCAAGTGGACATTAGAGGGCGTTGACGCAACTACTCCACTGATAAATCCGTCAACCGGTGAAGTGATAGGCTCCGTGCCAAACTCAACGGCCGAAGTATCCAATCAGGCGGTAAGAGCAGCCGCCCTCGCGTTTCCTGCATGGCGAGCGACGCCGCTACCGAAGAGAATGGAGTACATCTTCAAGATCTACAATGTGATGCGGGCCAATCATGAGGATCTGGCGCAAAGCATCGCACTTGATCAGGGAAAACACATTTCAGAGGCGCGCGGAGAAGTGAGTCGTGTCATTGAAATTGTTCAAATGTCTTGCAGCATTCCTGCATTGTTGCAAGGGGAAACAATTCAAGGAATTGCGCAAAACATCAACGGGCGTGTGATCAAGGTGCCATTGGGTGTTTTTTGCGGAGTTGCGCCGTTCAATTTTCCTGCTTTGGTTTTTGGCTGGTTCATTCCCGTCGCCATTGCTACTGGCAATACGTTCGTATATAAGCCATCCAGCGAGTCACCGCTATTCATGCAGAGAATGATGCAACTGCTTGTGGATATCGATCTGCCAGCTGGCGTGGTGAACGTGGTCCACGGCGACCGTGAGGTCGTCGAGGCATGGTACGATAATGAAGCGGTGGCTGGTGTTTGTTTAGTTGGTTCCACGCCAACGGCTAAAGCTATCGCTGAAGGGTGTGGCCGCAACGGCAAGAAGACCATGTTGCTGGGTGGTGCCAAGAACTTCCTGGTCGCAATGGAAGACGCCCCAATGGATCTGCTGGTCGAAAATATTCTGACATCCGGCTATGGTTCAGCTGGGCAGCGCTGTCTTGCGGTGTCCAATATTGCGGTGGTTCCAGAGATTCATGACGAGCTGATCGACCGCCTGATTGTTGCATCGTCGAACATCGCGCTCGGTGATGCGCGTGATCCGGAAATATTTATGGGTCCCGTCATATCCGCGAACGCCAAAGTAAAAATTGAAAACTACATTCAATTGGGAATAAAGGAGGGTGCTACGCTAGCCATGGACGGTCGCAACCCCCCGCTGCCCAATGCAAACCGGCAGGGCTACTTTGTCGGCCCGACGATCTTTACGGGCGTAGCACCCGGCATGCGAATCGCCCAGGAAGAGATATTCGGCCCAGTATTGAGCATCATGAAAGTGAACTGCTTAAATAGCGCTTTGCAACTTATAAAAAATCACCCTCAAGGAAATGGTGCCTGCATATTTACGCAGAATAACTACTATATTGAGAAATTTATTGAAGAAGCGGATGTCGGAATGGTTGGCGTCAATGTTGGAATTTGTGCGCCCCATCCCTATCTACCATTTGGCGGCATCAAGGGATCATTGGTCGGCAATAACAAAGTTCAAGGGAAAAATGCGATTGACTTTTTTACCCAGAATAAGACAGCCACAGTGAGATCTGTGAGCCCGATGGATCCGGTGGTCCAAAAGGCCGTCGCCAACACGGACGTTCGTAGTTGCGTCGCTGGCTGACCTCTTCATGCCCATCAGATTTAACTAGGCCGGTCTATTATATTAACAAAAAAGGTGGAAAAAATTATTAAGCGAACTGCATCTCAGCGTGTGCTTGATATCTTGAGAAAAATTGTCGATGAGCCAAACTTGGCGACGGCTGCCCGGTTGTCCGAAGGGCTAGACATACCATTGCCGACGGTTTATCGACATTTGGAATCACTCACCGACGAAAAATTCATTGCGCTCAGCCCCGCCGGAACCTATGTGCCAGGGGTTCAACTACGTGCTTTGATGCTTGCCAGCCTCAGGCAAGAGCCTCAAATCACATTGCAACGTGTTGTTCTCAAACAGTTATCGGCGGAGTTGGCCGAAACTGTCAGCCTATCAGTGCCTAACGGCGAATCGATTGTTTATTTCGATCGCTTTGAGTCTCACTGGCCCCTGCAACACAATGTCAAGGTCGGTGATCGTCTGCCATTGACGGGCAGCGCATCAGGCAAGCTATATTTAAGTACCTTTAAACGGCAATCAGCAATTGAAATCTTCAGAAGGACTGACCGCACAAAAAGGGCAATCAACACGATATTGACGGAGGATGATTTCGTTGCTGAATTGGACCGAATCGAAGCGCGTGGTTACTCGGTAGACAATGAAGAATGGTTTGATGGAATGATTGGTGCGGCCGTTCCCATCTACGACCGGAATGGCGTCCTGTGTAGTTGTCTTTCCACTCATTCACTTACTTCTCGAATGAAAATGAAGGATCTGGAAACAAAGATTCCGGTCATGCAAGCATCGGCCAAATTACTTGGACTCATACTGTTTGATGGGACAAATCTGTCCAATGGCTAGCCGGGGTTGACGGCCCTCCACAAAAGACAACTCATTACCGGGCCAGGCTATCGTCCAGCTGTCAGTAGAAAGTCAACGTTCCTGCCTCCTTGCCCATCAAAGAAAACCGATCCTCGGTACCGAGTGGCGCGCGGTGCAAACGCCACGCCATGCATCGTCCGTTCACCTGCTGAAGTCGAGCCGCGGGAGCAATATTGCTTGGGTCCATAGCAGCCAGCGAACGGGGTGGCGGGCATCATGTCAGGGCCATCGGCAGGCTCGGGTTTGAGCCGCATCTCCCAGCGGGCGCTGGGCATCGGCGCCGGTGCGCAAGGATTGGCCGAGAAGGACCAACTTCACCCGGTTCGGCCGTGACGGGCTACGGGCCAGAATGCGGGTAGGTTTGGCTCAGCGGGCCCCGCATTGCGCTGCGCTGCATGGCGGGCTACAGGTTGGGGTAAAGGTCACCTATCCCGGGGATGTTCGGCGGGCTCACCACGACCGGGCTGCGGATGCTTCGCGACGGGTTTTCGTCAGGGCACTGGTGGCTGAAAAGATGCCCCTTGCGTCACCAGCTGCCAGCTATCGGTGCGGAACGGTGCAGCGGGCAGGTCGGCGCTGTTGAAAAGATTGCTTTCCTGCGGGTTGTCGACCCAGCCAAAGCGCACTGCTTGCGGATGGCGCAATTGCGGATGCGAGACGATCACGCGGTCATCAACGATGCTTGCTTGAGCCGGCAGGAAGACCTGCGATGCGTCGGCAATCGTGAAACCGAGCAAGGGCAGGCCCCTGGCTTGCAAGCCCTTTCCGACATTGGCGAACTGCAGTTCAATCCGGTCGGCCTTTCTCAGCACGCGCTGCAGCGTCGGCCCCTCGGCGGTCAGATTCGGCTGGCCATAAAGCTGGCGCAGCGCCAGGCCGGCCAGGCGCTGTCCGACGGCAAACTTGTTGCGGGGATGGATGTCGCCAGCGTCCCCGATGTCGGTGGCCACGACCATGCCGGTATCCGGAACGGCCAGCGTCAACCGCTGCGCTTCGCGCAGTTCGGCCCAGGGGCTGCCGCTCAGGCGGTTGTCCTTCAAGGGCAGAAAAGCCGCCAGCTGCACAAAATAGAAGGGGAAACTGCCCTGACCCCAGCGCTGGCGCAAATCGCCAATGAAGGCCGGGAAGATCTGGCCATATTGCGCTGCGCGGGGCACATTGCTTTCGCCCTGGTACCAGAGCAAGCCCCGCATGCCATAGCCGACCAATGGGTTGAGCATGCCGTTGAACAGCAGGGTCGGCAGGTCGTTGAAGTCAGGGGCGTCCTTGAGCAAGGGCGCTTCAATCCGCGCCTGCCAGTTGCCAGCCAGGCCGATTTCGCTGTCACCGAGCTGCAGCTTCACGGCCGCGGCAGCGCCATGCAGGCCGCCGCCCCCGCCATCGTCGCGCACCCGCACCGCGATCAGATTGCTGCCGGCCACGAGCAGGCCGGCGGGCAACATATAGCGCCGCTGCTGATCCCAGCCACAGAAGCCACCGACCTTGACGCCGTTGACATGGGTTTCGTCGCAGTCATCGACCTTGCCCAGATGCAGCATGGCCGCTTGCTGCGCCTGGGCCGCTGTCAGTTTTATCGTCTTGCGATACCAGACCTGCCCGTCAAAACCAGCCAGCCCCTGCGACTCCCAGGCGCCCGGAACGAGCAGGCTTTTCCAATGCCTGTCGTCATAGGCCGGGTCGGCCCAGGCGCTGACCAGGTCGGCTGGCGCTGCCTCGCCCTGCCAGCGACGCATTTGTCCCAGCTTGGCAGCCCGGTCGCGAGCGCTGAATTCCTGGTTGGTCGCGGGCAACTGCGGCAACCAGCCGCGCAGGTCTTTCTGGCCGGCGATTGCCTGCCGACTCATCCAGGTCTCGAGATGGCTGCCGCCCCAGGAGGCGTTGATCAGACCTACAGGCACGCCGAGCTCGCGCCGCAATCGACGCGCGAAATGCCAGGCCACAGCGCTGAATTCCCCGGCCGTTGCGGGCGAGCTGGCCTGCCAGGCGGTGGGCGTTATGTCGTCAATGGGCTGCAAGGATGCACGATGGGCAATCTTGATATGGCGCAGCAGCGGATCGGCAGCCGCCGCGACATCAGCCGGCCCGTCGCTGGCATTGATCAGCGACCATTCCATATTCGATTGACCGCTGCACAGCCAGACCTCGCCGACCAGCAAATCCTGCAGCAAGACCTGCTGACTGGCGCCGCTGACCCGCAGGATGTCGGGGCCGCCGGCCGGCTCGGGTTTGAGCCGCATCTCCCAGCGGCCCCGGGCATCGGCGCGGGTTCGCAAGGACTGGCCGCGAAACACCAGCTGCACCGCTTCGCCCGGCGCGGCTGAGCCCCAGACCCGCAAGGGCATATCGCGCTGCAGCACCATATGGTCGCTGAACAGGCCATGCAGCCGCAGCTCGGCCCGGGCGCTGCCCGCCACAGCGATCAGCAACAGCGCCATGCAGCAACGCAGCACAGCCTTGGCGCCGCTCATGGTGCCGTCCAGGTATAGGTGGCGACGCTCTGCGGAGGTAATTGCTGCTTGAACTGCCGACCGGCAAAACGCACCGCAAAGCTGCGCGGCTGCGCTTCGTTATTGCTGACGATCAGGGCGATCGAGCCGTCATCGGCATTGCGGAAGGCGACCGATTCGACCCCGTCCTGGGCGGCCGACGAAGCAATACGCTGTGCGCCCTGACGCACGAACTTGCTGGCATGGGCCAGACCGTAATACTCGAGATTGCGGGTCACCGCGCCGCTTTTCGAATCGATCGTGACAACGCCGCGGCAGTCCTTGCAACCGCCGAGATGCGGCCCATGGTTTTCGTCCAGCGCCAGGTTCCACATCAGCACGCCCTTGGCCCAGGCCCTGGTGCTGCCGATGACCAGGTTATGCATCATCCAGGGCAAGCTGACCGCCCAGCTCGGCGCCCAATCGCCACCGGCGCATTCGGTGAACCAGGTTTCCTTGTCGGGGTAAGCGTCATGCACCTGGCTCTGGGCCGAGACATCGCCGGCATAGCAATGCCAGGCCACACCGGCAACAAAAGGCCTTGCGATCGGATCGCCGAGCACCGCCAGCGGCGATTGCGGCTGGTCCCAGTTATGGTCCCAGTCGAACAAGCGGGTCTTCACGTTGCGGCTGGCCAGCAAGGGGCCCAGATGCTGGCCGATCAACGCGGCCCTGGCAGCCGCATCGACGCGCATGCCGGGGTAGTCCCCGGGCTCGAAATCCGGCTCATTCTGCAAGGTCAAGGCAAAGATCGGCACGCCCTCGGCGGCCATCGCATCCAGATAGCGCCCCAGATAGGCGGCATAAACGCCGTACATCTCGGGCTTCAGGCTGCCCTTGATCATGCTGCCGCTGGATTTCATCCAGGCCGGCGCGCTCCAGGGCGAAGCCATCAACTGCAGCTGCGGATTCACCGCCAGCGCGCGCTTGACGACCGGCAGCGTCGCAGCACGCAGCGGGTCGATCGAAAAGCCCGCCAGCGCCATGTCGGTCTGGCCGGCAGGCAGATCGTTGAAGCTGTAATGGCTTAGCGAATAGTCGGAAGCAGCGATCGTCAGGCGGGCGAAATCAAAGCCGACGCCATCGGGCCCGCGGCCGAACAACTCCTTCAGCAAGGCATCGCGCTGCGGCTCGCTCATGCGGTTCTGGATCAACCAGGCCGAGGCATCGGTGATCGCCGCGCCGAAGCCGGCCATAGTCTGGAAGCGCTGGCTGGCATCGACATCAATCGTCAAAGCCACCGGCTGCAGCTCGGTGAAAACCGGGTCGGCCACGCGGGCCAGCAGCAGCGTCTTGTCGGCGCTGGTCACCCAGGCCTGCACTTGCGGGCCGCTGACCGGATCGCCGGCACCGGCCGAAGAGGATCCGCCCGAGCCGCAACCAGCGGCCAGCACCAGGATGGCCGGCAGGCCGCGAAATAAGTGGCGCAGGAACAAGGGTTTGGTCATACAGAGTTGCTGTCGAGATGGGTTGGTCAAGGGACTTCTATTCGGCTTGCGAGCCGCGCGCCGCGATCTTTCGATAGAAGTCCTGCAGCGTAAAAAACGCCTGCTTCTTGATGCCCTGGTTGGAGATCAGGCCCTTGCGGTTGTAGCCATCCTGGATGCCGGGCAAGACCCGCCTTGGTGAGCGGAAGTCGGCCAGAATCCAGGGGCTCAGGCCGCGCAGATTCGGGATTTTTTCCAGCATCGCCAGGTTCTGCTGGTACAGATAGGCTTGGTATTCCTCGGTCCAGCGCTGCTCGCGCGGGCCATGCAGGCCCTGCAACGCGCCGCCGCCGAATTCCGACACCAGCACCGGCTTGTCAGAGCGAATCTCCCAGCGCGCCTGTGGCGCATCATCAAGGCTGCCGCCATACCAGCCACGGTATTGATTGAAGGCGACGATGTCCAGCAACTCGCCGATCGGGTCTGAGACGACCGTCACATCGCCTTCCTGATGGGTTTCGAGCGCCGCGCTGACCAACCGGCCCGGATCCTGTCTGCGGGTCTGATCGATCAGGTGGGCCAGAAAGGCATTGCGCGCCGCACCCGGCGGCGTTTCATTCGCCACCGACCAGATGATCACCGAGGCGCGGTTGCGGTCGCGCCGGATCATGGCCGCCAGCTGTTCGCTGGCATTGGCCAAGGTGGCGGGATTGCTGAAGGCGATGGTCCAGTAGACCGGGATTTCCTCCCAGACCATCAAGCCCATTCGGTCGGCAAGCCGCAGCATCGCTTCGTTGTGCGGGTAATGGGCCAAGCGCACATAGTTGCAGCCGAGCTCTTTGGCCCAGCTCAAGGCCTGCAGCGCATCGGCCTCGCTGTAGGCACGCCGGCCTTGCAGCGCGTTTTCTTCGTGAATCGAGATGCCGCGCAGAAAAATCGGCTGCCCGTTGAGCAGAATCTCGGCGCCGCGCGTTGCGATGCTGCGAAAGCCGATCGCGTCACGCAAAGCTTGCGCACCGAGCGTGACGACCACCTCGTAGAGCTTGGGTCTGGCCGGCGACCAGAGGCTCAGGCCCGGCGCTTCGATTTCGTAACTGGCCAGGCCGGCGCGATCAACGCTGACGACCCTCTCGAGATGCAGTTCGGGGATGCTGACCGTCACCCGCTCGCCGCCGGCTGCGCCATTCAAACGGATGGCGCCGGCCAGCGTCTGCAGCGTCCCCGGCTTCAACTGCAGGACATGGTCTTCGACAAAGGTTTTGCGTTCTTCGATCAGCGTGACATCGCGGGTGATGCCGCCGTAGTTCCACCAGTCGGTGCTGCTGGTCGGCACGGCTTCGGCGCGCCGGATGTTGTCGACCTTGACGACGAGGAAATTCCCCTTCGGTTGGAGCCAGGACGTGACCTCGAAATTGAAGGGCGTGAAACCCCCGTCATGAACCCCGAGCTTGGTGCCGTTCAAGTAGACCTCGGCGCGCTGGCTGACGGCGCCGAAATGGATGAATACCCGCCCGCCTTGCTGGCTGGGACTGAAGTCAAAGCTGCGCTTCAACCAGACATTGCCCTCGTAGTAAAAGAGCTTTTCGCTTTGCGAATTCCAGTCGCCGGGCACATTCAGCGTCGGCGATTTATCGAAGTCATATTCGACCAGCTCCGCCTTGTCCGTCGCATGATGGTTGCTGTAAAAGGCCGAGTTTGATCGCTGCGTTTTCCGGTCATAGGGCTCGCGCCGATAGTTGTAATAGCCGGCCTCATAAGGGTCGACGATGGCCTGCCAGGCACCGTTCAGCGAGATCGTCTGGCGGTTCGCCAGATTGGTCAACAAAGGCTGTTCCAGCGCTTCGCAGGGCCGCAGGACGAGCAGCGCCAGCAAGAGCATCAACGAGCGCAAAATGCGGTAGCTCATTTGGTAGCTCATTCGGTAGCTCATTCAGTGAGCTCGAAGCTGCTGCGCAGCCTGATGTCGGCTGAACTCGCACCGATCATCAGGTCAAACTCGCCGGGTTCGGCCGCCCATTGCAGGCGCTCGTTGAAGAATGACAGCTGTTCGCGTTCGATCACAAAGCTGAGCTCGCGGGTCTGGCCCGGCTGCAGATGGATGCGCCGAAAACCGCGCAATTCCTTGACCGGCCGCACCACCGAAGCGACCCGATCGCGCAGATAAAGCTGCACCAATTCATCGGCGGCAAGTTGGCCCTTGTTGCTGACCTTGAGTGAAACGGTGAGCTTGTCCTGGCCGCCAATTTTTTGCCGGTCTTGCTTCAAATCGGTATATTCGAAGTCGCTGTAGCTGAGGCCGAAACCGAAGGGATATTGCGGCGAATTCTGCACGTCGATATAGCCGGATTTGAAGGCTTCCTGCGTGTCAGCCGCTACCGGACGGCCGGTATTGAAATGGTTGTAATAGATCGGAATCTGCCCTTCCGCACGCGGGAAGCTGATCGGCAGACGCGCCGAAGGGTTGTGCGCGCCGAACAGCACATCGGCGATGGCGTTGCCAGCCTCGCTGCCCAGCCACCAGGTGTAGAGAATCGCCTGCGCATGCTCGGCAGTCCAGTTGAAGATCAGCGGCCGGCCGGCATTGATCAGCACGACGATCGGCTTGCCGGTGGCATGCAGGGCCTTGATCAGATCTTCCTGCACGCCGGGCAGGCCGATCCTGGCGCGGCTCTTGGCCTCGCCGCTCATGCCGGCGCTTTCGCCAACGCTGACCAACACGACATCGGCCTGCAGCGCCACGGCTACCGCTTCCTTGAAGCCGTCGCGCCGTTCGCCCTCGATGTCGCAGCCTTTGGCGTAGAGCAATTTGCTGCCCGGGCCGAGACGGTTTTTCACACCGTCCCATTGCGAGACGATGAACTTCGAATAGTCAACATCGGGCAGCTTCACCGACCAGGCGCCCAGGTTGTCTTCGACGGCCTTGACCAGGGGGCCGATGAAGGCAATCGTCTTGCCGCTGGCGCTCAAGGGCAGGATGCGCGGCTTGTTCTTCAGCAGCACGATGCTTTTGGCCGCCATAGCGCGTGCCGCCTGGCGGTGCGCGGGCTGGTTCAACATCGCCAACTCGCGCTTGGCATCGCTGAAGCGATAGGGATCGTCGAACAGGCCGAGCTCGAACTTCTTGCGCAGGATCCGGCGCACCGCATCGTCGAGCAGCGTTGCCGGCACCAGGCCGTCAGCGATCAAGGGCCCGAGGTGGTTGCGGTAGGCGTTGCTCTCCATGTCCATGTCGCTGCCGGCCTTGATTGCAGCCAGCGCCGCGCCCCTGGCGTCCTTGGCATAGCCATGCGGGACCATCTCGCCGATCGAACCCCAGTCGGAGACGACAAAGCCGCTGAAGCCCCAGCGACCTTTGAGGATCTCGCGCTGCAGGTATTGGCTGCCGCTGGCCGGAATGCCGTTCAAATCGTTGAAGGCATTCATGAAGGTCGCAGCACCCGCGTCGAGCGCTGCCTTGAACGGCGGCAGATAGGTTTCCCAGAGCATCCGCTCGCTCATGTCGACCGAGTTGTAATCGCGTCCGGCAACCGCAGCGCCATAGGCGGCGAAATGCTTGACTGTGGCCATCACCGCATCGGTGTCGCCGAGCTGGCGCCCCTGGAATCCCTTCACACGGGCATAGGCGATCTTCGACCCCAGCCAGCTGTCCTCGCCAGCGCCTTCCATCACCCGGCCCCAGCGCGGATCGCGGGCGATGTCGACCATCGGCGCGAAGGTCCAGTGGACGCCGCTGGCGGCAGCTTCGGTGGCGGCAATTCGCGCCGAACGCTCGATCGCTTCGAGGTCAAAACTGGCGGCTTCGGCCAGCGGAATCGGGAAGGTGGTCTTGTAGCCATGGATCACGTCCTGGCCGAACAGCAGCGGGATCTTCAGGCGCGACTGCATCGCGATCTGCTGGTAGGCCCGGGTCGAATTGGCACCCAGCACATTCAACATCGCGCCGATCTGGCCACCCCGGATGCCCTCTTCATGGTTGCCCTTGAAAGTCACCGGGCCGGTGGCTCGCCAGTCGCCCGAATATTGGGTCAGCTGGCCGATTTTTTCCTCGACCGTCATCTGCTGCAGCAGGCGCTCGACCTTGTCCTGCAAGGCCTGTGCTTTGGCGCCCAGGGTCAGGGTCAAGAGCAGCAGGGCTGCAGCGCAATGAAGCGCCCGTTTTGAGTGCAAGACGAACATCTCAGTCCAGGCTCAGCCGCACCGCGACCGGATGATGATCAGAAGGGAAGCGCCCGGCGTAGGAGTCACTGAGCACGGCGTACTTGAGCACGCGAAAGCCGGGGCTGAGAAAGACATAGTCGATGCGCTCGGCCATGGCGGCGTCGATCTTGAAATTATTGAAGGTCCCGACCGGGCCGTAGGGCGCGGTCTCGCTGACCCGGTAGGCATCGCGCTGCGCTGCTTGCATCAGCTGAATCTGCTCGGTCTCGGGCGTCGAATTGAAATCGCCCAGGTTGATCACCGGTGAGCCGGCCGCGATCTCGGCGATCTTGCGCAGCAGCAGCCTGGCCGACTCGCGCCTGGCCTGCACGCCCTCATGGTCGAAATGCGAGCTGAAAACATAGAAGCTGCGGCCGCTGAGCAGGTCGTGCAATTGCACCCAGCTGGCCAGCCGGTTGCAGCAACGCCCATCCCAGCCCTTCGAAGGCCGGTCTGGCGTTTCGCTGAACCAGAAGTCGCCATGTTTCAAGGCCTTGAAACGCGCTTTGCGGAAAAAGATCGCCGCATGTTCGCCGGCGCGCTTGCCGTCATCGCGGCCAACGCCGACATAGGCAAACTCGGACATCTCGGCCAGCTCGTCAATCTGCAAGGGCATGCCTTCCTGGGTGCCGAAGATGTCGAACTCGTGATAGCGGATCAAGGCCTTGACCGCCTCCTTGCGCTTGGGCCAGGCGTTGACGCCATCCTCGACGAGATTGAGCCGCAGGTTGTAGGTGGCGACGTTGAAAGGCTGCGCTGCATCGGCAGCGAAAGTCGCTGGCGCGACCAGGGCCAGCCAGCAGGCCAGCAGCCTCAGCGCCGGCCTCATGGCCGCCCCGCCGCGCAATTTTCCTTGATGAAATCAGCTTGATCCGGCATCACCTTGACGCAGCGCTTGATCACATCCTTCACATTGGCCATGAATTCAAGCAGGTCTTGCTGCGGCAGTTTGTCGGCGAAGGGGTGATAGCCCCTCGGCTCGATACCCTGACCCTGCATGACCTGCAACCAGCTCAGCTCGGCGAACAACTCGCCGCCCTCACGGAAGATGCGTCCGTTGCTGGCATAGAGGTCGATCTTGCGCTGCAGGGTGTCAGGGATGTCCATCCCGCGGCAGTAGTTCCAGAAGGCCGAATCATCGCGGGTGGTCGCCTTGTAATGCAGGATGATGAAGTCGCGAATGCGCTCATATTCGAACTCGGTCTGCCGGTTGTACTCGTCGACATCGGCCGGCTCGATGCCGGCATGCGGAAAGAAGGCGATCAGCCGCGCCAGGGCGGTCTGTATCAGCTGGATATTGGTCGATTCGATCGGCTCGAAGAATCCGGCCGCCAGTCCGATCGCGACACAGTTGCGGTTCCAGAACTGCTTGCGCCTGCCGGGTACATAGGCGATCGTGCGCGGCTCGGCCAAGGGTTCGGCGTCCAGGTTGGCCAGCAGGATGGCGCCGGCTTCTTCGTCGCCCATGAAGCGGCTGGAATAGACATGGCCGTTGCCGATCCTGTGCTGCAGCGGGATGCGCCATTGCCAACCGGCGCTGCGCGCAGTCGAGCGCGTGATCGGCAACAGGGGCCCGGCGCTGGCGCAAGGCAGGGCAATCGCGCGGTCGCAGGGCAGCCAATGGCGCCAATCGTCATAACCACAATGCAAGGTCTGTTCGATCAGCAGCGCACGGATGCCTGAACAGTCGATGAAGAAATCACCGCTGATCAATTCGCCGCCATCGAGCCTGACACCGCTGATATGCCCATCGGGCTCGCGCTGCAGCACCTCGACAACCCGCCCTTCGCTGCGCAGCACACCGCGCTTTTGGGCATAGTCGCGCAGAAAGCGCGCATACAGGCTGGCATCGAAATGGTAGGCATAGGCGATGTCAGCGAGCGGCGAGCCGGCCATCTCGGGGCGCGGGCGCATGAACTTGGCCTGCAAGGGCGCCACCGTGTTGATCGAATAGTCGCCCAGATCACTGGCCAGCCCCTGCCGGCGCAGGCGCAGCCAGTAATGGTGAAAGGCCAGGGCATCGAATTCCTGCCCGACCTTGCCGAAACCGTGGATATAGCGGTCGCCGATGGCGCCCCAGTCAACGAACTCGATGCCCAGCTTGAACGTACCCTGGGTGGCGCGGATGAACTCGTCCTCGTCGATTTCCAAGGTCGCGTTGAAGTTCTTGATGTTCGGAATCGTCGCTTCGCCCACACCGATGGTGCCGATTTCGTCCGATTCGACCAGCTGGATCCGGTACTGATCGCCGAGCAGTTTGGACAGCGCGGCCGCCGTCATCCAGCCTGCCGTGCCGCCTCCGACGATGACGATATTGAGCGCGGCCGGATGGGTCATAGCGGCTTGGCCGTGCAATTGGCGGCGATGAAATCCGCTTGCGTCGGCATCACCGCAACGCAGCGCTGGATCACCTCGCGAATATTGCTGACGAATTCCTCAACCTCGGCGCGCGGCCGGTGGTCGACGAAGGGGTGGTAGCCGCGCGGGCGGATGCGCTGGCCGATCAGCACCTGCAACCAGCTCAGTTCGGTGAACAGCTCGTTGCCGTCGCGGAAAAAGCGCGCGTTGCTGCTGAACAGATCAATCTTGCGCTGCAGCGATTCGGGGACGGACATGGTGCGGCAATAGTTCCAGAACGGCGTATCGCTGCGCTCGGTGGCCTTGTAATGCAGGATGATGAAGTCACGGATGCTTTCGTATTCGGACCTGGTCTGGCGGTTGTATTCGTCGATGTCGGCCTGGTCGAGCCCGGCATGAGGGAACATCGCCATCAGCCTTGTGATGCCCATCTGGATCAGGTGGATGCTGGTCGACTCGAGCGGCTCAAGAAAGCCGCTCGACAGGCCGATCGCGACGCAATTGCCGTTCCAGAACTGGCGCCGCCGGCCGGTGACGAACTTCACCTGACGCGGCTCGGCCAGCGGTTCGCCGTCGAGATTGGCCAGCAAAATGGCCTTGGCTTCATCGTCGCCCATGAAGCGGCTCGAATAGACATGACCATTGCCGGTACGGTGCTGCAGCGGAATCCGCCATTGCCAGCCAGAACCATGGGCGGTCGAGCGCGTCATCGGCAGCAAAGGGCCGGCCGATGCGCAGGGCACGGCATAAGCACGGTCGCAGGGCAGCCAATGGGTCCAGTCTTCATGGCCTGTTTTCAAGGTCTGCTCGATCAGCAAGGCGCGGATGCCCGAGCAGTCGATGAAGAAATCGCCCTCGATCAGCTCGCCGCTGGCCAGGCGCAGGGCGCTGATATGGC
Source organism: Roseateles toxinivorans (assembly GCA_945898095.1). Taxonomy (GTDB): domain Bacteria; phylum Pseudomonadota; class Gammaproteobacteria; order Burkholderiales; family Burkholderiaceae_C; genus Paucibacter_A; species Paucibacter_A toxinivorans_A. Next base: position 88,735 of record CAMDHE010000001.1, on the reverse strand, counting down.
CGTCGGGCTCGCGCTGCAACACCTGCTCGATCTTGCCTTCGGTGCGCTGCACGCCGCGCTGCTCGGCAAAGCCGCGCAGAAAGCGCGCGTAGAGGCTGGCGTCGAAATGGAAGGCACTGTTCAGATCGGCCAGCGGCGAGCCGGCCATATCGGGCCGCGCGCGCATGAACTTCGCATGTTTGGGAGCCATTGTATTAAGTGAGTATTCACTCAGGTCGCCGGCCTGGCGGCTGCCTTCGCCGAGCAGGCGCAGCCAGTAATGGTGGAAAGAAATCCCATCGAGTTCCTGGCCGACCTTGCCGAAGCCATGGATATAGCGATCGCCGATCGCACCCCAGTTGACGAACTCGATGCCGAGCTTGAAGGTGCCCTGAGTGGCGCGAACGAACTCGTCTTCGTCGATACCCAGGGCCAGATTGAAGGCGCGGATATGCGGGATGGTGGCCTCACCGACGCCGATGATGCCGATCTCGTCCGACTCGATCAGTCGCACTTGGTATGTCGGCGTCAACAGCTTGGACAGCATCGCGGCCGTCATCCAGCCGGCAGTTCCGCCGCCGACGATGACGATTCTTTTGAGGGGAGGCAAGCTCATAGGAATTCCCGAGAAGCCCCGCCATTCCTGGCGGGGCGGTAGAAGGGCAGCCCGCGAGGGCTGTTTACGGCGGCGCCGAGGACGCACGCTGCGCCTCGACATAAGCCTTGACGCCACGGCCGGTGCCTGCTCGCCAAATGCCTCCGCGTTGTCGACCCAGGCAAGGCCGCCCTGCGGTGGGCTCGGGCCAGCGTCTTTACGGCTGCCGATTCTCCACCTGCGGTCCACCCAGGGATCGCTTCAGCCCTGGGGGCCCGAGCCTGCACCGCGCCGGCCAGCAAGGCCAGGTCGATGGCCGCGAGTTTCAGCAATCGAGCCATGGCCGGTCAGCGGTGCAAGAACTCGCGGTACCAGATCCCGCTGGCTTTGAGCCGGCGCTGCTGGGTCGTGTAATCGACATAGGTCAGGCCGAAGCGGCGCAGATAGCCTTCGGCCCATTCGAAGTTGTCGAGCAGGCTCCAGGCGAAATAGCCTTTCAGCGGCACACCGGCCTCGACGGCCTGGCGGGCCGCCAGCAGATGGCGGGCCAGATAGCTGCGCCGCTGCGGGTCATCGATGCTGCCGTCCGGGCTCACCACATCGTCATAGGTCGAACCGTTTTCGGTCAGATAGATCTGTGCCGGCGCATAGTCGCGCTGAACCCGCTGCAGCAAGCTGACCATGCCCTGGGGTGCGACCTCCCAGCCGAACGCAGTGCGCTCGACATCGGGGGTCGAGACCACGGTTGTGGCGATCGGCCCATGTTCCTGCCCGTCGCCCGCCGCGTCGCCAACCCGCTCCGGAAAGTAGTAATTGACGCCGAGAAAATCGCAGGGCGTGGCGATCAGCGCCAGGTCACTGTGATGCATATCGGGGGCGTCGGCACCCAGCAAGGGCAGCACATCAGCCGGGTAACCACGGCCGAACAAAGGATCCAGGAACCAGCGGTTGCGCATGCCGTCATGGCGCAAGGCCGCCGCGACATCGGCCGGGCTGTCGGTGGCCGCAACGATCGGGTGCAGGCTCAGGGTGATACCGGCCTGGGCTTCGGGCACATTGCGGCGGATGACCGGCAGCGCCATGCCATGCGAAAGCAGCAGATGGTGGCAGACCTGCAAGGCCGTCTTGTAGCTGTTCAAGCCCGGCGCATGGCCGCCACCATGGTTGCCCAGAAAGGCGGTGCACCAGGGCTCGTTGTGGGTGATCCAATGCTTGACGCGGTCGCCCAGCGATCTCGTCACCACATCGGTGTATTCGACAAAGGCATCGACGGTGTCACGGCTGGCCCAGCCGCCCTGCTCCTGCAAAGCCTGCGGCAGGTCCCAGTGGTACAGCGTCGCCCAGGGCTGCAGCCCGCGCTCGAGCATGCCGTCGACCAGACGCGAATAGAAATCCAGGCCTTTTTGATTGATCGCGCCGCGGCCGCTCGGCAGGATGCGCGGCCAGGCGATCGAGAAGCGGTAGGCATTGACGCCGAGGCTTTGCGCCAGATCGAGGTCTTCGGGCCAGCGGTGGTAATGGTCGCAGGCGACCGCACCGCTGCTGCCGTCACGGATCTGGCCAGGCGTGGCGCAAAAGCGATCCCAGATCGATTCGCCGCGGCCATCCTCGAAGGCAGCACCCTCGATCTGGTAGGAGGAGGTTGAGCAGCCCCAGCGGAAATCGGCGGGAAATTGGCTGCGGCTGATGGCGGGCAAGTGGCTGGCTGTCATGGGCTGATGGGGAATGAATTGCAGGGCAAGGCGTCGGCGTCGCGAGCGGCGCCGGCGGCGATACGGATATTGGCAAAAGCGGCGATGAACGGGCCGGTCGTGGTGATGCGCCAAGGCACTTCGACCTGGTTCAACAAGACGCCGCGCGCCGCAAAACAGGCCAGCGGAATCTTGATGGTGCGTGGCGGCTGCGAAGCCATGCGCTTGAACAGATCGGTGAGGTCGAGCGAGCCCTGGCAAGAACTGCCGCAGATCATCGTCAGCGTCACCGGGGCCTGTGGCGGCTGCTCGACCCGACTGTCGAACAATAGCGCGGCCTCAGGGAAGGCGCTCAGATCGGTTTTTTGCAAGCCCCAGGCCGAAAACCTTGCCGGGCCCGACCAGGCGATTCGTTTGGCGTCCTGCTGGGTATGGATCTGTACGGTCGAAACCTCGATGTCCGGCGCGCCTTGGGCCGGCAGGGCCAGGCGCTGATTCGGATCGTCCGGAATCGATCGCCCCTGCCAGCGGCCCACCGCGCTGCCGACTTCGAAGGTATAGGGCGGTACCGCCGCTTGCCTGAAGATCTGTATCTCGTTTCTCGCGCCACAGCCGCCCGACGGTATCTGCTCGGCAAGGCGGCCCACTTCGCCAGCCGCGCCATAAGCCAGGCCATAACCAGCAGCAAACAAGGGCGTGCCACCCGCGCAAGCGGCCTGCGGCCAGGCGAAGGGCAGGCGCCCGCTGAAGTCAGCCCCGGCGGGGCTGGCGAACAGCAGATCGGCCACGCCGCCGCCCTCGGTGCCGGGCAACCAGGCCATCACAAAAGCATCGGAACGGTTCAACAAATCATTGGTGTAAAGCGGCCGGCCCGCGACGAAAACCGTGATCACCTTCGGGCCCTTGCCCGACACCGCGTCGAGCAGCGCCAGGTCTTGCGGATAGCGGCTCGAATGGCGCAAGGTCCCCGAGGCTGGAATATCGCCATTGCCCTCGGCATAAGGCGTCTCGCCGATCACGGCAATCACCGCGTCGAAAGCCTTGAGGACGACGCCGGCAGCGCTCTTGCTGAAGCTGACTTGGCCCTCGCCCGCAGCCGCGCGAACAGCGGACAGGATCGTCTGGCCGGCGGGGAAATCGCTGTTCTTGTTGTCGTTGCCCTGCCAGGTCCGCGACCAGCCGCCACTCTGATTTTCAAGGCTGTCGGCACTGTTGCCGACAACCAGCAAACGCTGGCCGGCACGCAGCGGCAGCGCCTGCTGCTGGTTCTTCAGCAGCACCAGCGATTGGCGCACCGCACGGCGCGCCAGCGCCCGATCCTGCAGCGCATCGGCCCGGCCGGCCCAGGCATTCTTGCCCGGCGACTGCTCGAACAAGCCGGCGCGCAGCTTGACGCGCAGGATGCGGCTGACCGCATCGTCGATGCGCGCGATCGGGATTTCTCCGCGCTCGACCTGCAACATCGTGTTCTTGATGAAGGCGCGCCATTCCTCGGGCACCATCACCATGTCGATGCCGGCATTGATCGCCTGGGCGCAGCTGGCATTGCTGCAGCCAGGAATCTGGCCGATGCCGTTCCAGTCGGAGACGACGAAGCCGTCGAAACCGATCGCTGTCTTCAGCACATCGGTCAGCAGCGCGCGGCTGCCATGCATCTTGCCGTAATTGATGCCCTGCTTGACATCGTTCCAGCTGTTGAACGAAGCCATCACCGTCTGGGCGCCGGCGCCAATCGCACCGACATAGCCCTGCAAATGGATGGCTATCATTTGCTCTCGGGTCGCCAGCGTGACGCCCTGGTCGCGGCCCTGGTCGGTGCCCCCATCGCCCAAAAAATGCTTGGCCGTGGCGACAACATTGGCGTCATCCTTGAACTGCCCCTGCAGGCCGCGCACATGGGCGGCGCCGAGCCGCGCCACCAGCGCCGGATCGGCGGAATAGCTCTCGTAGCTGCGGCCCCAGTTCATGTCCTGGGCGACCGCCAGCGTCGGCGCAAAAACCCATTGGATGCCGGTGGCCCGAACCGCCTTGGCCGTGGCCGCGCCGATCGCTTCGACCAGCTTGACATCGGCCGTCGCGCCAAGGCCTATATTGTGCGGAAAGAGCGTGGCACCGCGCACATTGTTGTGGCCATGGACCGCGTCGGTGCCCCAAATCAGCGGCAGCTTGACCGCCGCATCGGTGGCCATCGATGCAGCCCAATAAGCATCGGCGAGCTGCAACCAATCGCTGGCTGAAGCCTGCTTGTCATTGCCTGGCCAGGAACCGCCGCCGTTGAGCACCGAGCCGATATAAAAGCGCTTGACCTCATCCGGCGTAATGAACTTGATCTCGGGCTGGGTCATCTGCCCGATCTTCTGCGCCAGCGTCATTTGCGCCACGATGGCGGCAATGCGGGATTCCTGCGCCGGATCCTGGCGGATCGCGCTGTGGATCTGCGGCCAATCTGCCTGGCTGTGCGGCGCACCATTGGCACCGGCAACGAGTAGCAGGGCCATGCAGGCTCCGGCCGCAAGCCGCAGAAAGGGCAGTTGAGGACGAAAATCTCTGAAACCCTCAGACCACAATGAAATCCGTGCCGACACCGTTACGCCTTCCTGCAATGAGGCTTGTACTGTAGGGGCCGACAAGCCTGGCTGTTTCAATTTTTGCAAATCCTGTTGGTGAGGCTTGTATTGATTTCGAAAACGGAAACACCCCTTGCCGCCTGCGGCCGCAAGGGGTGTCGGCATGGCAATAATTACATCTTGTAACCGATACCAAACAGCACTTGACGACCGAACTTGTTGTACTCGCCAGGGGCGATTGCATCACCCAGGCCATTACCCAGCCTGGTCGCATAAGGCGAATCGGTCAGGTTGTTGATTTGCAGCAGCAGCGACAAGCCCTTGTAAGCACCTTGCTGGAACTCATAGGAGACTTGCGCATCGACTTGGCGATCGGCCAGGATTTCGGTGAATTCACGCGCATTGTGCAGCCCGTTGATTTCGCCGCGGAAGGCCGAACGATAGCGCTCGCTGATCCGGGTGGAGAACCCGTTCTTCTCGTAATAAGCGGTCAGGTTGGCCGTGACACCCGACAGACCCGGCAGCTTCTCCGAGGTTCCTGGTCCATTGGGATGGACATTGCTCTCGGTATAGGTCGCACTAGCTGAAACTCCAAAACCGCTGAGCGCCGGCACCCAGCGAGCGGCATCCATTGAGCTGCTCAGCTCGACCCCGCGGACATAGCCGCCATTGCCATTGGCCGGTGTGGTGTACATGGCCAGCGGATTGACTGGAGTCGCCAGCGCAGGGTTGCTGGTGTTCGGGAATGCGCTGAAGTTGGTCTCGATCTTCTTGGTGTAGATATAGCTTTCGAGATCCTTGTAAAAGATCGCTGCCGCCACATAACTGCGCTTGCCCAGGTATTTCTCGAAGGACAGGTCAAACGAAGTTGCACGCCAGGGCTGCAGCTCTGGGTTACCGCCGCTACCACCCCAGGTCGTCACGCCCGAAGTGGCCTTGGTGATATTGACGTCAGCTCCGGCCTTCATATCGTCCATGCGGCCGCGTGCCAGCGTCTTGGCCAAACCCAGCCGGATATAACGGTCGTCGCTGAGCTCGAAATTCAGGTTCAAGTTCGGCAACACATCGTTGTAGGAACTGCCGCGAGTCACTTCGGAGAAAGTCCCGCTGAGCTTGGACCAGCCATGCGAACTCTGATCGGTATGGATCGCTTGCAGACCGACATTGCCGCGCACCGGCACCGAGCCGAGCTTGGTATCGATGCCGACCTTGGCAAAGGCCGTGGTGACCTTTTCGCTGACTTCGTAATTGCGGTTGATGATCTGGTCAGCCGCCTGCGCTTTCAAGGTGTACAGCGAGTTCAAGGCGCCCATCACGTCGTAGGACAGCACACCGGGTATGCCAGCGAAACTCAGCGAGGTGGCGGGTTGCTGCAGACCGGCTGGCACGGCGATCGCTGTGCGGCCGTTCTTCAGATCAGCCGCCAGCTCATTCATCTGGCGATCTTTCTGGCGCGTCTCGAAATTGACACCGAGATCGACCGAGCTGAAGAAACCATCAAGGTCCTTCTTCGCGTCAAGACGCAAGGCCTTGATCGTGTCCTTGATCTGCGGCTTTTTCCACAGGCCATCATGACCCCAGCCACCCGGGTCGCTCAGCAAGACCTTGCTGGCGTCGGAATAGCTGTTGTTGGGCACCAGGCTGGGATAACCCGAGCCGGTCGGCACGCTCATATTGAACGTGGTCAAGGTCCTGCCGATACCGGCATAGGTCTCGATGACGTTTTCCTTGCGCGAAGCGCTGGAATAGCTCAGGTCAGCCACACCGGTCCAGCCACCAGCCAGCTTGGCCTTGGTATTCCAGCCCAGCGATTTGAGCTCGTCGTCACGGGTGTTGAGGTCGTTGCGAACCACCATATTCGGCACACCGGCCACTGTCGCCGAAGTGACCAGGCTGGTCGAGCCGCCGACTGGCGTGGTCACGACATTGGTGAACGTGGCGCCCGAAGTAGGGCCACCCCAACCGTCACCGATGCTGCCCATCAGGCCGCGCATCGTTTCTTCTTTCTTGAACTTCGAGTAGTACAGATCCAGCGTGCTGTGCAGATCCTTGCTCGGCTTGTACTCGAACACGCCCATCAGGCCGTCGCGGGACTGCTTGCGCGAGATCGCCGTGGCTTCAAAACCGTTCAAGGTGGTGGCTGTCGTGGGCAGCCCGATCATCGGGCCGCAACCCCAGTCGGCGATATGGGCCAGGCAATCAGGATTTTCCTTGCCGAAACCCCAGGCCTTGTAATGCAGTTCCTGGCCAGGCGAATCGAGGTGTGCAAAACCCAAGGCGATGCCGATTGTGCGGTCAGCGAACTGGTCGACATAGGAAGCACTGAAGCGCTTGCCGTTGCTGTCGGTATTGGAATTGACGGAACCGTTGGAATTGGATTCCAGGCGCGCGTTCAGCACCACCTTGCGGCCGTCAACGGAGAGCGGACGCAAGGTCCGCATGTCGATGGTGCCCGACAGCCCCTGGCCCACCAGCGATGCATCGCCGGTCTTGTAGACGACGGCCGAATTGATCAGCTCGGACGGGAATTGATCGAACTCGACCGAACGGTTATCACCGGTGGTGACCTGCGAGCGACCATTGAGCAAGGTCCCGGCAAAGTCCGGCGACAAGCCGCGGATCTGGATCACCTGAGCGCGGCCAGCCACCCGTTGTCCCGCCAGACCTGGCAGACGAGCCAGCGACTCGGCAATGCTGACGTCAGGCAACTTGCCGATGTCCTCGGCCGAAATCGCCTCGACGATCGAGTCAGAATTGCGCTTGGTTGCAATCGATGTCTCGATACCGCGCGCAATGCCCGAGACGGACACCGTCTCCAGCACATTGGCGGCTTGCTGCGCCTGGGCAGCGCCGGCTGCGAACAAGAGCACGGCGCAAGCGGCCGCGATCGGATGGATCTGAAGCGCCTGATGGCGACGGGCTGGTTTGCGCAGCTTGATTGAACTATTCATTGGGTGTCTCCTGTGACTCGCGGGGCGAGTCTCTTGCGTTGTGGCTCGGACAGTACACTGGGCCGCCAGACGGCATCAGCAAGCGTCAGGTGTATTCTTAACGAATATTAAACATTATTAATTTATCGTTAACCCTTGGGTTGCAAAATTGCGACGACGGGGGTCAACCGGGTGAACGCAGCGATGAACCTACTTCTGGCTGAAGACGACGCGATCCTTGCCGATGCCTTGACGGCTCAATTACGGCTGGCCGGTTTCGATGTCGAACATGCGGCGAACGGCGCTGTGGCCGAATATCTGCTGCTCAAGCAACCATTCGACATTGCCATCCTCGATCTGGGGCTGCCGATGATCGACGGCCTGACAGTGCTGAAGCGCTTGCGTGAAGCCAAACGCAAACTGCCGGTGCTGGTGCTGACGGCGCTGGACAGCCTCGATGACCGGGTGGCCGGACTGAACGCCGGTGCCGATGACTATCTGACCAAGCCCTTTGATTTTCCTGAACTCGAGGCCAGGCTTCATGCCTTGTTGCGGCGCGGTCCGCCGGTCTCTGGCGGGATCACGTTCGGCGCGCTGGTTTTCGACCGCGACGCCCACCGTGCAAGCTTGCACGGTGTAGCGCTCGAGCTCAGTCCGCGCGAATGGGACTTGCTGAACTTGTTGCTGATGCAACTCGCAAGGGTGGTCACCAAGGAGCAGATCAGCCAGACCTGGGCCCAGGACCGCGGCGAGAACAACGGCGCCGGCTCAATCGAGGTCTATATCCACCGCTTGCGGCGCAAACTCGAAGGCTCGGGACTGTCGATCCGCACGGTGCGCGGCCTGGGCTATCTGCTCGAAACCGGCACGCTGGACACCTGAACTTCGCCGCCAGTCCAAGGGCCTCAAGGTTTGTGCCCATAGCCAGGCCCTGCATCCGGCTTTAAGATATTAATAATAAATTAATATTCAAGCCGAACCCCCCATGTCAGCCAGCCGCTTGACCCAGGAATTGCCAAGATGACAGCCCCCGGCGAGCTCTCGCGCCGCGCCGTCATGGGCGCAAGCTTGCTGGCTGGCGCTGGCGTGCAAGCTGCAGCCAGCAAGCAATTGACGGTGGCGGCCTTCCCGCTGGTCGACAAGATCGTCGAGGCAGCGATCCCGCATTGGCGCCGCTTGCACCCCGAAGTCGAAATCAAGGTCGTCAGCCGCCCCTACAGCGACCATCACACGGCGATGACGACGGCCTTGTCGACAGCGGTCTACCTGCCCGACGTGATGGCGCTGGAGGTTGGCTATGTCGGCCGCTTCGCCCATGGCGCGGGCCTCGACGATCTGGCGAAAGCGCCTTACAACATCGGCGCCATGCGCCAGCGCTATGCCGGCTTCGCCTATGACCAGGCGACCAATCGCAGCGGTGCGGTGGTGGCAGCACCGGCCGACATCGGCCCGGGCACCATGCTGTACCGGGCCGACATCCTGAGCAAAGCCGGGGTCGGCGTCGAGCAGCTGACACGCAGCTGGGACAGCTATGTCGCAGCCGGCATCGAGATCAAGCGCCGCACAGGCGCCTATCTGATCGCCAATGTCCAGGAGATCAAGGACATCCTGCTGCGCACCGGCATCCAGCCTGGCCAAGGCCTTTACTTCGACCAGGATTCGCGCGTGCTGGTGACCTCGCCGCGCTTCGTGCGCGCCTTTGAAGTCGCCCGCAAAGTGCGTCAGAACCAGCTCGATGCACGCGTCGGCGCCTGGTCGAACGACTGGGCCGAAGGGCTCAAGCGCGGCCAGCTGGCGACCGAACTGGGCGGCGCTTGGCTGGTCGGCCAACTCAACAACTGGGTCGCGCCAGCCACCCGCGGCCTGTGGCGTGCGGCCCAACTGCCCGAGAACGCCTTCGCTGCCTATGGCGGTAGTTTCTACGCGATTCCGCGCCATTCGGCAGCGGCGAACAAGGGCCTGGCCTGGGAGTTCATCCAGATGATGACGCTCGACCGCGAACTGCAGTTCGCCGCTTTCAAGGCCCAGGATTCCTTCCCGGCGCTGGTCGAGACCTATGACGATCCGTTCTTCGAGGAGGGCCTGCCCTTCCTCGGCGGTCAGAAGGCGCGTTTGATCTGGCGCGAAGCAGCGCGCCGCATCACCGCCGTGAAGGTGCACAAGCAGAACAATTTCGCCGATGAAGTGATCAGCGCCGAACTCGACCATGTGCTCGACGAGGGCAAGGGCATCGAGCAGGCGCTGGCCGATGCCGGCCGCCTGATCGCACGCCGCGCCCACCGCTGAGCATGCAGATGCCGAGACTTTCGCCCCGCTGGGCCCCTTATCTGTTCATCAGCCCGTTCCTCGGCCTGTTCGCCTTGTTCGGCGTCTTCCCGCTGCTGTTCTCGCTTTATCTGGCCTTCCAGTCCTGGGAGCCGACCAGTGGCCTGGGCGCGATGCAATATGTCGGGCTGGAGAACTTCTACTTCGCCATCGGCGACGCCTGGTTCTGGAAATCGCTGGGCAATACGCTCTGGCTGGCGCTGGCCTCCGGGCTGCCCCAGCATCTGGTGGCGATTCCGCTGGCGGTATTCATCCACCAGTCGTTCAAGCGCAGCCGGGATTTCATGATCGGCGCCTATTTCCTGCCCTACATCACCTCCAGCGTGGCGATCGCGATCATGTTCAGCTCGCTGTTCTCGCGCGACTATGGTCTGGTCAATCTGGGCCTCGACAGCTTGTTCGGCATGGCGCCGATCGACTGGTTGAACAAGCCCGGCACGATCAAGCCGGCGATCGCCCTGATCGTCTTCTGGCGTTACCTCGGCTTCAATCTGGTGCTCTATATAGCGGCGCTGCAGACGATCCCGAAAGACCTTTACGAGGCCGCCGAGATGGACGGTGCCGGCCGCTGGCAGCAGTTCTGGCGCATCACGCTGCCGAGCCTGAAACCAATGATCTATTTCGGCGTGATGCTCAGCGTCATCGGCGGGCTGCAGCTGTTCGAAGAGCCCTTCATCCTCACCAATGGCAAGGGCGGCCCCGACCAATCGGCGATGACCTCGGCGGTCTACCTGTACCGCATGGCCTTTGACTTCAACGACTTCGGCGGCTCGAGCGCGATGAGCTGGATCTTGTTCCTGATCGTGGCGATGCTGACCTGGTTGACCAACCGCGCTTTCAGCGCCAGGAGGTCCGCGGCATGAAGGCTTCAATGAAAACCTGGCCGGCTTATCTGCTGGTCGGCTGCGGGGCCTTGCTGATGCTGGCGCCTTTTTACTTCATGTTCGTGTTCGCCACCCACACGCGCACCGAGATTTTCAGCCAGCCGCTGCCGCTGTTCTTCAGCAATTCGTTCCAGGCCAATCTGGAAATCCTCAACGCAAGGCTGCCGTTCTGGCGCAATGTCGGCTGGAGCGTCTATGTGGCGATCGCCTCGACGCTGCTGACGCTGTTCTTCTGCTCGCTGGCCGGCTATGCCTTCGCGATGTTCGAGTTCCGCCACAAGCAGACGCTGTTCGGCCTGGTGATGGCAACCATGTTGCTGCCTTCCTTCATGAGCATGATCCCTAGCTTCATGATCATGGATGCGCTGGGCTGGATCGACCAGCATCGGGCGCTCTATATTCCCGGCGCCGCCAGCGCTTTCGGGATTTTCCTGATGCGGCAATTCGCCCTCAGCGCGATTCCCCCCGAATTGCTCGAAGCCGCGCGGATGGATGGTTGCGGCGAATTCAGCATCTACTGGCGCATCGTGCTGCCCTTGCTGAAACCGGCCCTGGGCACCTTGGGGCTGATCACCTTCATCAGTTCCTGGAACAACTTCATCGGTCCGCTGATCGTGATGCGCAGCGCCGACTCCTTTACCTTGCCGCTGGCCCTGCGCAGCATCCAGAGCCCTGAAAACACCGAATGGGGCGCGCTGATGGCCGGCTCGGCCATCGCCACCGTGCCGCTGCTGGTGTTGTTCTTCATCTTCTCGCGCCAATTGATCGCCGGGCTTACCGCCGGCGCCGTCAAATAGCCGCCGCGCCGACTCACCCTTGCCTGATTGACCCCATGACGATTGCCGTTACCGCCGTTTCGCTGCTGCACCACCGCTTCCCGGCCGACTTCTGCTGGGGCGTGGCCACCAGTGCTTTCCAGATCGAAGGCGCTGCCGCCGCCGATGGCAAGGGCGCCTCGATCTGGGACCAGTTCTGCCAGCTTCCGGGCGCCATCAAGGATGGCAGCAATGGCGACATCGCCTGCGACCATTACCACCGGCTTGAGTCCGACCTCGACCTGATCGCCTCGCTGGGCGTCGACGCCTACCGCTTCTCGGTCTCCTGGCCGCGGGTTCAGCCGCTGGGCGCCGGGGCCTGGAACCCGGCCGGGATGGACTTTTACGAACGCCTGGTCGACGGTTTGCTGGCGCGCGGCATCCAGCCCTGGCTGACGCTGAACCATTGGGATCTGCCGCAAGCGCTGCAGGAGCAGGGCGGCTGGGCCGCACGCGCCACCGTGCATCGCTTCGTCGACTATGCCCGCGGCATCAACCAGCGCCTGGGCGATCGCCTGACCGGCATCACCACCCATAACGAGCCCTGGGTGATGGCGGTGCTGGGCCATCAACTTGGCATCTTTGCCCCCGGCATCAAAAGCCGTGCGGTCGCCGCACAGGTCTCGCACCATCTGCTGCTCAGCCATGGCCTGGCGCTGCAAGCGCTGCGCGCCGATGGGTGCAAAGCCAAGCTGGGAATCGTGCTGAACATGTCACCAGCGATGCCGGCCACCGACAGCGCCGCCGATCTGGCCATGGCACAGATGCATGATGCGCGCGACCTGCGCTGGTATACCGACCCGCTTTTCAATGTCGGCTACCCAGCGGAAGTGCTGGCCGAACTAGGGCCCGATGCGCCGCTGATCGAAACCGGCGACATGGCCCATATCGCCACACCGATGGATTACCTCGGCATCAATTACTACACCCGTCATGTCGCCAGCGCCGGCCTGCCTTTCGATGCCAAGGCGCTGGGTCTACCGGTCACCGACATGGGTTGGGAGATCTACCCGCAAGGGCTGACCGAGTTGCTGCTGAGGCTGCACCGCAGCCATGTCTTGCCGCCGCTCTACATCACCGAAAACGGCGGCGCCTTCAAGGACCCGCTGTGCGACGGCCAGGTGCATGACGCCGACCGCAAGGATTATCTGCAGACCCATATCGCCGCTGTCGCCGACGCGCTCGACAAGGGCGTGCCGATGGCCGGCTATATGGTCTGGAGCCTGATGGACAACTTCGAATGGGCCAGCGGCTATGAGAAGCGCTTCGGCCTGGTCCATGTCGACTACGCCACGCAGCAACGCAGGCTCAAAGACAGCGCGCATTGGTATCGGGAATTTCTGCAGCGCTGTCATGCTGCTGACCACAGAGCGAGGGTTTGATATGGGCCAGGTAAGCCTGCGCGGCATCCACAAGAGTTTCGGTGCGGTCGACGTGATCCAGGGCGTTGACCTGGAGATCGAGGACGGCGAGTTCATCGTCTTTGTCGGGCCATCGGGCTGCGGCAAGTCGACGCTGCTGCGCATGATCGCCGGGCTGGAAAACATCGACCGTGGCGAATTGCTGATCGACGGCCAGCGCGCCAATGAACTGCGCCCGGCCGACCGCGGCGCGGCGATGGTGTTCCAGAGCTATGCCCTCTACCCGCATATGACGGTGGCCGAAAACATGGGCTTCGCGCTGCATATGGCCGGGGTTTCAAAGCGTGAGCGCGAGCAACAAGTAGGCCGCACCGCCGAGGCGCTGCGCATCACCGAGCTGCTCACCCGCTTCCCCAAGGAGTTGTCGGGCGGCCAACGCCAGCGGGTCGCGATCGGCCGCGCCATCGTTCGCAAGCCCAAGGTCTTCCTGTTTGACGAGCCGCTGTCCAACCTCGATGCGGCCTTGCGGGTGGAGATGCGGATCGAGCTCTCGCGCCTGCACCAGGAGCTGGGCACGACGATGATCTATGTGACCCATGATCAGGTTGAAGCGATGACCTTGGGCGACCGCATCGCCGTCTTCCATCAGGGCCGCATCGAGCAGCAAGGCGCACCGATGGCCCTCTACAACCGCCCGGCTACCAAGTTTGTTGCGGCATTTCTGGGCGCGCCGCGGATCAACCTGATTGATCGCCCCGCAGCGGATGCCAGCGCGGCGCAGCTGACCTTGTGGGCCACGCTGAGCTCATCAATCGCCCCACAGGCAAGCTGCGCCGGCCTGCGCGCCGAGCAGTTGCAGGTATTGACCGCGCTCGACTCGACGGCGGTGCCGGCAACGCTGGTGCTGGCCGAGCATCTGGGCGATGCGTCGATCCTGCACCTGAAGCTGGAAGGACAAGATGGACTGCTCAATGCCAAGGTCGGCAGCGAGCTGAGCCATCTGCAAGCCGGCCAGACCCTTTGGCTGAAGCCGCTGGCTGGCCAGGCCATCGGTTTCGATGCTGCGGGTTGTCTGCTGAGCTGACATTGGCCGGCAAAGCAATTTCAAAAGGAAACAAGATGGATTTTTCTCTCATCCGCCGCCTGCTCTGCGGCTTGGCCCTGCTGGCCAGCGGGGCTGCCAATGCAGCGCCGGCGCCGCTCACCTTGCCGGCCGGCTACAAGCTGGTCTGGGCCGATGAATTCACGCAAGATGGCCTGCCCGACCCGGCGAAATGGCTGCATGACAAGTCGCGCAACAAGGACGGTTGGTACAACAACGAGCAGCAGTATTACGCCGGCCCGCGGGCTGAAAATGCCCGGGCAAGCCAGGGCAAATTGCTGATCACCGCAACCCGCGAGGACTTGAAGAACGAACCCGACTGGGGTGGTCAGCATTACAGCTCGGCCCGTTTGATCACAAGGGGCAAGGGCGACTGGACCTATGGATTTTTCGAGATCCGCGCCAGGATGCCCTGCGGCAAGGGCACTTGGCCGGCGATCTGGACGCTGGGCAGCGCCGGCAACTGGCCCGCCGATGGCGAGCTCGACATCCTCGAGCAACTCGGTAAAGACCCCGAACGGATCTTCAGCACAGTGCACCGAACTGCCGGCAGCGGCGGCAATGGCGCCGGCAATGGCCGGCAATTGCCCGATGCCTGCAAGGCTTTCCATAACTACCAGATGCTCTGGACCCATGAGCTGATCCGCTTTGGCGTCGATGGGGTCGAGCATTTCAGTTATGCCAACCCGAAGACCGGCGTCGCGGCCTGGCCTTTCGATGCGCCGCAATTCCTGATCCTTAATCTGGCCATCGGCGGCGACCTCGGGGGTCCGGTCGACGACGCAATCTTTCCGGTGACGTTGGAAGTCGACCATGTGCGCGTTTATCAAGCGCCGCGCTGAAGACGGAAACGCCCAATCGTCGATGTTCATGAATTGTTAATCAATCGCTTGATCGTCTGAGACCCGCTGGCATTCGCTGCTGCTTTCAAGGAACGGGCGGCTATGCTCGCGGCTGTCGCTTTCCCTGAACTCGCTATGGACAAAAAACTCCTGCGCCTTGGCTGGTGGGCCGCTCTTCCGGGCGCAGCCACCGGCGCCCCATCGCTGCACCGGCAATTGTTCATCTGGCTGCTGCTGCCGCAGATCATCATGTGGCTGGCTGCCGGCTTGTTCACCTACAACCTGGCGGTTCGCTATGCCAACCAGGCGGTCGACGCCACGCTGTCGCAGGCCTCAAGAGCCTTGGCGCGCCAGGTCAAGCCGCAAGGCAACGGGCTGCTGATCGACTTTCCGCGGGCCGCCCAGGACATCCTCGAATCCGACCCGAGCGACCGCGTGCTCTACACGGTCAGCACGCCGCCAGGGCAGTTCATCCTCGGCAACCGCAACCTGCCGCCGCTGCCAACGATCACCGATCCGGTGATGGGTGAGCCCTATTTCTATGACGGCATCCTGAACCAGCCAAATGCCGGGGCGGACAAGTCCGAGCGCGTCAGGGTGGCTGCGCTTTATCTGCGTTATGGCGATGCCGACTCGCCCGGTCAGACCATGCTGGTGCAAGTGGCCCGCTCGAGCACCAACCGGGAAGAGCTGGCGCGCCAAATCATGCTCGATCTGGTGCTGCCTTTGTCGGCCTTGATCGCGCTGGTGACGATGGTCGTCTGGGCCGGCATCCGCGCCGGGTTGGCGCCACTGGCGCTGCTGCAGCGAAAGGTCGAAGGCCGGGCAGTCAATGACCTGACGCCGATCCAGCTGAATGCCGCGCCGCTCGAAGTGCGCGCCTTGGCCCGGGCGATGAACACCCTGCTCGGCGAAGTCCACCACCATGTCGCTGCGCAAAAACGCTTTATCAGCGATGCCGCACACCAGTTGCGAACGCCATTGGCCGGATTGAAAAGCCAGACCGAACTGGCCTTGATGGAGGCGACCGAGCCGTCCTTGATCGCCAGGCTCAAGCGCGTGCATGAAAGCGCGGTGCGCAGCGCCCATCTGGTCAATCAGTTGCTGACATTGGCCAGGGCCGAGCCCGAATCAGCCAGCCTGCAAAGCCGCTTGCCGGTCGATCTGCGACAACTGGCCCGTGATGTCACCGCCGAGATGGTGCCGCGCGCTTTGCTGGCCGGCGTCGATCTGGGCTTTGACGAACCCGATGGCGATGAGCAAGACCGTCCCCCGCCGGCCCCGGCCGAAGTCCGTGGCATCGGCTTGCTGCTGGGCGAGGTGCTGATCAACCTGATCGACAATGCGGTCCGCTATGCAGGACGGGGCGCGACCGTAACCGTGCGCGTGCATGGGCAAGGCAACGAGTTGCTGCTCGAAGTTGAAGACAACGGCCCGGGCGTGCCCGAGTCCGAGCGCGAACATCTGTTCGAGCGCTTTGTGCGCGGCACCGGGGACGGCACTGGCTGCGGCCTGGGTCTGGCGATCGTGCGCGAAATCGTCGAGCGCCATTCAGGCAGCGTCGAACTGTTGCCGGTACAGCCGAATGGCCTGCTGGCCAGGGTGAAGCTTCCGGCAGCGGGTTAACCCCTTGTTACGTAGTGTTAATTTTTCGTTAATAATTGGGGCCGCAACCTTTCTGGTCAGGCTTGCGCCAGGAGATCTCGATCGATGACAAAAGCATGCAAACCCGCGTTCAGTCGCAAAGCCTTGGCCGCAATAACTGCGATCAATTTCAGCGCCATGCCCGTCTGCGCTGGCGAAGTTGAAGTACTGCATTGGTGGACCAGCGGCGGCGAAGCCAAGGCGGCGCAGTCACTCAAGACCAGCTTGCAGTCGAAGGGACATAGCTGGAAGGATTTTGCGGTTGCCGGCGGCGGTGGCGACTCGGCGATGACGGTGCTGAAGTCGCGCGTGGTCTCAGGCAATGCGCCGGCCGCCGCGCAGATCAAGGGCCCGTCGTTGCAAGACTGGGCGCGCGAGGGCGTGCTGACCAATATCGATGATGTGGCCAAGGCCGGACATTGGGACGATCTGCTGCCCAAGGTGGTCAGCGACCAGATGAAGTTCAAGGGCAGCTATATCGCCGTGCCGGTGAATGTGCACCGCGTCAATTGGTTGTGGATCAACCCGCAAGCCTTCAAGCGCGCCGGTGCCAAAGCGCCAAGCAACTGGGATGAATTCTTCGTGGCTGCCGAAGCCTTGAAAAAAGCCGGCCTGATACCGGTCGCTCATGGCGGCCAGAACTGGCAGGACCTGACCCTGTTCGAGGATGTCGCACTCGGCGTCGGTGGCAGTGATTTCTATCGCCAGGCGTTGGTGCAACTCGACCAGGCCGCGCTGAACAGTGCCACGATGGAAAAAGTGCTGGGCACTTTCAAGCGGGTGAAAGCCTATACCGACAAGAATTCGCCCGGGCGCGACTGGAACCTGGCCAGCGCCATGGTCATCAAGGGCGAAGCCGGCATGCAGTTCATGGGCGACTGGGCCAAGGGCGAGTTCATCGCTGCCGGCAAGGCGCCCGGCAAGGATTTCATCTGCACGCCCTCTCCAGGCAGCGCCAGGGCCTTCACCTACAACATCGATTCGTTTGCGATGTTCAAGCTGAAAAACGAAGCCAACACCATGGCCCAGAAAGACCTGGCAGCGACCATCATGGGGCCTGAATTCCAGGAGACCTTCAGCCTCAACAAAGGCTCGATCCCGGTGCGCGTGGGCGTCAAGATGGACAAGTTCGACGAATGCGCCAAGCGCTCATCGAGCGACTTCGGCAGCAGCGCCAAGGCCGGCACGCTGCTGCCTTCGATTGCGCATGGCATGGCAGTCCCTTCAGCTGTTGAAGGCGCGATCAAGGATGCGATCAGCCAATTCTGGAACAGCGACCGCATGAGCGCCCGCGAAGCGATGCAGCAGATCGCGACGGCAGCGCGGACGAAGTAGCCACCCGCCATGCATCCTCATCACCCGCCACGCAGCCCGTGGCTGCCGCGGCTTGTCATCGCGCCGACCTTCTTGCTGTCCTTCCTGTTCATCTATGGCTTGATGGCTTGGAATGGCTACCTGTCGCTGTCGGATTCACGCATGCTGCCCAGCTACGAGTTCGCCGGCTTGCAGCAATATGCAGCGCTGTTCGAGTCCGAGCGCTGGTGGGTGGCGATGAAGAATTTGCTGATCTTCGGTGCCTTGTTCATCGGCGGTGGCATGGGTCTGGGTCTGCTGCTGGCGATCTTGCTCGATCAGAAGCTGCGCGCTGAAGGCTTGCTGCGGACGATTTACCTCTATCCGATGGCGCTGAGTTTCATCGTCACCGGCACGGCCTGGAAATGGATCCTGAACCCCGGTACCGGCTTCGAGTTGCTGATGCAGCAATGGGGCTTCAGCGACTTCAGCTTTGACTGGCTGGTTGACCCTGACAAAGCCATTTACTGCCTGGTGATCGCCGCCGTCTGGCAAAGCGCAGGCTTCGTGATGGCGCTGTTTCTGGCCGGACTGCGCAGCATCGATGACAACATCATCAAGGCCGCGCAGGTCGATGGTGCGAGCCTGCCCTTGATCTACTGGCGCATCATCATTCCGAGCCTGCGGCCGGTGTTCTTTTCAACGCTGATGGTGGTCAGCCATCTGGCGATCAAGAGTTTCGACCTGGTGATGGCATTGACCGCCGGTGGCCCCGGTTACGCCACCGACATGCCGGCCACCTATATGTACACGATGGCGTTTTCGCGCGGCCAGATCGGTCTGGGCGCGGCCAGCGCGACCTTCATGCTGGCCACCGTCGCGGCCATCGTCGTGCCCTACCTTTATTCGGAATTACGGGTGCGGAAATGACCCGTCACCGGTTCGGTCTGCAACGTTTGCTGCTGCTGGCCTTGCTGCTGGCCTTTGCGGTGTTCTTTTTGACGCCGCTTTATGTGATGTTGTGCGCCTCGCTCAAAGACATGGACGAGATCCGCAACAGCAGCCTGGTGGCGCTGCCGGTCAAGCCCGGCTTCGCCGCCTGGTCCAAGGCCTGGTCAAGCGCTTGCACCGGCACCGATTGCGGCGGTTTGCAGCCCTTCTTCATGAACTCGGTCTTGATGGTGCTGCCGGCGGTAGCAATCTCGACTGCCATCGGCGCGGTCAACGGCTATGTGCTGACCCAATGGCGTTTTCGTGGCAGCGAGTTGATGTTCGCGCTGATGTTGTTCGGTGTCTTCATGCCGATGCAGGTGGTGCTGCTGCCGATGAGTCAGGTGCTCGGCTGGTTCGGGCTGGCCAGTTCGATCTGGGGTTTGATCGTCGTCCATGTGATCGCCGGCATTCCTTCGACGACGCTGTTCTTCCGCAATTACTACGCCGGCCTGCCCAATGAACTCGTCAAGGCAGCCACGCTCGACGGCGCTTCGTTCTGGCAGATCTTCACCCGCATCATGCTGCCCTTGTCGGCACCGATTCTGGTCGTCACGCTGATCTGGCAATTCACCAATGTGTGGAACGATTTTCTCTACGGCGTGGTGTTCTCGGGGGCCGACAGCAAGCCAATCACCGTGGGCCTGAACAATCTGGCCAACACCTCGAGTTCGGTGAAGGAATACAACGTCGACATGGCCGCCGCCATGATCGCAGCGCTGCCGACGCTGATCGTCTATGCGCTGGCAGGCAAATATTTTGTGCGCGGCCTGACAGCCGGCGCAGTAAAGGGCTGAACATCAATGGGCGCAGTTTCAATCCGCCAGATCCGCAAGACCTTCGGCGCCGTCGAAGTGCTCAAGGGCATAGACATCGAGGTCGAGGCCGGTGAATTCCTGATCCTGGTCGGCCCCTCGGGTTGCGGCAAGAGCACGCTGCTGAACATGATCGCCGGGCTGGAAACGCCAAGCTCGGGCAGCATCCATATGGCCGATCGCGATGTCACTTTCCTGCCCAGCCGCGACCGCGACATCGCGATGGTGTTCCAGAGTTATGCGCTGTATCCGAACATGAGCGTGGCCGGGAACATTGCTTTCGCGCTGGAAATGCGCAAAGTGCCAAAGCCGCAGCGCGAAGCCGCGGTGCAGCGGGTCGCAGCGATGCTGCAGATCACGCATTTACTCGATCGCAAGCCGGGTCAGTTGTCAGGTGGACAGCGCCAGCGCGTGGCGATGGGGCGGGCGTTGGCGCGGGACCCTTCGCTCTTCCTTTTCGACGAGCCGCTGTCCAACCTCGACGCCAAATTGAGAGTTGAAATGCGCGCTGAAATCAAGCTGCTGCACCAGCGCACCAGGACGACAACCGTCTATGTCACCCATGATCAGGTCGAGGCCATGACGCTGGGCGACCGGGTTGCGGTAATGAAGGACGGCTGCGTCCAGCAACTCGGCTCGCCTGACGACATTTATGCAAGACCGGCGAACCGTTTCGTCGCCGAATTCATCGGCTCGCCCTCAATGAACTTCATCGAAGCCTCGCGCAGCGGCGCTGGGCTGGTTTGCCATCAACAACAGTTGCCGCTGGATGAAACCCAAAGCGCCGCGATCAGCGCCAGTTCCGGCACCTCGTTCAGTTATGGCATCCGGCCCGAAGACATCGCGCTGTCCGACCAGGGCTGCCTGGCAGGGCGCTTGAGCATGCTCGAGCCGACCGGCCCGGAAACCTATGTCAAGGTCGAGACCGCGCTGGGCCTGTTGACTGCCCGCGTGCCCGGCAAGGTCATGCAGCGCGTTGGCGACCCGGTGATGCTGAACTGGCCTGCCGCCGCCGCCCATCTGTTCGATGCGGCAAAGGGCCATCGCGTCGGTTGAAATCTGCCGCAGAACGCGAGCTGCAGCCAGAGGTTTTGATCGGGTCATGAACCTGTGGTCAACTCTCAAGGTGCCCCATATCATCAAGACAGTCGCAGCGTCGCCGACGTTGCCCATTTCCCGCCATCAGAGCCGCATGCCGGCCGACATCGGGCCCGAACAATTGCTGCGCATCAGGCAGTCCGCCTACCAGTTGCCGCAGGTGACCACACCGGTCGACTTTGCCGGTGAACAGGGCAAGGAAGATCAGCTCGATCAGCAAGGTTTGATCCTGCTGCAAAAAGCCGTCGCCGGCTCACGCCCGAGCCGCTGGATCGAACCCCGCTTGATGGCAAACGCCTTGGTCCACCTCGACGCGGTGGGCAACGCACCGACCGTGCGTGCGCTGATGCAAGAACGCAGCGCTCAATTGGAAACGCTCGGGCTGACGCGTGCGGGCAAGGTCTGGCAACGTTTGTGCAGCCATACCTTGCAGCTGTCGCAGCCGGGTTGGCAGTTGGCAATCGCTTTCCGCGTCGCCGTCGACGATGCGGCCATCTGGGATTTCTATCGCAATGGCGACCTCGCAGCGCTACAAGCCGCGGTCGGGCCGGCACCGGCTTTTGCACAGGCCCAGGAACTGCTCGAGCATCTGGAGTTGCTGCTGGCGCGCAGCGCTTCCGGGCATGTCGAACATCTCGAATCCTTGCTGCCGCGATTGCAGGTCGAATGCGCGACGCCGCAGGCCTTCCCCGAGCTGAAAGCGGCCTGTACGCGGGCCCAGGATCGTTGGGAAAATCGCGTCGCCGAACTCGACATGCTGGCCGGCTTGAACAGCGAACTGGCCTTTCAGGGCTACCCCGATACCTTTCCGGCAGCAAGGCATTTGCAACGCACGGTGACGCTGTTTGTCGGCCCACCGAACAGCGGCAAGACCCATGCGGCTTTCGAGCGGCTCGCGCAAGCCCATGACGGTGCTTATCTGGCGCCGCTGCGCTTGCTGGCCCTGGAGGGGCGCGACCGCCTGGTCGGGCGCGGCGTGCCCTGTTCGCTGCTGACCGGCGAAGAAAACGTGCCGGCGGAGGCCGCGCGCGTGGTCTCGAGCACGATCGAGATGGTCAACACCAGCAAGGCGATCGATGTGGCGGTGATCGACGAGGCGCAGATGCTCTTCGACATGTACCGGGGCTGGGCCTGGACGCAAGCGATCGTGGCCGTGCCGGCCAACGAGCTGATCATCATCTGCTCGGCCTATGCGGTGCCGGCGATCGAGAACCTGCTGGGGCTGTGCGGCGAGCGCTGCACGGTGCGGCATTTCGATCGCAAGCAGGAGGTGCAATTGCTGCCGGCCGCAGTGCCGATCGCGATGCTCAAGCATGGCGATGCGGTGGTTGCTTTCAGCCGCCGCGAAGTGCTGATGCTGCGCGACCAGATCGATTCAGCCGGTCATCCGGTCTCGGTGATCTATGGCGCCTTGCCGCCCGAAGTGAGGCGGCGCGAAGCCGAGCGCTTTGCCCAGGGCGCGAGCCATATTCTGGTAGCGACCGATGCGATCGGGATGGGCTTGAATCTGCCGATCCGGCGTGTGCTGTTCAGCACCATGACCAAGTTCGATGGTCTCGAAGACCGCGTACTGAGCGTCTCCGAGGTGCACCAGATTGCCGGGCGCGCCGGGCGCTACGGCATGCATGATGAAGGCTTTGTCGGCGTGCTGCGCGAAGCCGAACCCTCGGCGGCCAGAACCTTGAAAGAGCTGTTGCCGAAATCGCCGCGTGCTCCGCGCGAGTTCAAGGCCGCGGTGGCGCCGAACTGGTGGCATATCGACACGATCGCCTCGCGCCTGGGGCTGAGCCGGCTGCGCGCGGTGCTCGATGTTTTCATGGACCAGTTGCGCCTCGACGATGCGCATTTCGAAGTGGCTGAGCTGGAGCAGATGCTCGAGCTGGCCGACCGCCTCGACCGCGCAGCTGGCAGCCTGTCGCTGAAGATGCGCTTCATCTACGCCCAAGCGCCGGTCGACACACGCACCGATTCGCAGGTGCAGGAATATCTCGACTGGGCCAGTCGCCATGCGCTGACCGGCTCAGTCGGAGCGCCCTGGTTCCTGCAGGAAGTCGACGAACATAGCCGGCTCGACCGGATGGAGCAGGCCCTGCGCAGCTGCACCCTATGGCTCTGGCTGGATCTGCGTTTCCCCGGCGTTTACGGCCATCTGGCGGCGGTCGTCGACCTGCGTGGCCGCCTCAACGACGGCATCGAGCGCCATCTGAAGGGCAAGAAACCACTCTCGCAAACAAGGGGCCGCCGCTGAATCGGCGCGCTTTGACTGATGCATACCCAGACAATTTATGCTGCCTCATGCGGCTTCGAATCGGCCTGCCAGATCCCTGCGCTGCCGCCCGGTCATCGCAGCCGCGATCTGCATGGCCACAGCTACTTCACCACCGTGCGCGCAATGCTGCCGCAAGACTGGGCACCATTCCCCGGTGCTGAAGTCGAGGAGTTGCGACGGCGCCTGGAAGTCTGCGTGGCGCCGCTCGACCATGCGTTGCTGAACCACCAGATCGAACAACCGACCGACGAGAACATCGCGCGCTGGATCCGTCAGCGCCTCGAGACCGAGTTTGAAGTGCCGGGCATCCAGCAGGTCGGCGTGCAGAGTACCCAGCATTCAGGCGTCGATCTCGACGCCGATGGCATGGCCCATGTCTGGCGGCGCTACCGCTTCCAGGCCGCTCACCAACTGCCCAATGTGCCGCTGGGGCATAAATGCGGCCGCATGCATGGCCATGGTTTCGAGGTCATCATCCACGCGAATCAGGACCTTGGCGAGCGCGACATCAGCATCGACTATGACCATCTCGACGAGATCTGGGCGCCGCTGCAGATCCTGCTCAACTACCATTGCCTGAACGAAATCGAAGGTCTTGAGAACCCGACCAGCGAGCTGATGTCGTCCTGGCTGTGGCAAAGATTGCAACCCCAACTGCCCGAACTGTCGTGGATCACCGTGTACGAGACCGGCAGCTGCGGCGCCAATTACGACGGCAGCCGTTACCGCATCTGGAAGGAGTTGACGCTGGATAGCGCGACAATGCTCAAGCATGCGCCGGCAGGCAATCTGCTCGGCGGCGTCCACGGGCACACCTACACCTTGCGCCTGCATCTGAGCGCAGCGCTCGACCAATTGATGGGCTGGACAGTCGACTTCGGCGATGTCAAAACCCTGTTCGATCCGATCTTCAAGGCGATCGACCATCGACCGCTGTACGAGATCGCCGACCTGATTGATGGCGACAATGCCAGCCTGGCGGCCTGGGTGCTGGCCAAGGCGCGGCGGGTGCTGCCCCCGCTCGATCGCATAGATATTTACGAAACACGGGGATGTGGAGCGATAGTGAGCGAAAACACCGATGGGCCAGTGATCCCGGTTTAAGGCCAAAGATGACTTATTCTGTCAAGGAAATTTTTTACACCCTGCAAGGCGAAGGCGCACAAGCCGGACGGGCGGCGGTGTTCTGCCGCTTCGCCGGTTGCAACCTCTGGAGCGGCCGCGAACAGGACCGCGCGGAAGCTGTCTGCAGTTTTTGCGATACCGATTTTGTCGGTGTCGACGGACAGGGAGGCGGCAAATTTGCTGATGCCAAATCACTGGCCGGAGCGATCGCAGCGCTGTGGCCGTCGGACAGCCAAGGGCAATTAGGTCGGCCTTATGTCGTCTGCACCGGCGGTGAGCCGTTGCTGCAGATCGACTCGGCATTGATCGACGCATTGCATGCCAAAGGCTTCGAGATCGCGGTTGAAACCAATGGCACGCAGCCCGCGCCGGTCGGGCTGGACTGGATCTGCGTCAGCCCGAAAGCTGATGCCGAGCTGGTGCTGACTCATGGGAATGAGTTGAAACTGGTTTTCCCGCAGCTCCTGGCCAAGCCTGAACGTTTTGAACAACTGGCCTTCGAGCATTTCTTTTTACAGCCCCTCGACAGCGTGCTGAGAACTCAGCATCGCCGCGAAGCCGCCGCCTATTGCATGGAACATCCGCAATGGCGCTTGTCGATTCAGATGCACAAGGTGGTCGGCATCGATTGATGCCGACACTTGTGGTCTGTCAGAAGGTGTAACCGAGGCCGGCTGAAAATGCCACCGGATTCAAGGTCACCCCAATGCTCTGGCCGGTCGACAATTTGCCGATCGTCTTCAACATCACCTTGGTGGCTGAAACATCCAGCGTCCAGCGTCCGCCCAACCTGGCGGCAACACCGAGTTGGTAGGTCGAACCGTTGGCATCCTTCATCGACATCGTTGTCGGTGTCGTTGGCGTACCGCCCGTCAAGCCGGTCAAGGCTGCCGTGCTGCGTGTGTTGGAGAATTTCGCCATCGTCAAACCAACGCCGACAAAAGGGCGCAAGTCGCTGGTCGGCGAACCTGCCTTGTACTGAAGCAACATTGTGACTGGCAAGGCGTCGACATCGGCCAGCTTGCCGGTGTTGTCGATTGCACCGGCACCGATGATCTGATGCTTGAATGGGATGCCCAGAGGCAAATCAACCGCGATGTTGTCGGTCAGCATGTAGTTGATGCCGCCGCTGACCTGGCTGGCAGCAAGCACATTGATCTTGGTGCCGGCAAAGCTGGGGCTGCTCAGATCGCCACTCGATACCTGTGGAGCGATCAAGGTGGCACCGCCGCGCAAGGTAAAGCTGCCGGCTGATTGGGCCTGTGCCGCGCCTGTGCTGATGAGGGTTAGAACAGCGATGCAAAGAAGGTTGTTTTTCATATGTATTCCTTTAACTTGGCTTTACAGCCAGCCCTTGATGGCCAAGGATTTGGAAATCAGCTGAGCGACCAGTTGATGGCCATAGGGCGTCGGGTGAAAGCTGTCAGCAAAGCCATAGGATTTCCACCAATTGGGGTCGGTTGACCCCGGTGTTATCGCGGCTGACAAACTGGCAGAAGTGCAGGTTGGGAATGAGTAAACCGGCAGACCATCCGAACCCAAACCAACGACCGGACAGGCAGGTGTCTTGACGTTGCTTAAACTGAACTGCGCCGGCGCGGCAATTTGGTCGTTGAAGGCCGTATAAAAATCAATGATCACCACCTTCGATTCGCTCGCAAAGTTCGCACTCAACTGTGTGTTGAAGGCAACCACCCAGCTCTTGAACAAAGCATCTGACTGCGCTCTTGCTGCAGCACCCGCCGTGCCACCACCATAGGCTGCAGCAATGCCATCCAGCACCATCTGGAAGCGCGGGGTATTCGTGATGCCCGGCACGTTCAGGATGGCGACTTGCATTGCGCCCTTGCCAATCACATTGCTCTTGATGCTGTTGGAAAAATAATCCGCTAGCGCCTGCATATAAGTGACGCCACCGGCGGCGATGCCCGCTGCGCCGCCTCCTAAAGCTGTGCCAACTTGCGTTGGTGTCAGCTTGGTACCCAACAGCGCGGCCAAGCTGGCACCGCCGTCGTAAGGAGCTTTCAGATAAGCCCCCACCAGGTCGGCAGCATCGTTACCGCCGCCATCGATCAAGGCAAGATCGGTTGCCGCATAGTTGCCTGCGGCAACGGCGTTGGCAAATTGAATTGGAATCCCGAGTGGGTTGACCGGACTGGAATTATTGATCACCGCGCCGCCAATGGCATAGTTGGTGCATCCAGCCTTCGGGTTGGCAGCGAACGTGGTCCCGGTGAAGACATAGAAATTACACAAGCTGAGGCCGTAAGTGGCGGCCACGCGTTCGGGGTATATCTGGCCGTCGACCGCCTGAACGGTGAACTTGAAACCGAATGTTCCCGAGTCAGCCAGGCTGTCGCCGAAGACCTTGACAGCTGTGATTTTGGTCAGTGGCGTGATGTTGGCCGTGCTGCCGCCTCCGCAAGCAGCAACAATCAGGCTGACTGCCAACGCAAGAAATTTCGTTTGTAAATCTTTCATCATTCATTTCCTTCTGGCGGATTTGATAGGCCGGTTGACGTCATAAAACCGTCACTTTATCGACGATTTCAATCAATCAGTCCTCGTGTTTTCCCCGAATTTGTTCAGATTTTTTAAAAATTTGCACATTTGATTGACTTTTTTTGTCAAGGCACAAAGTTGTGGATAAATTTTTTACAACTACATGCTTATCCACAGGCAAAGCAACTTTTCAGAACTTGTTAGCGTTTCGCGGACAGCAGCAAGAGGGTCTGGCACACAGGCTTTTCGGTCATGCAAGTACTTGTCAAGATTGAAGAAAATAGACTTGTCCACAGAAAAATGGCTGCTCTACTATGACTACCAACTTAAAAAGTTGAAGAATAAGAAACTGGAAGGCAGTGGGAAGTTTTCGAGATTGCACAGATAGCGCTATGCACTGCAGACTCATGCCACACTTGCCCCCATGGACATAGAAAATCTGCAAAAACGTTTGCGTCAGTTTTCAGCTGAGCGCAACTGGCAGCCTTATCAAACACCGAAAAACCTGGCAATGGCCATGGTGGTGGAAGCCGCCGAACTGGTGGAAATTTTTCAATGGTTGACACCCGAGCAATCGCAGGCAATCCAGGACGATCCGCAGAGGCATCAACACCTGGGTGAAGAAATCGCCGATGTGCTGATTTATCTGGTTCAAATTGCTGACCATTCGTCTGTAAATCTCGAGGCTGCGGTTGAAAGAAAGCTGGCTTTGAATGCGTTGAAGCATCCGGCGCTTTGAAACCTGTGCAGACTTTGGCCGTGATCGACTTTGAAACGACCGGTTTGTCACCGGGCCTTGGTGCCCGTGCCACTGAAATCGCGGTGGTGCTGTTGCACGATGGTGCAATCGTTGGCCAGTACCAGAGCTTGATGAAAACCGGTGCCAGGGTGCCTGCTTTTATCGAACAGTTGACCGGTATCAGCAATGCAATGCTGGCTGATGCACCCGAAGCCGTGCAGGTAATGCGGGAGTTGGCAAATTTCACCCGTGGCTGTCCGATGGTGGCGCACAACGCTGCTTTTGACCGTGCGTTCTGGCAGGCCGAGTTGCTGCGCGCCGAATGCGAACCAGATCCTGAACATCAATTTGTCTGCACATTGCTGCTGGCTCGTCGTCTCTATCCCGAGGCGGAAAATTGCAAGCTCGGCACTCTGGCCAGACATCACCGGCTACCAGCAACCGGCCGTGCCCATAGGGCTTTGGCCGATGCCATGACGACAGCCCATTTGCTGTTGCAGATGCAGGGTGATGTGAAGCAGCGGTTTGCTAAACAACTGGCAGGACAGGCAGTTGACCATCGATTGCTGCGACAGATGCAGCGCAGCAGCAAGTCGGGATTGAGTCGGTCAGTTCAGCAGTTTGGCAAAGAACAGCAGGCAAGCGATGCCGATTGCTGAAACAAGGCGGTAAAAAATTACGCTGTCAAGGCTTCCAAAAGCATGTTTTGGCACTGACAATTCTGCCCTTCCGTTTCTAGTTTGATCAGGGTTTGTATGTCGAGTATTCAGGTTCGTCCCGCCGCGCTGCGTGATGCCAAGGGCATCGCAGAAATTCATGTTGCAGCCTGGCAAGAAGCCTACAAGGGGTTGCTTCCAGAAACGATGCTGGACACCTTGTCAGTGCAAACGCGTCAGGCTTACTGGCGTGAGGCCATCGAGTTGTCCGAGCCCCAAATGCTGGTCGCTCATATTGACAACGAATTGATGGGTTTCGTGGCTTTCGATCGTTCACGCGACAAAGGTACGGCCTCGGTCGTCGGTGAAATCTGGGCGATGTATGTCAACCCGATCCATTGGGACAAGGGCGCTGGCCTGGCTCTTTGGGACGCCGCGCGCGATGGACTGCAGGAAGAGGGATGCACCAAGGTGACCTTGTGGGTTTTCCTGCGCAACCAGCGCGCCCTGCGTTTCTTCGAACTGGCAGGTTTCAAGCGCGAAATGGGCAGCGCCAAGACGACCGATATCAGCGGCACAAGGGTTGAGGAATTGCGCTTGCAGCGTTCGGTTTCCTGAGCTTTTAGAAAATTCAACCAGTGCTGCAAAAGCCCTGTTGTTCAAGCGCCCAACCCTCGGTGGCAGAAGGCTTGCTGAGTTGCTGTATTTTCATTTTGCAAGGGAACTTCAAAGCCGCCGAAGCGAGCAGCTTTTCAGCCTGTTGCGAAGTCAATTGAAGTGCAAATTTCGCCCAGCGTTTTTGCACCAGTGGATCCAGCCAGGCGTCCTCCAGGGCCCAGCGGATTTGCTGGGATGAGTGCAGGTCCTTGACGCCCAGAACTCTCGGCGCCAGGGCCATCAGAAAGCGGTTGAAATCGTTGGTCACCGGGCCGTCGGGCAGCAAAGTCGCGATCAAGGCGAAGCGCCGGCTCCAGTCAGCGCTGGCAAATTGACGCGTCAGCAGAACTTGCAGGGCCTGGATTGGGTTGAACAAGCGCAAGCGATTCGGCGGCAGCATGACCAAAGGCAGCAACGCAGCCCTTGCATGGGGCAGTTCGGTGACGAAGCTGCACAGTAACGCGATGCGTTGCCATTGGTTTTTATCGAATCCATCCTGGCTTTCATCAGGCTGAAGGCGCAAGGCGATTGCATTGGCGCTGACCCAATCATGTCTGCCCTTGGCTTGATTGGCAACGCGGCTCAATAACGCCAGATTACCTGCCGCATAGGCCGCGTCGTCAAGCACACGGTCAATCGATTTTTCATTGCTGTCACCATGAAGCTTGTTCAAGGGCTGGCGAGTCACCGGGCAATGGTCGCTATCGATTTGCTGCAGGTAATTCGGCGTGAGTTGCACATCCTCGAAACTGCGGCCTCGTGACCAGGCGTAGCTGCGCAGTAGCAACCATTGGTGGGTATACCCATTGGGACGCAGCGTTCGGCGCCCGAAGGTCGCTCTGCCGGCCTGCCAACCCTGTCGCAGCGACGATTGTGCGAACAGATGCTCGACTGGCGGGGTCAGGCCATGATGGGCGTAATCCCAACCCAGCGCGATGCCCAGACTTTGTGCGGCTGACTGTTTGCGTCTTGCTTGTTCATCAAAACCGAGCGCATATTGGGCTGAATCTGGGCGGGTCCGAACGGCTGCGATCTGTTCCATGGCTTGCTCCTGAGTAGGTCACTGTTGTGTGCCCCTGGAAGCCATGTTGCGCGCCAACTAGCTCAAAGGATGAGCTAGTAAATTTCATTTGATATTTTCTTGGCGTAGCAGCCGTTCACTATGCCAATAGACATCGTCACCACCCAG
Source organism: Roseateles toxinivorans (assembly GCA_945898095.1). Classification (GTDB taxonomy): domain Bacteria; phylum Pseudomonadota; class Gammaproteobacteria; order Burkholderiales; family Burkholderiaceae_C; genus Paucibacter_A; species Paucibacter_A toxinivorans_A. The sequence continues at coordinate 58,667 of CAMDHE010000001.1, read as the reverse complement.
ACCGTCGAGGTTGGCACGGTTGAGAACGCGAGCCAGAACGAACAGCAGATCAGACAGCCGGTTCAGGTACTGGCGTGGGGCTGCGTTGATGGACGCAGCGGCCGCCAGCGTCACGACGGCGCGTTCAGCGCGGCGCGCCACCGTGCGGCAGACATGGGCCTGGCAAGCGCTACGGCTACCGGCTGGAAGGATGAATTCCTTCAATCGGGGCAAGGCCGAGTTGTAAAGTGCCAGCGCTTCGTCGAGTCGCAACACCGCGTCGAGCTTGAGCAGTTCGAACCCGGGCATGCACAGTTCACCGCCGAGGTTGAACAATTCATGCTGGATCACGATCAGCAGTTCGCGGATGTCATCCGGCAACGGTTCAGCCAGCAGCAGGCCAATGTGCGAGTTCAACTCGTCGACGTCACCCATGGCGTGGACGCGCAAATGATCTTTTGGAACCCGGCTGCCGTCGCCAAGGCCGGTTGTGCCGTCGTCGCCGGTGCGGGTTGCGATTTCTGAGAGTCGATTGGCCATGATGCGGTTTATCAGCGGTGAAGTTCAGCATCTTGCCTGATATGTTGGAGAATCCGCCGCAGGAGACCCATATGAACGCAGCGACACCAACCGAATTCTTTTCAAACATGCCTTCGCGCTTGATGCCGGAGGCGATGCTCGAACGGCTGCAAAGCCGTTTCGGCGAACGCTGTTCGACAGCGCTGGCGGTGCGTCAGCAACATGGGCGCGACGAGTCGCCATTCGATGCGCCGCCGCCCGCCGCCGTCATCTTTGCTCAGGATAACGAGGATGTGGCTTTTGTCGTGGCTTTGGCTCACGAACACCATGTGCCGGTGATTCCCTTTGGCGCCGGTTCATCGCTGGAGGGGCATTTGTTGGCGGTACAAGGCGGAGTCAGCCTCGACATGACGCGAATGAACCGGATTCTTCGCATCAACACCGAGGACTTGACCGTCACGGTGCAGGCCGGTGTGACGCGCAACCAGCTCAACAATGAATTGCGTCACGAGGGCCTGTTCTTCCCGATCGACCCGGGCGCCGATGCCACGCTCGGCGGTATGGCGGCAACCCGGGCCAGCGGCACGAATGCGGTGCGCTACGGCACGATGCGCGAGAACGTGCTCGGGCTGATGATGGTGACGCCCACCGATGGGGCGATCCATACCGGGTCACGCGCCAGAAAAAGCAGCGCCGGCTATGACCTGACAAGGCTTTATGTCGGCAGCGAGGGCACATTGGGTGTGGTTTGCGAGCTGACCTTGAAGCTCTATCCCTTGCCCGAAGCGGTGTCGGCGGCGATCTGCTTTTTCGCCAGTATTGATGCGGCTGTGAAAACGACGATACAGATTATCCAGATGGGTGTGCCGATTGCGCGTTGCGAGTTGCTCGACATCAACTCGGTGCGCGCAGTCAACTTGCATGACAAGCTCGGATTGCGCGAGGCGCCGATGTTGTTGATGGAGTTTCATGGCAGCCCTGCATCGGTGGCCGAGCAAGCGCAAATCGTGCAGGACGTCGCGCGCGACCATGGGGGTGAAGACTTCGACTGGGCGACGACGCCGGAGTCGCGCAACAAGCTCTGGAAAGCCCGACATAGTGCTTATTTTGCCTGCCTTCAGACCAGACCGGGTTGCCGCTGCGTGACCACCGACACCTGCGTGCCGATCTCGCGCCTGGCCGAGATCATGAATGCCTCGGTACTCGATGTTGAAGCGACCGGGCTTCCTTACTTCGTTGTCGGCCATGTCGGCGACGGTAATTTCCATGTTGGCTATCTGATTGACCCGCAAATACCTTCCGAACGCGAGACCGCTGAAACTTTGAGCCAGCGTATGGTCGAACATGCGCTCAGGCTTGAGGGAACCTGTACTGGCGAGCATGGCATCGGGCTGCACAAGCAGGCCTTCTTGATCGAAGAGGCGGGCGTTGGCGCGGTGGCGGTGATGCGTTTGTTGAAGCAGGCCCTGGACCCGCACAACATCATGAATCCGGGCAAGATTTTCGAGCTTTGATCACAGAGGCTGCGGTGTTGCCGCGATGTTCCAGCTCTTGGTGACGCTGCCGTCAGCGTCGACGCTTTCGAGTTGAACGCCGAAGCCCCAGAGACGGGCTACATGCTTGAGTACTTCGAGGGTGCTCTCATGCAAGGGGCAGCTCATATGCTGGATATGGCGCAATGTCAGTGAGCGGTCGCCGCGCAGATTGACATTCCAGACCTGGATATTGGGTTCGCGGGTGCTGAGGTCGTATTGGCGCGCCAACGCCTCGCGCATATGCTGGTAACCCGCCTCGTCGTGGATGGCAGAGATTTCATAGTCCTGCTGCTTTTCATCATCGATGATGGCGAAGAGCCTGAAGTCTCGCATCAGCTTGGGGCTCAGGTATTGGCCGATGAAGCTTTCGTCCTTGAAGTTGCGCATCGCATGGTCGATGGTCGGCAACCAATCCGCGCCAGCAAAGCCGGGGAACCAGCGCCGGTCTTCTTCGGTCGGTTGCTGGCAAACACGTTTGATATCGGTATACATCGCGAAACCCAAGGCATATGGGTTGATCCTGGCCATCGGGGGCTGGGCGATCACATTGGTATGCGATTTCAACCATTCGATCATCAGACCATCGTTCAGATACCCATCGTCGTACATCTGGTTCAGCAACTGGTGATGCCAGAAAGTGGCCCAGCCTTCGTTCATCACCTGGGTTTGCCGCTGGGGGTAGAAATACTGCGCGATCTTGCGCACGATGCGCACGATTTCACGCTGCCAAGGTTCGAGTAAAGGCGCGTTTTTTTCGATGAAATAAAGCAGGTTTTCCTGGGCTTCGGCGGGAAAGCGCTTGGCCGCTGCATCGGCCTTGTCTTCGCGCTGCGGCACGGTGCGCCAGAGCTCGTTGATTTGTTGCTGGGCATGGGCTTCGCGCTCGGTGCGGCGGGCATTTTCCTGGTCCAGTGACAGACGGGTCGGGCGCCGGTAGCGATCGACACCATGGGGCATCAAGGCATGGCAAGAGTCGAGTATTTGCTCGACCTGGTCGAGCCCATGACGGCCCTCGCATTCAGCGACGAAATTCTTCGCATAGACCAGGTAATCGATGATCGACGAGGCATCGGTCCACATGCGAAACAGATAGTTGCCCTTGAAAAAACTGTTGTGGCCATAGCAGGCATGGGCGATCACCAAAGCCTGCATGGCCATGGTGTTTTCCTCCATCAGATAGGCGATGCAGGGGTCGGAATTGATCACGATTTCATAGGCCAGACCCATCTGGCCGCGCTGGTAATTCCGCTCGGTCGAAATGAATTCCTTGCCATAGCTCCAATGCCGGTAATTGACCGGCATGCCCACCGAGGCATAGGCATCCATCATCTGTTCGGCGGTGATGATTTCCAATTGGTTGGCGAAGGTGTCGAGACCAAAGCGCTCGGCCGTCTGACGGATCACATCGTGATATTGGTTGAGCAGCTCGAAAGTCCAGTCACAGGGCGAGGGCAAGGGTTCAGCCGGCCGCGAAGCCAGCGGCTGCATTTGCTTGAACGTCTGCCTGATCCTGCGGCCACCATATTCCGACCTGGACGGGCTGAGGCCGACTTTCCGGCGGTTTTCTATGTCTGTCATGGTCCAGCGCCTTCCTTCTTGAACAAGTCGCGGAAAACCGGATAGATCTGCGCTGCGGTGACGGCTTTACGCATCGCAAAGTGGGCAGTTTCTTCGCTTAACTTGGCGTATTCGGTCCAGAGGTTTTGCTCCTGCTCGGCCACCTGGACATAGGCGAAATAGCGGCATTGCGGCAGGATCGTTGCTGCCAGCAATTCACGACAACGACCGCTGTCCTGATGCCAGTTGTCGCCATCGCTGGCCTGTGCGCCATAAATATTCCACTCCCCATGCGGGTAGCGTTTATGGATGATTTCCTCCATCAGCAGCAACGCGCTCGAGACGACAGTGCCGCCGGTTTCGGTAGAGTGAAAGAAATTTTGCTCATCAACTTCCTGGGCCTGGGTATGGTGGCGGATGAAAACGACGTCGATCTTGTCGTAATGACGAGTCAGGAACAAATAGAGCAGGATGAAGAAGCGTTTGGCCAATTCCTTGCGGCCCTCGTCCATCGAACCCGAGACATCCATCAGGCAGAACATCACCGCCCGGCTGTTCGGGACCGGCAAACGCACGCGGTTGCGAAAACGCAGATCGATCGGATCGAGAAACGGGATCGCAGCGATGCGCTGGCGCAGATGTTTGATGCGGGCTTCGATGGATGACCGTTGGGCTTGTGCTGCAGGGTCACTATCCTGCAATAACTGCTCCAGCCTCGATTCAAGCTCGAGCAACTCGCGGCGCTTGCTGGTGCCCAGGGCAATCCGCCGGCCCAGGGCGCCGCGCATTGATCGCAGCAAATGCAGATTGGTCGGTGTGCCGTCGCTGGTGAGTCCGGCACGATGGGTTTTCCAGATCGGTGTTTCAGCCAGTTGGCTGCGCACCAGATTCGGCAAAGCCAGATCATCGAAGAAGACCTGCATGAATTCATCGCGGCTGAGGTGAAAGATGAAGTCGTCATCGCCTTCTCCGCTGTCGCTGGCCTGACTACCGCCCTGGCCTGCGCCGCCGCCCTTAGGCCTTGAAAGGCGGTCACCCTTCAGATGCTCGACATTGCCGGGTCTGACCAACTCGCGCGTGCCACCTTCGCCATGGCCGAAGACCGGTTCGCGCAGATCCCTCTTCGGGATATGCACATCCTCGCCTTGCGCCAGGTCGCGGATGCCGCGACCGTCCACTGCGCGCTTGACAGCTTCACGGATCTGCTGCTTGTGCCGCTGCAAAAAGCGTTCGCGGTTGCCAATCGACTTGTGCCGGCCTGAGAGTCTGCGGTCGATGATTTGGTTGAGCATGGATCGCCTTGTTCAGTCGGGGGCTGTTCAGGAGCTCTTGCGCACCCTCAAATACCATTCGCAAAGCAATCTGACCTGCTTGGCGGTATAGCCTTTGTCAACCATGCGCTGGACAAAATTGGCATGTTTCTTGGCTTCGTCGGCGCTGGCCTTGGCGTTGAAGCTGATGACCGGCAGCAACTCCTCGGTGTTCGAAAACATCTTCTTCTCGATCACTGTGCGCAGTTTTTCGTAGCTGGTCCAAGACGGGTTCTTGCCCGAATGCTGGGCGCGTGCACGCAGGACGAAATTGACAATTTCGTTGCGGAAATCCTTTGGATTGCTGATGCCGGCTGGCTTCTCGATCTTTTCGAGCTCGGCATTCAAGGCTTGGCGGTCGAAAACTTCGCCGGTGTCGGTGTCGCGGTATTCCTGGTCCTGGATCCAGTAATCGGCATAAGTGATGTAGCGATCGAAGATGTTCTGGCCATATTCGCTATAGCTTTCCAGGTAGGCCGTCTGGATTTCCTTGCCGATGAACTCGGCATAACGAGGTGCCAGCAACTCCTTGATGAAGCCGATGTATTTCTGCTCGGTCTCGGCGGGAAACTGCTCACGTGCGATCTGCTGTTCGAGCACATACATCAGGTGCACCGGGTTGGCTGCTACCTCGGACGAGTCGAAGTTGAAAACCTTGGACAGGATCTTGTAGGCGAAGCGGGTCGAGATGCCGCTCATGCCCTCGTCGACGCCGGCGTAGTCGCGGTATTCCTGGAAACTCTTGGCGCGTGGGTCGGTGTCTTTTAGGCTCTCGCCATCGTAGACCAGCATCTTCGAATAGAGCGAGCTGTTCTCGGGCTCCTTCAGTCTTGTCAGGATGGCGAACTGACTCATCAACTTCAAGGTGCCCGGTGCACATTTGGCATCGGCGAGTGAGCTGCCCCGGATCAACTTTTCGTAGATCTTCACCTCTTCGGAAACGCGCAGGCAATAGGGCACCTTGACGATGTAGATGCGGTCGAGGAAAGCTTCGTTGTTCTTGTTGTTGCGAAAGGTTTTCCACTCGCTTTCGTTGCTGTGGGCCAGCACAATGCCGTCGAACGGGATTGCGCCGAAGCCCTCGGTGCCCTTGTAATTGCCCTCCTGTGTGGCGGTCAGCAAAGGGTGCAACACCTTGATCGGTGCCTTGAACATTTCGACAAACTCAAGCAGCCCTTGGTTGGCCAGGCAGAGGCCACCCGAATAGCTGTAGGCATCGGGGTCGTCCTGGGCATAGGTTTCGAGCTTGCGGATGTCGACCTTGCCGACCAGCGAGCTGATGTCCTGATTGTTTTCGTCACCCGGCTCGGTCTTGGCCACTGCGACCTGCCTGAGCACGCTCGGGAAGCATTTGATGACCTTGAAGCGACGCACATCGCCATTGAATTCTTCCAGGCGTTTGACCGCCCAGGGACTCAGAATGCGGGTCAGGTAACGGCGCGGAATACCGTAATCATTTTCGAGCAGTGGGCCATCCTCGGCAGGGTCGAACAGGCCCAGAGGCGATTCATTGACCGGGGAACCCTCCAACGCATAGAAGGGGACCTGCTCCATCAACAGCTTCAGCCGCTCGGCAATCGAGCTCTTGCCGCCGCCGACCGGGCCGAGCAGGTAGAGGATTTGCTTCTTTTCTTCCAGCCCCTGAGCAGCATGGCGGAAATAGCTGACTACCTGTTCGATCGGGTCTTCAAGCCCGAAGAATTCGGCGAAAGCGGGGTAGAGCTTGATCGTCTTGTTGGCGAACAAACGCGACAGTCGCGGATCGTTGCGGGTGTCGACCATTTGCGGGGCACCGATGGCCTTGAGCATGCGCTCGGCGGCGCTTGCAAAGGCCATCGGGTTGCGTTTGCACTCAGCGAGATATTCCTCGAGACTGAGCTCTTCGACCCGGGTGCGCTCATAGCGCGCGGCAAAGTTGCTGATCACGTCCATGCTGTCCTCCTGTTGGTCCCGAAGGCGCAGGGCATGTCGCGTCCTGCAACTCCGGGAAGTTCTGATGGCGTCCTGGCATCGTTCAGGACGGCCCTTGCGGGCGGGGCGTCATCAGAGCTTTCCGAGGGTCAACATAGGGCCAAGGCAGGACCGGCTTCGGGCTATCAGGGGAGTTTTGGCATGACCGATCCTTGCTAAGATGCTACGGCAAACGGACTTGAATTGGCTTGTGACGGGCCCCCCTAGGAGTCCGGCAGCCCCCCGTTTCGCGGGTAGGTTCTAGCGCGGTTGGCGCAGCCGATCGAGCAGACCGCTGAGCTCGTCGAGCGAGCTGAACTGGATCGACAGTTCACCTTGTTCTCCGCGCTTGGTGCGCTTCTTGACGCGGATCTCCACCGTGGTGGCGAGCAGATCGGACAAGTCTTGTTCCAGCCGCAGCAGATCGCGGCTCTTGTCGTTCTTGACCCGCAGCAGCGGTGTCTGGCGGCCGACGCCTTGGCGCGCGACCAGCTTCTCGGCTTCACGCACGCTGAGCTTCTTGGCGGCGATCTCGGTGGCGCAAGTGATCTGGTGCGCACCATCGAGCGGCAACAGGGCGCGCGCATGGCCCATGTCGATGTCGCCGGCCATCAGCATGTTCTGCACCGGCGCAGTCAGATGCAGCAAGCGCAGCAGATTGCTCGCGGCGCTGCGCGAACGCCCGACCGCCTGTGCGGCCTGTTCATGCGTCAGGTGGAATTCGGTCACCAAGCGGTGCAGACCTTGCGCCTCTTCAAGCGGATTCAGGTCTTCGCGCTGGATATTCTCGATCAGGGCCATCGCGGCCGCAGCTTCATCGGGCACAGCCTTGACCAGCACCGGCACATCGCGCAGTCCGGCCAGCTTGGCGGCGCGGAAGCGTCGCTCGCCGGCGATGATTTCATAGCGCCGCTCGGCTGCCTCGCCCACCGGGCGCACCAGGATCGGCTGCATGATGCCCTGCGCCTTGATGCTTTCGGCCAGCTCATAGAGCGAACCTTCATCCATGCGCGTACGCGGCTGGTATTTGCCGGGCTGCAGTTGTTCCAGCCTCAAGCTGCTGGGCTCGCCATCGCGCGCCGCAGCAATTTCTGCGTCACTGACTTTGGGCCCTAGCAGGGCTTCGAGACCGAGGCCGAGGCCTTTGGGTTTTTTTGTCGCCATGCGCGATTGTCCCTTACCCTTGCAGTTGCGCCAACAAGGTCTGACCCTCGGGCCAGTCGCCAAGCAAAGCGGTTTCGTTCAGATGCCCGGCTGCACCCGCCAGCACCAGTCTTGAGCCCCAGTCTGCGGCGAGCCGGGAGCCCTCTTCAAGCGAGCAGTATGGATCGTTGCTGCTGATCACCGTGATCGAGGGGAAGGGTAGACGGGCGCGCCCCTGGCCTTCGTGGGCTTGGCGCCAGTTGTGCAATTGCGGGGGCAGTCTGCTGGCGTCGGGTGGCGCCACCAGCAGCGCGCCTGTCACCCTGCGCTTTTGGCTTGAATGTTCGGCCCAGCCAGCCACCAGGTGGCAAGCGAGCGAATGCGCGACCAGCAGGGTGGGGCGATCATCTTCGAGCAGGACTTCTTCAAGCCTTGCCATCCAGTCACCGCGCCGCGGCCATTCCCAGTCAGACTGCTCGACGCGTTGATGGCCCAGTTGACGTTCCCAATGGCTTTGCCAATGATCTTCAGCCGAGTTCATCCAGCCCGGCAACAGCAGTACCCGTTCAGTTGTCATCCACTTGCCTTATGCTTTGCGTCCCTTGGGCTGATTGTGCTGGAGAAGATTGATGACTTACGCGGTGTTTGTAGACGGCCAGGAGGGCACGACCGGCCTGCGTATTCATGAATACCTGGCGGCTCGCAGTGACATCGAGGTGCTGCGCATCGACGCCGACAAGCGCAAGGACCCGGCCGAGCGCGCGCGGCTGTTGAACGCTGCCGATGTGGCCTTCCTCTGCCTGCCCGACGCAGCTTCGCGCGAAGCTGCCGCGATGATCAACAACCCCCGGACCTGCCTGATTGACGCCAGCACGGCGCACCGTATCAGCCCTGGTTGGGCTTTCGGTTTGCCCGAATTGGCGCCGGACCAGCGCGACAAGATCCGCGCCTCCAAGCGCATCGCCAACCCCGGTTGCCATGCCTCAGCCTTCATCCTGGCGCTGCGTCCGCTGCTCGATGCCGGTTTGTTGAGCCCTGAAGCCTTGTTATCGGCGACTTCGATCACCGGCTATTCCGGTGGCGGAAAAAGCATGATTTCAGAGTATGAATCAACAAGTGAGCGCATGCTTACATCCCCAAGACCCTATGCTTTGGGTTTGAATCACAAGCATTTACCCGAGATGGCCAGGCATACCGGGCTGCAGCAACCGCCGGTGTTCATGCCCATCGTCGGTCCTTTTTACAAGGGCCTGGCCGTCAGCGTGCCACTGCATCTGAGCCAGATCCGAGCGGGTGCCGGCGTGCAGGATCTGCATTCGGCGTTGGCAAGCTATTACGAGGGCGAGCGCTTCATCCGCGTGATGCCCTTGCGCGATGCGGCGACGCTGGAGTCAGGCTTCTTTGACGTCCAGGCCTGCAACGACAGCAACCGGGTTGATCTCTTTTTGTTCGGTAGCGAGACCCAGGCATTGTTGATCGCCCGCCTCGACAACCTCGGCAAGGGGGCCAGCGGCGCCGCTGTGCAGTCGATGAATGTGCACCTGGGGATCGATGAGGGTCTGGGCCTCTGACCGCTCCAGGGGCGTTTTAACTGCTTATGGCTTTCCATCGGCCAACTTGGCCCAAGCGGGGACGATCCAGTCGCTGATTGGCTGCGGTCAGCGCCGGCCGTTGCGGGTCGAAACGCATCAGGCGGCCATCGCGCGATCCGACCCTTTGGCCGGGGCCGAGCCTGAAGCGTGGGTAGCCGGTCGCAAGCGCGCTTCTGTCAGCCGCGTCGAACAGCTCCAGCAACCTGCTTCTGGATACCTGCTTGTCCATCATCACCCGCAGCGACCTGACGCTCATCTCGCAGCTTGAAAAGCGGTCTCAACGTCCGCAGGCCAGGTCGGCCAAGTCCGGTTACATGCTGTCGATTCGCCGCACCATTTCGCGGGCAAACTCGACAAAGGCCAGCGCACCCTTCGATGAGGGGTCAAAGATCACACCAGGCAGGCCGTAGCTGGGCGCTTCGGCCAGACGCACATTGCGCGGGATCACGGTGTCAAAAACCTTGTCGCCGAAATGGGTCTTGAGCTGCTGACTGACCTGTTGCTGCAGCGTGATGCGCGGGTCGAACATGACGCGCAACAAGCCGATGATCTGCAGGTCGGGGTTCAGGTTGGCGTGTACCTGCTTGATCGTATTGACCAGGTCCGACAAACCTTCGAGTGCGAAATATTCGCATTGCATCGGCACCACCACGCCATGGGCGCAGCATAGGCCGTTCAGGGTCAGCATCGACAGCGAGGGCGGGCAATCGATCAGGACGAAATCGTATTCATTGCTGACCTCGCCCAGAGCAGCTTTCAAGCGGCGCTCACGCCGTTCCAGATCAACCAGTTCGACCTCGGCACCCGCCAACTCGCGGTTCGCGCCCAGAACGTCGTAGCCGGATTTTTCGCCGCGCTGTCTTGCTTCGGCAATGCTCGCCGATTCAAGCAGCACGTCATAGACGCTCAGCTCCAGCTTGCGTTTGTCGATGCCCGAGCCCATCGTCGCATTGCCTTGAGGGTCAAGGTCGACGACGAGTACCCGTTGGCCGAGCTTGGCCAAACCTGCGGCCAGGTTGACGGTGGTGGTTGTTTTGCCGACTCCACCCTTTTGATTGGCAACGCAGAAGATTTTGGCCATTTGATTGTTTGGTTGACTTGGACAGCTTAATCGCAATGACCCGGATCGGGGTGAGCTGATTTCGACCGAATCGATATCAGGCAGCGTTGTGCATCGAGTCCTGGGACCTGCAGTTGTTCCACGTGAAACACATCGAGATCCGTGGGTAATGCTGCCAATTCAGCAACTGGCAGCTGACCCTTCATCGCGAGCCAGATCGCGCCGGGATTCAACAGCTTCCGGGTCAACTGGGTGAAGTCGAGCAGGGAAGCAAAGGCGCGCGAGGTGATGAGGTCGAAGGCAGGAACCTTCAGGTCCTCGACTCGTGAGTGCAGGCCGTGGAGATTCGGCAAATGGAGCTCTGCCGCTACCTGCTTGATGAAACTGGCCTTCTTGGCCACTGCATCGACACAGCTGACATCGATCAACGGGTTACAGATCGCGATGACAACACCGGGAAGGCCGCCACCGCTGCCGACATCGAGCAATCGCATGGACTTGCCATTGGCATGGCGGCGCAAGGCCGGTAACAAGCTCATGCTGTCAACCAGATGCTGGGTCAGCATCGCTTGCGGTTCGCGTACCGAGGTCAGGTTGTAGACCTTGTTCCATTTCGCGATCAGGGCCAGGTAGTCCAGCAGCAAATCGAACTGTGCCTCGCTGAGCCCCAGTGCCAGTTCCTCGGCAGCGGCCGCCAGCGGCGAGCGCAGTGGATTCGATGCCTGACTCAAGTTGCGCTCGTCATCGGCTGGTTCGAAGCTTCGCCGCCGAAACCCTTGAAGCGGCCCCGCTTCAGGTGCACCAGCAGCAGGGAAATTGCAGCCGGTGTGACACCGGAAATCCGCGATGCCTGGCCCAGGGTTTCGGGCCTATGCTTGCTCAGCTTCTGCCTCGCCTCGAAGGAGAGGGCAGTCACAAGCCCATAGTCGAGTTCGTCTGGCAACTTCAACTTCTCGAAATGGGTTGCGCGAGCTACGTCATCGACCTGTTTGTTGATATAGCCAGCGTATTTGACGCTGGTCTCGATCTGCTCGATTACTGCAGCAGCCAGAGGTTCGCCCAGTTCGGCCGTGAGTGTTTCACGTGAAACACCGGCATCCGGCCGTGCGATCGCTGCGATTTCGGCCAGGCTGTCAAAGACCACGCCGGGCCGGCGCAACAAGTCGATCAGCGAATATTCGCGCTCCAATGCCTTGCCGACCAAGCGCTCCGCATCCACTGCCGGCAGAATCGCAGGGTGCACCCAGGTCGACTTCAGGCGTTCTGTTTCACGTGAAACAGCATCGCGCTTGCGGTTGAATGCAGCCCAGCGAATATCATCAACGAGGCCGAGCTCGCGGCCGAAATCAGTCAATCGAACATCGGCGTTATCTTCGCGCAGTTGCAGCCGGAACTCGGCGCGACTGGTGAACATTCGATAGGGCTCGGTCACGCCCTTGGTGATCAAGTCGTCGACCAAGACGCCCAGATAGGCTTGGTCGCGGCCGGGCAACCAAGCCGGGCGACCTTGCACCTGCAAGCCTGCATTCAATCCAGCAAACAGACCTTGGGCAGCAGCCTCCTCGTAGCCAGTCGTGCCATTGATCTGGCCGGCAAAGAACAGCCCGCCGATCGCGCGCGTCTCGAAGTTTGACTTCAGTTCCCTTGGGTCAAAATAATCGTATTCGATCGCATAGCCCGGCCGCAGGATATGCGCATTCTCCAGACCCGGAATCGACCTGACTGCCGCGAGCTGGATGTCGAAGGGCAGGGAGGTCGAGATGCCGTTCGGGTAGAACTCATGCGTTGTCAGGCCTTCGGGCTCGAGGAAGATCTGATGGCTGTCGCGGTCGGCAAAGCGGTTGACCTTGTCTTCGATGCTTGGGCAGTAGCGCGGCCCGACGCCTTCGATCACGCCGGTGAACATCGGGCTGCGATCGAAACCGGAGCGGATGATTTCATGCGTCTTCACTGTGGTCTGGGTGATCCAGCAAGGACGCTGTTCCGGGTGCTGGGCCGCATGGCCGAGAAAACTGAATACCGGCACTGCGCGCTTGGGCGGCGTGCCGTCGGCTGCAATCAAGCCGTCACCGGGCTGTTCCAGGCATTTCGAAAAGTCGATCGTGCGGCCGTCGAGTCGCGGCGGCGTGCCGGTCTTGAGCCTTCCCTGCGGCAGCTTCAACTCTTTCAGCCTTGCCGACAAACTGATTGCCGGCGGGTCGCCAGCGCGACCGGCGCTGTAGTTCTGCAAACCCATATGGATGCGGCCATCCAGAAAAGTGCCGGCGGTCAGCACCACCGCGCGGGCGCGGAACTGCAAACCGATCTGTGTGACCGCACCAACAACGCGTTCCTGCACCCCGTCTGACTCAATCAGCAAGTCGTCAACCGCCTGCTGGAACAACCAAAGGTTCGGCTGGTTTTCAAGCCGATGGCGGATCGCCGCCCTATAAAGCACGCGGTCAGCCTGCGCCCGGGTCGCCCGAACGGCCGGACCTTTCGAATCGTTGAGTATGCGGAACTGGATGCCGGCTTCATCGGTCGCTGCGGCCATGGCGCCACCCAGGGCATCGAGCTCCTTGACCAGATGACCTTTGCCGATGCCGCCGATCGACGGGTTGCAACTCATCTGCCCGAGGGTCTCGATATTGTGGGTCAACAGCAAGGTGCGGCAACCCATCCTGGCTGCGGCCAGGGCGGCCTCAGTCCCGGCGTGACCGCCGCCGACTACGATGACGTCGAATTCCTTCGGGTATTGCAATGGCTTCACCTGGGTATGTCGGGAGTGGCCAGGCGCAGCTGCGCAGCCATCAAACCTTGTATTTTACCGGCTGGGCCGGGCCTTGGCTGCGCGCTGCACGACAATAGTCGATGCATTGTCGAGACCATTGCGCAGCTTGTTGCATCGCGCCTTCCATCAGCTCACCGATACCCGGCATGCCGATCATCGACGGTTTCTCCAAGCCGGCTGGCGTCCGTTGCATTCAGCTTGATCAGCAGGATCGCTGCCAGCTATTTGGCCGCCCCGAGCGGCCAGCGGTCTGCCTGTCGCTGAAACCTGAACTGCAGATGTGCGGTGAGAGCCGTCAACAAGCGATGCAATGGCTGGGCTGGATGGAGTTGGCTACGGCCCCCTGATTATGTGCAGCAACGATCGAATTAACTGTATTTAAAAACAGTTCTTCAACTGCTTCGCGACATCAATCTTTCGATTCGCGGGGTCAACAGCAGCAGCACCAGCCCTGCGCCGATCGACGAGGCGATCAAGAAACCGAACAGCGGCATGCCACTGCCAGCGAGCAATCCTTCCAGTGCACCCGCCAGATAGTTGGCCACTGCTGATGAGAACAGCCAGACGCCCATCAAGAGCCCTGCCAGTCTTGCCGGTGCCATTCGGGACACCATGGCCAAACCGACCGGCGACAGCATCAATTCGCCGATGGTGTGCAACACATAGACGATAACCAGCCATTGCGGGCCGACGGTGCCGGTCAGTTCGGCGCGCGATTGCGCCGCTGCCATGACGATGAAGCCCAGGCCCAGTACGATCATGCCAAAAGCCTGTTTGGCAGTGTCCGAGATGGCAAAGCGCGATTGGTCCAGGCGCGTCCAGATGATCGAAAAAACCGGTGCCAACAGCACGATCACCAGCGGGTTGATCGACTGGAACCAGGACGCCGGGATTTCGAATCCGAAAGCATGTCGATCGGTCTGGGTGTCGGCAAACAGGTTCAAGGTGCCACCGGCCTGCTCGAAACCCATCCAGAAAAAGATCACGAAAAAGACCACGATGCCGATGCCTGCAACCCGGCCGCGCTCCGCATAGCTCAGCGGCTCGGCTTTGCGACCCGACAGCAACCCTGGCAACCACAGCGCCAGCCCAGCAATCAGCGCGCCAACGGCCAGTTTGAGCAGCAAAGGCCAATCCGCAACCAAGGCCGAGAAAATCTTCCAGCCAGCCATCGCCGCATAGATGAAGGCGATGCAGGAAGCTGTCCAGATCAGGATCTTCGGCAGATCCTTCATGCTGACCGCATCCTGGCCCTCTTTCAGGCCGGCGCGGCAGAGCAGGCGCTGGCCGTACAGCAGTACAAACAGGCCGATCGCCATGCCGATGCCGGCCGAGCCGAAGCCCCAATGCCAGCCGAGCCGCTCACCCAGCGTACCTGCCACCAGCGGCGATAAAAAGGCGCCCAGGTTCACGCCCATATAGAAGATCGTGTAGCCACCGGAGCGGCGCGGGTCATCGGTCTCGTAGAGCTCGCCCACCATCGCCGATGTGTTCGGTTTGAAGAAACCGTTGCCGACGATCAGCAAACCCATTGCCACATGCAGCAGTGGCTCAAAGGCCATCGCGAAATGGCCCAGCATCATCACCACGGCGCCGATCACTGCAGCGCGGCGCATACCCAGATAGCGGTCGGCCAGGTAGCCGCCGACCAGTGGCGTCAGATAGACCAGGCCGGTGTAGATGCCATAAAGAGTCAGCGCGTCATTGCGTGCATAACCGAGCGAGTTGACAAGGTAAAGCACCAGCAAGGCGCGCATGCCGTAATAGCTGAAGCGCTCCCACATCTCGGTAAAGAAAATGACTTTCAGGCCGGCTGGCTGACGCAGGACTGCAACGCTGCTGGGCGCTGAGAGGGTTTTGGTATCGATCAATGGGTGACCCCCGAGGTGGCGCGCTCGCGCGTGAAGCGGGCATTGTCACCGGGAGACCTCGCCCTTCCGACAGGCTTTACCCTGTCAGGATGCGGCAGGGCAGATTCAGCTTGCTGGCGGAGATCGGTTCAGCCGCGCCAGGCGGGCCTTGGCTTGCGGGTAGATCAGCGCTTCTTCCACCGCGATATGGTCCGAGCAGAGCTGGTTGAAAACTTCGACATATTGCTGGAATTCCTCCATGTCGAACCATTGGTTGCCCGCAGCAATCGCGCGCAACTGGGGGCCAAGTTCAAGCCAGTTTTCCTCGATCCAGCCATGGTCCTGCTGCATGGTGCGGACCGCCGCGACCAGTTCGGCATTGCCGCTTTCCAGCAGCGGTGGGAAGACATTCCTTTCCTCGTCAAGGTGATGCTTTCTCGAGGCCCCGGAGAAGAATTCCTCAATGCTTGCCGCCTTGGCCTGGACTTCGCCGTCGATCCCCGAGTTCATCATTTGCTGCAGCATTGCGAGCAAGTCGATCAAATGACTCTTGGTCTGCTCATGACAGGCATCCAAGGCGACGAAATCGGTAGATTCTTGAACTTTGCTGCTCATCGCTGCTCCTCCGGCGGGGGTAAGTCAGGCTAACATCTGCTGCCGCCGGCAATGGTTGATAAATGTCAAATTCGTGCCGAGGCCTTTACTTACGCTAAGCAGGCTGTTGAAAGCACTGCACAATGGCTGAGAGGCCGGTTGCGTGCGCATGGGCAAGAGGCGGCAGAGGATTGAAAAGCAGGCTACCCGAATACAAAGGAGACCGCATTGCAACTCACCAATTCAGCCGGCCCGGCATATTTCCACAAGGTTGTCGATTGCCAACTGGCCTGCCCGGCCCATACCCCGGTACCCGAATACATCCGTTTGATTGGCCAGGGGCGCTACACAGACGCCTACATGGTCAACTGGGTCTCGAATGTCTTTCCTGGCGTGCTGGGGCGCACATGTGACCGGCCTTGCGAGCCGGCTTGCCGACGCGGTCGCGTCGAGGAGAACAACGGCACCCAGCCCGAACCGGTGGCGATCTGCCGCCTGAAGCGAGTGGCGGCCGATCAGAAGGGCGAGGTCAAGAGCCGCATGCCCGTAGTCGCAGCGCCGAATGGCAAGCGCATCGCCTGCATTGGCGCCGGGCCTTCTTCGCTGACGGTGGCGCGCGACCTGACCCCGCTCGGCTATGAAGTGACGGTGTTCGATGGTGAAACCAAGGCTGGCGGCTTTATCCGCTCGCAGATCCCGCGCTTTCGGCTGCCCGAGTCGGTGATCGACGAAGAGACCGGCTATATCCTCGATCTGGGCGTGAAGTTCAACAGCGGGCAGCGCGTCGATTCGATGCAGGCTTTGCTGGCGCAGCAGTTCGACGCGGTTTTTGTTGGCTGCGGTGCGCCGCGCGGGCGTGATCTGGTGATTCCCGGTCGCCAGGAGGCCGCCGAACAGATCCACATCGGCATTGACTGGCTTGCTTCGGTGTCCTTTGGCCATATCACCAGTGTCGGCGCGCGGGTCATCGTGCTTGGCGGCGGCAACACCGCAATGGACTGCTGCCGTTCGGCCCGGCGCTTGGGTGGCAGCGATGTCAAGGTGATCGTGCGCAGTGGCTTTGACGAGATGAAGGCCTCGCCCTGGGAGAAAGAGGATGCGGTTCATGAAGGCATTCCGATCATCAACTTCCATGTGCCGAAAAGCTTTGCGCATGAAGGCGGCAAGCTGACCGGCATGACTTTCGAGTTGGTGGCGGCGGTCTATGACGCGAAGGGGCAGCGCAATCTGGTGCCGACCGGCGCCCCCGATGTCTTCATCGCCTGCGATACGGTGCTGGTCGCGGTCGGTCAGGAGAACTCCTTTCCCTGGATCGAACGCGAAAGCGGCATCGACTTCGATCGCTGGGGCCTGCCGGTGCTCAAGCCCGGTACTTTCCAGTCAACGCTACCGCAGGTCTTCTTCGGCGGAGATGCGGCTTATGGCCCGAAGAACATCATCACCGCCGTGGCCCATGGGCATGAGGCGGCGGTTTCGATCGACCGCTTCCTGCACGGCGAGGACACCGCCAAGCGGCCGCCGCCAATGACCAATTTGCTGTCGCAGAAAATGGGCATTCACGAGTGGAGCTACAACAACGATGTGTCGAACGACCATCGCTTCAAGGTGCCTTGGGTGGCGGCCGAGATGGCGCTGGCCAGCATCAAGGTTGAAGTTGAACTGGGCTTCGATGCAGCCACCGCCTTCAAGGAAGCCAAGCGCTGCCTGAATTGCGATGTGCAGACCTTGTTCAACAGCGACACCTGCATCGAATGCGATGCCTGCGTCGACATCTGTCCGATGGACTGCATCACCTACACCGAACCCGGTGATGAAGCCGATCTGCGCCAGCGGCTGAAGGCGCCGGCACTCAATCTGGCGCAGGATTTATATGTGTCGACCGAGTTGAAGAGCGGCCATGTGATGGTGAAGGACGAGGACGTCTGCCTGCATTGCGGCTTGTGTGCCGAACGCTGCCCGACCGGCGCCTGGGACATGCAGAAATTCCTGCTCAATACGGCGCAAGCCGGGCCTCATTGTCGCGATAGCCAGACCCCGGCACGCAGCAGGAAGCCAACGGAGACCGTATGAAACGCATCGAAGCAGTCAACGATTTCGTCATCAAGTTTGCCAACGTCAATGGCTCGGGCTCGGCTTCGGCCAACGAGTTGTTTGCCAAGGCCGTGATGCGTATGGGCGTGCCGGTCAGCCCCCGCAACATCTTTCCGAGCAATATCCAGGGCATGCCGACCTGGTACGAGGCGCGCGTCTGCGAAAAGGGCTATCACGGCCGGCGCGGCGGTGTCGACATGATGGTGGCGATGAACCCGCAGACCTGGGCTGCCGATCTGGCCGAGATCGAGCCCGGCGGCTATCTGTTCTATGACAGCACCAGGCCGATGCTGGCCTCGAGCTTCCGCGAGGATGTTCAGGTGATTGGTGTGCCCTTGACCGAAATCGCCAATGCCGCTTATACCGATCCGCGCCATCGGCAGTTGTTCAAGAACATCATCTACATCGGCGCCTTGTCGGTGCTGCTCGACCTCGATGCGGAAGTTTTCGAAGCCTTGTTTGCCGAGCAATACAAGGGCAAGGAGCGTTTGCTCGAATCGAATGTCAAGGCTTTGCATCTGGGGCGTGATTACGTCAAGCAGCATCTGCAAGCGCCATTGGGCATCCGCGTGCGTCGCGCCGACATGGTCGGCAACCAGATCTTCACCGACGGCAACAGCGCCGCTGCGCTGGGTTGCATCTATGGCGGCGCGACGGTAGCGGCCTGGTATCCGATCACGCCTTCCTCCTCGGTTCCCGAGGCCTTCCAGAAATATTGCGAGAAATTCCGCATCGATCCGTCCACCGGCCAGCATCGCTTTGCCATCATCCAGGCCGAAGATGAGCTGGCTTCGATCGGCATGGTGGTCGGCGCCGGCTGGAACGGTGCGCGGGCTTTTACCGCCACCTCAGGACCGGGCATTTCGCTGATGACAGAATTCATCGGCCTGGCCTACTTTGCTGAAATCCCGGTCACCATCATCAATGTCCAGCGCGGCGGCCCATCGACCGGTATGCCCACCCGCACCCAGCAGTCTGACCTGATTGCCTGCGCCTATGCCTCGCATGGTGACACCAAGCATGTGCTGCTGCTGCCGGAGGATCCGTTCGAATGCTTCGAACATTCGGCCGCGGCCCTCGATCTCGCCGACCGCTTGCAGACGCCGATCTTTGTCATGACCGATCTGGACATTGGCATGAATCAGCGCTTGAGCAAGCCTTTCGTCTGGGACGATGCGCGCAGCTATGACCGCGGCAAGGTGATGACGGCCGAAGAACTGGAAGCCGGCAAGGACTTCGGCCGTTACAAGGATGTCGACGGCGATGGCATCCCCTGGCGTACCTTGCCCGGCACGCATCCGACCAAGGGCGCATTCTTCACCCGCGGTACCACCCGCAACCCTTACGCACAGTATTCGGAGCGCGGCCCCGACTACATCTACAACATGGAGCGCTTGCTGAAGAAATTCAAATCGGCAGCAGATATGGTGCCGCAACCGGTGTTGCGCAATGCTTTGAAGCCGACAAGCATCGGCGTGATCTATTTCGGCTCGACCAGCCCGGCCATGCGCGAAGCGCTCGACCTGCTTGAAGTGGACGGTGTCCATCTCGACGCGCTGCGGCTTTGCGCATTTCCCTTTTCACAGGCGGTGCCCGACTTCATCGCGGCGCATGACAAGGTCTTCGTCGTCGAGCAGAACCGGGACGCGCAGATGCATTCGATGCTGGTCAACGAGCTCGACATCGATCCGGCAAGATTGGTGCGGATATTGCACTACGACGGTACACCGATCACCGCGCGTTTCATCATCGCGGCCATAGGCAAACGCCTGGCCGTGCAAAACCCGATCAAGATCGAGGAGACGGTATGACCTTCATCACCAAACCCCGCCTGCATCACCCTTCGCTGCATACCAACAAGGTCGGCTACACAAGGCGCGATTACGAAGGCCGCATCTCGACGCTTTGCGCCGGTTGCGGGCATGACTCGATTTCGGCCGCAATCATCCAGGCTTGCTGGGAACTCGACATCGAGCCGCACCGTGTCGCCAAGCTCTCGGGTATCGGTTGCAGTTCAAAGACGCCGGACTATTTCCTCGGCGCATCGCATGGCTTCAACACCGTGCATGGCCGTATGCCTTCGGTGATGACCGGTGCCAACCTCGCCAACCGTGCCTTGCTCTATCTGGGTGTGTCAGGCGATGGCGACTCGGCCTCGATCGGTCTGGGGCAGTTTGCCAACATCATGCGGCGCGGCGTGCGCATGGCCTATATCGTCGAAAACAACGGCGTCTACGGCCTGACCAAGGGGCAATTCTCAGCCACGGCCGATCGCGGTTCGAAAAGCAAGAAGGGCGTCATCAACAGCGATTCGCCGGTCGATCTGGTCGGTATCGCGCTGCAACTCGGTGCCACTTATGTCGCGCGCAGTTTCTCGGGCGACAAAGCGCAACTGGTGCCCTTAATCAAGGGCGCGCTGGCGCATGGCGGCGCTGCCTTCATCGACGTCATCAGTCCTTGTGTGACCTTCAACAACCATGGCGGCAGCACCAAGAGCTATGACTATGTGCGCCAGCACAATGAAGCCGTCAGCCGCATCGACTTCATCACGCCGGGCAGCGAAATCACCACTGCCTATGCGCCGGGCGAGGTCGTCGAGGTGGATCAGCATGACGGCACGGTGCTGCGCCTGCGCAAGCTGCACAGCGACTATGACCCGACCGATCGCTACGCCGCAATGAGCTATATGCAGCAGCATGCGGCGCGCGGCGAGGTCGTCACCGGGCTGCTCTACCTTGACGCCCTCGCCGGTGATCTGCATACCTCGCTGAACACCTGTGCGGCGCCATTGAACAGTTTGTCAGAAAGGCAACTCTGCCCCGGCGCTGCGGCGTTGGACAAGATCAACGCGAGTTTGCGCTGATCCGGCCGGCCGGCCGATCGCGCGGGCAAGGAGTATCACCATGGCTGAACGTACGGTTTCCCAGTCGATGGCAAAACGCCATATCGTCAGTATCGGACCTGACGCGACGGTGTATGAAGCCGCCTGCGTGATGACGAGCGCCAACTGCGGTAGCGTGTTGATCATCGATGCCGCCGCTGCCTTGGTGGGCATCCTGACCGAGCGCGACCTGATGACGCGCGTGTTGGCCAAGGCGCTCAATCCGGTCAAGACCGTGACGGCCGAAGTGATGACACGTAATCCGCGCTGCAT
The DNA here is from genome assembly GCA_945898095.1 of Roseateles toxinivorans. Taxonomy (GTDB): domain Bacteria; phylum Pseudomonadota; class Gammaproteobacteria; order Burkholderiales; family Burkholderiaceae_C; genus Paucibacter_A; species Paucibacter_A toxinivorans_A. Next base: position 37,563 of record CAMDHE010000001.1, on the reverse strand, counting down.
CGGGCCTGAAATGAAAGTTGCCGACGCGGTGTTGATCATGATCGAGCGCGGTTTCAGGCATCTGCCGGTGCTGACCGGTAGCGGCCGCATCCTGGGGGTTTTTTCGGTCCGCGATGCGTTGCCGCGCGAGGTCAACCTGGCTGTCGGCTTGGCTGAATTCAACGAACAGGTGAACGACGCACTGGGCTGAGCCTAGAGTCAGCGGTTGACCGCTGAAACCGGCCAGGAAAGCCGGTGCTACGATCGTCCGATGAGTTCAGCCTCCCTTCATCTGGCCTGCTTATGCGCGGCTTGGTGCAGACTTTGCGACGACTACCGGCCCTTGTTGCAACAGCTGGAAACAGAATTTTCATCCATCCTGCCTGGCTTGCAATGGCACTGGATCGACATCGAGGAGGAAGCTGAACTGGTTGGCGATCTCGATGTCGAGACCTTTCCCACCATCGTTATTCTCGATGCCGAGCAAGTGCGTTTTGCCGGGCCGCTGACGCCCCAGGCCGAGACGCTGCGGCGTCTGCTGCGTGCGACCTTGCAGGATGTCGACCCGGCGCGGGCCTGGCCGGTAGTCGATCCCGAGTTTGAAGCATTTGCAGCCAGGCTGAGGCTGCGCTGAGTCCGGCTCTGGCTCAGCTGCTACTGGCCAGCTTTCGCTTCAACAGTTCATTGACCGCTGCCGGATTCGCGCGGCCCTGGGTCGCTTTCATCGCCTGACCGACCAGCGCATTGAAGGCTTTTTCCTTGCCGGCGCGGAACTCTTCGACCGATTTCGGATTCGCCGCCAGCACGGCGTCGAGGATGGTTTCGAGTCCGGATTGGTCGCTGATCTGCTTCAGCCCCATCGACTCGATCAACTGATCGACATCCGTCCCGCTGCCGATCCAAAGCGCGTCGAAGACCTGGCGGGCGCCGTTGTTCGAGATCGTGCCGTCGCTGATGCGGGCAATCAGCGCTGCCAGCGTCGCAGCGTCGACCGGGCTGGCGCTCAAACTGCGGTCTTCGCTGTTCAAGCGGCGCGATATATCGCCCATCAACCAGTTGGCCACCAGCTTCGGCTGCGCGCAGGCCATCGCTGCAGTCTCGAAAAAGCGCCCGAAGTCCTTGCTCTGCGTCATCATCGCCGCGTCATAAGCGGGCAGGCCGAACTGGCTCTGGAAGCGCTTGGCCATCGGCTCAGGCAATTCAGGCATCTCGGTCCGCACGCGTTCGACCCAGTCCTGCGCGATCACCAGCGGCGGCAGATCGGGGTCGGGGAAATAGCGGTAATCGGCTGCGTCTTCCTTGCTGCGCATGGCCCTGGTTTCGCCGCTGCCGCCATTTGCATCGGGATTGAACAAGACGGTCGCCTGGTTGATCGCCCGGCCATCTTCGAGCTCGTCGATCTGCCAGTTCACTTCATAGTCGACCGCTTGCAGGATGTAGCGGAAGCTGTTCAGGTTCTTCACTTCGCGCCTTGTGCCATAAGGCTCGCCCGGACGGCGCACGGAAATATTGACATCGCAGCGGAACGAGCCTTCGGCCATATTGCCGTCACAGATCCCCAGCCAGACCACCAGCGCATGCAGGGTCCTGGCATAGGCTGCGGCTTCTTCGCCGCTGCGCATGTCGGGCTCGGAGACGATCTCCAGCAGCGGCGTGCCGGCCCGGTTCAGGTCGATGCCAGTCAGTCCGTGATAGTCGTCATGCAGGCTCTTGCCAGCGTCTTCTTCCAGATGGGCGCGGGTCAATTGCACGACATGCTTGACCGATGGTCCTGATCCCGATGCGACGAAGAATTCGAGTTTTCCGCCTTGTACGACTGGAATTTCGTACTGGCTGATCTGGTAGCCCTTGGGCAGATCGGGGTAGAAATAGTTCTTGCGCGCGAAGATCGACAAAGGGGCGATTTTCGCGCCGACGGCGAGGCCGAACATGATTGCGCGCTCAACCGCACCGCGGTTCAGCACCGGCAAAGTGCCAGGCAAGGCCAGATCGACCGGCGAAGCCTGCGTATTCGGCGCGGCGCCGAAGGCGGTCGAAGAGCCGCTGAAGATCTTCGAAGCGGTCGACAGCTGGACATGGTTTTCCAGGCCGATGACGACCTCGTAGCCGCGGATCAATTTGCTCTGCATCATGGTCAGAATCCTTCCGGCTTGCGCAGGTGCCAGTCGGTCGCCTGCTGCAAGGCATGGGCGGCATGCAGCAACCGGCCCTCGCTGAAATAGTTGCCTAGCAATTGCAGCCCGACAGGCATGCCGTTCGCGCCGGACCCGACCGGCACGCTCATGCCGGGCAGGCCGGCAAGCGAGCCGGGCAGGGTGAAGATGTCGGCGAGGTATGCCTTGACCGGATCATCAGCGCCTTCGCCCGCCTTCCACGCCACTGTCGGCGCGACCGGCCCGGCGATCAGATCGCATTGCTCGAAGCAAAGCTGGAAGTCGTCGGCGATCATGCGGCGCAATTTCTGCGCTTGCAGGTAATAGGCGTCGTAATAGCCATGGCTGAGTACATAGGCACCGATCATGATGCGGCGCTTGACCTCGGCGCCGAAACCTTCTGCGCGGGTCTTTTTGTACATATCGAGCAGATCGTCGTACTCGGCCGCGCGGTGGCCGAACCGGACGCCGTCGAAACGGCTCAGGTTCGAGCTGGCCTCGGCCGGCGCGATGATGTAATAGACGGGGATCGCCAGCTCGGTGCGCGGCAGGCTGACATCAACCAGAGTGGCGCCGAGTTTTTCAAGCTCGGCCAGACCGGCCCGCACGGCGCCATCGACATCAGCGGCCAAGGCTGCCGGGAAGAATTCGAGCGGCAGGCCGATGCGCAGGCCTTTCAACGGTTGCATCGCTGTCGCCCCATCCCGCGCTTGCAGCATCTGGGCGTGGAAGTCCTGCGGCGGTTGTTGCACGCTGGTGGCATCGCGGGCATCAAAACCGCTCATCGCTGACAAGAGCATCGCGCAGTCTTCGGCCGAGCGAGCCATCGGGCCGGCTTGGTCGAGGCTGGAGGCGAAAGCGATCATGCCGTAGCGCGAGCAAACGCCGTAGGTCGGCTTGATGCCGGTGATGCCGGTGAAGCTGGCTGGCTGGCGGATCGAGCCGCCGGTGTCGGTACCGGTGGCGCCGGGTACCAAGCGGGCGGCGACTGCCGCTGCCGAGCCGCCTGAAGAGCCGCCTGGTACGCGGCTGCGGTCCCAAGGGTTCTGTACCGCTTGGTAGGCAGAATTTTCATTCGACGAACCCATCGCGAATTCGTCGCAGTTGAGCTTGCCGAGCGACAGGGTACCCGCCTCGGACAGGCGTTCAACCACGGTCGCGTCAAACGGACTGCGATAGCCACTCAGCATCTTCGAGCCGGCGGTGGTCGGCATGTCCTTGGTGACGAAGATGTCCTTGTGCGCCAGCGGCACGCCGAGCAGCGCAGCGCTTGAACCGGCGGCCCGGCGCAAGTCGGCCGCAGTGGCGGCAGCCAAGGCAAGCTCGGCATCGAGGTGCAAGAAGCAGCCCAGGCTGTCATGTTCTGCCACCCTGGCCAGCAGATGCTCGGTCAGCTCGAGGCTTGACACCTGACCGGCAGCCAGCGCGCGGCTCGATTCGGCCACACCAAGATCATGCAGCGCCTTCATTCAATCACCTTGGGAACCAGGAACAGGCCGTCTTCGACCGCCGGAGCACTGCGCTGATTCAGCTCGCGGGTCTGGATGTCGCCAGCCTCGGTGACCCGATCCTCGCGCAGGCGCAGCGTCACGTCCTGCACCGCCGACAGCGGCGTGTAGAGCGGCTCGACCCCGCGGGTATCGACCTTGCTCATCTGCTCGACGATGGAAAAAAACCCGTTCAATTGGGTCAGCAGCGCGGTCTGTTCGTCGCTGCGCAGTTCCAGCCGCGCCAGATGGGCGATGCGGCTTACGTCTTGTGGGGTCAGGGCCATTGAAAAATCAAGTCCGGAAAGGGCGCAGACAAAGCGGCGGTACGGCGTACAAAGGGTCTGCGCCAAGAGGAAAGAAGGGGGCGATCGAGTATTATCTATGGATATTTACCGATCAACAGGGTTGCGTGGCTGCGATGCCTCGCGGCTTTGCGGTAAGAATTGTTGACAAGTCGCAGTTGCCGGCCCGGCAGTGCAATCCAAAAACCGAACCCCATCAACGCGCCTGACCCCGGCGATCTTCAGCCTGATGGCGCGGATGTCAGGTGCCAGCGCTGTATCAAAACTATGTTTGCTTCTCTGCGCCGTTATTTTTCCACTGACCTTGCCATCGATCTCGGCACGGCCAATACGCTGATCTATGTTCGCGGCAAGGGCATCGTGCTCGATGAGCCTTCGGTCGTCGCGATCCGCCATGAAGGCGGGCCGCATGGCAAGAAGACCATTCAGGCCGTCGGCCGCGAGGCCAAGGCAATGCTGGGCAAGGTGCCCGGCAATATCGAAGCGATCCGCCCGATGAAGGATGGCGTGATCGCCGACTTCACCGTCACCGAGCAGATGCTCAAGCAATTCATCAGGATGGTGCATGACTCGAAGATGTTGCGGCCGAGCCCGCGCATCATCATCTGCGTGCCCTGCGGTTCAACCCAGGTGGAGCGCCGCGCGATTCGCGAATCGGCACTCGGCGCCGGTGCCTCGCAGGTCTATCTGATCGAAGAGCCAATGGCGGCGGCGATCGGTGCCGGCCTGCCGGTCAGCGAGGCTTCGGGCTCGATGGTCGTCGACATCGGCGGCGGCACCACCGAAGTCGGGGTGATTTCGCTTGGTGGCATGGTTTACAAGGGTTCGGTACGGGTTGGCGGCGACAAGTTCGACGAGGCCATCATCAACTACATCCGTCGCAATTACGGCATGTTGATCGGCGAGCCGACGGCAGAGGCAATCAAGAAGAAGATCGGTTCGGCCTTCCCGGGATCCGAAGTCAAGGAAATGGAAGTCAAGGGCCGCAATTTGGCCGAAGGTGTGCCGCGCAGCTTCACGATCTCGAGCAATGAAATCCTCGAGGCGCTGACCGATCCGCTGAACCAGATCGTCTCGGCGGTCAAGAACGCTCTCGAGCAGACGCCGCCCGAACTCGGTGCTGACATTGCCGAGCGCGGCATGATGCTGACCGGTGGCGGTGCGCTCTTGCGTGACCTCGACCGTTTGCTGGCCGAGGAAACTGGCTTGCCGGTGCTGGTGGCTGAGGAGCCGTTGACTTGCGTGGTGCGCGGATGCGGCATGGCGCTGGAACGCATGGAACGGCTCGGTTCGATCTTCACTTCAGAGTGACTTGTTTGATGCGCGAACGATGCGCGTCGGCCGGGTCTGGTTCATTTTTTTGTAAAGCGACCAACTAGCTAGACCATGCCGCTTGGCACCATCGATCGCTCATCTCAACCGGTATTCCGTCAAGGCCTTTCGCCACTGACCAAGCTGCTGTTCTGTGCAGCGCTGGCTATTTTCCTGATGGTCGCTGATGCGCGTTTCAAGCTGCTGGTTCCTGCGCGTGCGGTGATGGCGCTGATCTTGCATCCGGTGCAGCGCCTGCTGCTGAGTCCGGTCGATGGCTGGGAGGCCATCGGCGACCATTTGCGCGGTACCGAGCGGGCCATTGAGGCCGAAAGCAAAGCCCGTGAACAGCTGGTGCGGCAGGCCGAACGGATGAGCCGCGCGGCTCAGTTGCAGGCTGAAAACGATCGCTTGCGTGCGCTGCTGGATCTGCGCCCGGCGCTGCAGGTGAATTCATTGGCCGCCGAAGTGCTTTACGAAGCCTCTGATCCCTATTCGCGGCGTGTCGTGATCGATCGCGGCCGCCATCACGGCGTGCAGCCGGGCTCGCCGGTTATCAATGATGCCGGCGTGCTGGGCCAAGTCACCCGGGTTTACGACCTGAGCGCCGAGGTCACGCTCTTGAACGACAAGGATGCGGCGATTCCTGTGCTCAACAGCCGTACACAGCAGCGCAATGCGGCCTATGGAAGCGTCGATGGCAGCGGCATGGAATTGCGTTTTCTGGCGGCCAATGCGGATATCAAGGTCGGCGATTTGCTTGCAACTTCTGGGCTCGACGGTGTTTACCCGGCGGGATTGCCGGTGGCGCGGGTCATGTTGGTTGAGCGCCGCGGCGGTACCAGTTTTGCCCATGTCCGGCTGCAGCCGGTGGCGCAGGCCGACAGTGCGCGCCATGTGCTGGTGCTGCAACCGCAGGCGCTTTTTGAAGACCAGCAGGCAGCCGCTGCCGCAGCAAAGCCCGCTGCGCCGGGTTCGCGAAAGTCCGAATCGGGCGGCGCCAAAGGAGTTCCCAAGTGATCATGCCGCGCGGCGCCGGGCAATTGTTGCTCCCCGCCAACCCCTTGTTCATCGGCCTGAGTCTGCTGCTGGCTTTGGTCGCTGACATGGTGCCGCTGGGGCGCCTTGTCGGTATGCCTGACTTCCTTTCGATCGTGCTGGTGTTCTGGGGCGTGTACCAGCCACGCCGGGTCGGTATCGTCTGGGCGTTCGCCATGGGCTTGGCGGTCGATGTGCATCATGGTGCGGTGCTGGGTCAGCATGCGCTGGCTTACAGCCTGCTCAGCTATGGCGCGATCGCCTTCCTGCATCGGCGTTTGCCTGGCTTCAGCCTCGGCGCCCAGGCCATGCATGTGTTGCCTTTGTTCCTCATGGCGCATCTCCTGTCATTGCTGGCAAGGCTGGTTGTCGGCGGCATGTGGCCGGGCTGGATGCTGCTGCTGGCGCCGCTGATCGAAGCCGCGCTCTGGCCGATCGCGACGATGCTCTTGCTGGCGCCGCAGCGCCGTGCGCCAGAACGCGATGCGTACCGGCCCTTGTAAGCAGAGCCGATGACGGTCCTGAAAAACATCAAGCAGGAGCTCTCGAGCTTCCGGCTGCGCCTGCTGGCTGCTGCTGCCTTCGTGCTGTTCTGTTTGGCCTTGTTGTTCTTGCGGCTGATCTATTTGCAGATCTGGCAGCATGACAGTCTGTTCGAACGCGGTGAGTCGAATCGCGTCAGCATCGTACCGATCGTACCCAACCGCGGCCTGATCAAGGATCGCAACGGCGTCGTTCTGGCCAGCAATTACTCGGCCTATACGCTCGAGGTCACGCCTTCCAAGGTGGCCGAGCTGGAGGCAACCATCGACGCCCTGGCCCAGGTCGTGGACATCGCGCCGCGCGACCGGCGTCGCTTGAAACGACTGATGGAAGAGAGCCGCAGCTTCGAGTCGTTCCCGATCCGCACCAAGCTGAGCGACGCCGAAGTGGCGCGCTTCACAGCCCAACGCTATCGCTTCCCTGGCGTCGACATCAAGGCAAGGTTGTTCCGTAACTATCCCTTGGGTGAAGTCGGCAGCCATCTGCTGGGTTATATCGGCCGCATCAATCAGGCCGAGAAGAAGGCCATGCAGGACTGGGAAGACGAGGATATTGCCAACTATCGCGGCACCGAGTACATCGGCAAGCTGGGGCTGGAGCAGAGTTATGAACGCCAGTTGCATGGCATCACCGGCTTTGAGCAGGTCGAGACCAGTGCGTCCGGCCGCGCTGTGCGGCGCTTGGCGAACCGGCCACCGACGCCGGGCAACACCTTGGTCTTGTCGATCGACATCCGCTTGCAGGCGCTGGTCGAGGAAATGTTCAAGGACCGGCGTGGCGCCTTGGTGGCGATCGATCCGCGCAATGGTGAGGTGCTGGCCTTCGTGTCGAAACCGACTTTCGATCCGAATCTGTTCGTCGACGGCATCGATGTCGAATCATGGCGTGACTTGAACGAGTCGCTCGACAAGCCGCTGTTGAACCGGGCGCTGCGCGGTACTTATCCGCCGGGCTCGACCTTCAAACCTTTCATGGCGATGGCGGCTTTGAACAGCGGCAAGCGCTCGCCTGCGACCTTGATCAACGACCCCGGATTTTTCATGTTCGGCGGCCACCGCTTCGGCAGCCCCGAGAATGAGCGCGGTGGCATCATGGACATGCGCCGCGCGATTGTCGAATCGAGCAATGTCTATTTCTATTCACTCGCCAACGAGATGGGGGTCGATCTGATTCATCAGCAGCTCGGCCCTTTCGGTTTTGGCCGCCGCACCGGCATCGATGTCGAGGGCGAAGTGACTGGCGACCTGCCATCGACCGAGTGGAAGCGCCGTCGCTTCAAGAAGCCCGAGCAGCAGAAATGGTATGCGGGCGAGACGATTTCCCTGGGTATCGGCCAGGGTTACAACAACTTCACCATGCTGCAGATGGCCAGTGCCTTGTCTACCTTGATCTCAGGCGGCCAGCGCTACCAGCCGCGGCTGGTACGCGAGGTCGAGGATGTGGTCAAACATGAGCATTTGAAGACCGTCAACCCTGCGCAAGAACCGTTGTCGCTGCAGGCGCAGCAGGTCAGCGTCATCACCGAAGCCCTTTATGGCGTGACCCAGGAAGGGACTTCGCGCCAGGCTTTCATCGGGGCCAATTACAAGAGCGGCGGCAAGACCGGCACCGCGCAGGCGGTCAGCCTGCGCGCTGGTGAAAAATACAATGCCAGCAAGGTCGAAGAACACAAGCGCGATCACTCGCTTTATATTGCTTTCGCGCCGGTAGAGACGCCGACGATTGCCTTGGCTGTGATCGTCGAAAACGCCGGATTCGGTTCGACCTCCGCGGCGCCAATTGCGCGCCGGGTGTTCGACTACCTGCTGCTGGGCCAATATCCGAGTGAGGAAGACATCGCGTTGACGCAAATCGGGCGCAGCACTGCACCGGTGGGCAAACCGCGCAGCGCAGCGCTGGTCTTGCTGCCTGGAACACCCGCCGCAATTGCTGCTGCATCGGGGGCTTCGCGATGAAAAGCGTTTTCGATCAGCCCGGTTGGTGGCAGCGGCTCAGGCCGCTGTTCAGCGGCTTTGATCTGCCCTTGCTGCTTGCCATTGGCTGGTTGATGTTGCTGGGCTTGCTGTGCATGTATTCGGCCGGCTTCGACCATGGCACGCGCTTCGTCGACCATGCACGCAATATGGTGCTGTCGGTGTTGATCATTTTCTTCGTCGCGCAGATACCGGTGCCGCGCTTGATGAGCCTGGCGATACCGCTGTATTCGATCGGGCTGGCCCTGCTGGTTGCCACCGCGATGTTCGGGTTGACCAAGAAGGGCGCGACCCGCTGGCTCAACCTGGGCGTGGTGATCCAACCCTCGGAGTTGCTGAAAATTGCCACGCCGCTGATGCTGGCTTGGTGGTTCCAGAAGCGCGAGGGCCTGCTGCGCCTGCCCGACTTCATCGCCGGCTTCTTGTTGCTGGCGCTGCCGGTGCTGCTGGTGGCCAAGCAACCCGATCTGGGCACTGCCATCCTGATCGCCGCTGCCGGGCTCTATGTGATCTTCTTTGCCGGGCTTTCCTGGCGCTTGATCATTCCATGCTTTTTGGCCGGCGTAGTCGCCATCTCGACGCTGGTGTTGAGCGAGGATGCGATCTGCCAGCCAGAAGTCCAATGGCCGCTGCTGCGCGAGTATCAGAAAACCCGCATCTGCACCCTGCTCGATCCGACCAAGGACCCGCTTGGCAAAGGCTTCCACATCATCCAGGGCGAGATCGCCATCGGCTCAGGCGGCATCACCGGCAAGGGCTTCATGAAGGGCTCGCAGACCCATCTGGAGTTCATCCCCGAGCGCACGACCGACTTCATCTTCGCAGCATTTGGCGAGGAATTCGGCTTGCTGGGGGCGTCGGCGCTGCTGGCCGGTTTTGGCACGCTGATCCTGCGAGGGTTGAAGATCGCCTCGGATGCACCCTCGCTGTTTTCCCGCTTGATGGCCGGGGCCATCACGATGAGCTTTTTCACCTATGTTTTTGTCAACATGGGCATGGTTAGCGGCATCCTGCCAGTGGTTGGCGTGCCCTTGCCCTTCATCAGCTACGGCGGCACGGCGATGGTCACGCTGGCCTTCGGGCTCGGGATGCTGATGTCGATCGCGAAGAGCCGGCGCGTCAAGCTGTGAGGGCCGGGTGGGCTGGAAAGCGCACACTGAAGCGGGCGCCCGGGCCATCCGATTCGGCTTGACCGGCGCGGCGCGGCCGGGTGTCATCAAGGCTGACTTCCGCCTCATGCTGCTGGGCGATTTCGCGCACGATCGCCAAACCTAGTCCTGATCCATCGACATTGGTACCCAGCGCCCGGTAGAAAGGCTGGAAGACCTTGTCGCGTTCATGCTCGGCAATGCCGGCGCCGGAGTCCTCGACCTGCAGCACGCTGACCTGGCCGAACGGGTCCTCCACCACCCGCACGGTCACCGTGCCGCCCGAGGGGGTGTAGAGCAAGGCGTTGTCGACCAGGTTGCGGATCAACTCGCCCATCAGCAAGGGGTGACCGAGCGTGCGCAATCGGTTTTGCTCCGCATCCGGGCCCTCATAGCCGAGGTCGATGCGCTTCTCCATCGCACGTGGCACAAAATCGCGCACCGTTTCCATGGCGATCTCGGCCAGGTTGACTTCAAGCCTTTGTGCGGCCAGCTCCTTGTCCTCGGCGCGGGCCATCGCCAGCAATTGGTTGACCATATGGGCGGCGCGCTGACTCGAGAGTGAAATTTGCTGCAGCGACCGCTTCAGTTCAGCTGGGTCGCTGCGGCCGGCGTCGATTTCGCGCTGCGCGAACTCGGCCTGGGTGCGCAGACCGGCCAAAGGCGTCTTCAACTGATGCGCGGCATCGGCGAGGAAATGCTTCTGACTGCTCAGCGACTGATCAAGCCTTGTCAGCAGATCATTGATCGCCCGGACCAGCGGCGCCACTTCTTCAGGGATGCCGCGTTCGTCGATCGGGCTCAGGTCCGAACTTTCACGCGAGCGGATGCGGCGCTGCAGGTCATTCAATGGTGCGATGCCGCGCGCCAGGGCCAGCCAGACCAGCAGAACCGCCAGCGGCAGGATGACGAATTGCGGCAGGATCACGCCTTTGATGATTTCATTGGTCAACCTTGCGCGCTTGCCCAAGGTCTCGGCCACCTGCACCAGCATCATCCCTGAATTGTTGTCCAGCTTGTCGGGCAACACCCATAGATAGGCCACCCGCACCTGCTCATTGCCGACTTCATCGTCGCGGAAATGAAGTTCGCCTGGGACGATCGTCTCATCGGTGGCCGGCACCGGCAGCACCGAGTCCCCGTTCAACAACTCACCGCGCAGACCCAGCACCTGGTAGAAAACGGTATCGGTCTCATCAGCGCGCAGCAGGGCAGCGGCTTCAGGTGCCAAGGCATAGCGAGACTTCATGCTGCGGCCTGGCAGGGCCTCGGCGGCGACTTGCAGACCCAAGGTGCTGGTCATCTCGCCAAGCGCCCGGTCATAGGGCTTGTTGGCGATCCCCTGCGCCACCAACCAGGTCAAGCCAACGCTGATTGGCCAGATCAGCAGCAGCGGGGCGAGCATCCAGTCAAGGATCTCGCCGAACAGCGATCGCTGCCCCGACTCAGCGGTGGATTTGCTCATGCCAGCCTGGGACGGAGATCAATGGGGGATTTTTTCCAGGCAATAGCCGAGACCGCGTACGGTGGCGATGCGGATCGGGCCTTGCTCTATTTTCTTGCGCAAGCGGTGGATATAGACCTCGATCGCATTGTTGCTGACCTCCTCGCCCCATTCGCACAGCCGTTCGACCAATTGATCCTTGCTGACCAACCGACCGGCGCGCTGCAACAGCACTTCCAGCAAACTGAGTTCGCGTGCAGACAACTCGATCATCACGTCGTTGATATAAGCGACACGCCCGGTCGCATCGAAGTTCATCGGGCCATGCTTGATGATGCTCGAAGCCGTACCCAGACCGCGTCTTGTCAAGGCACGGACCCGGGCTTCCAGCTCTTGCAGCGAGAACGGCTTGGCCATGTAATCGTCGGCGCCAAGGTCAAGACCCTTGACGCGCTGTTCGATGCTGTCGCCGGCGGTCAGGATCAGCACCGGCATCGACGAGCCACGTGCGCGCAATTTGCGCAATACATCCAGCCCATGCATGCGAGGTAGACCCAGATCCAGAATCACCAGATCGAATTCATGCAGAGCCAAGGCCGCATCGGCTTCCGAGCCGTTGCCGACCTGGTCGACTGCATAACCCGAGGCGCGCAGCGAGCGCAACAAACCGTCCGCCAGAACCTGGTCGTCTTCAGCAATCAGGATGCGCATTCTTGTCTCCGCCGAAGCAATGTCGTAGTAACCTCATTCTATGGAGCTTGGTGGGCTTGGCTTATGCAGACCTACCCGCAGCAAAAAAACACAAAACACTGTACAAACGTACAGATATCGCGATAATGCGATCAGCCCATTCAGGAGAAATCATGGACGCACCAGTCAAGACCATCAATGCCGAGAAGGCCAAAGCCCTGCAAGCCGCGCTTGCCCAGATCGAGAAGCAGTTCGGCAAGGGTTCAATCATGCGCTTGGGTGAGGGCGAAGTGATCGCTGACATCCAAGTCGTTTCTACCGGCTCGCTAGGCCTCGACATCGCCCTCGGTGTTGGCGGTTTGCCGCGCGGCCGCGTGGTCGAGATCTACGGCCCTGAATCTTCAGGCAAAACCACGCTGACCCTGCAGGGGATTGCAGAGATGCAGAAGATCGGCGGCGTCTGCGCCTTCATCGATGCCGAGCATGCGCTGGACATCCAGTACGCGCAAAAGCTCGGCGTCAATCTGCAGGAACTGCTGATCAGCCAGCCCGACACGGGCGAGCAAGCGCTGGAGATCGTTGACGCGCTGGTCCGTTCCGGCTCGGTCGATCTGATCGTGATCGACTCGGTGGCGGCCTTGACGCCGAAGGCCGAGCTTGAAGGCGAGATGGGCGATTCGCTGCCAGGTCTGCAAGCCCGGCTGATGAGCCAGGCGTTGCGCAAGCTGACCGCCACGATCAAGAAGGCCAATTGCATGGTCATCTTCATCAACCAGATCCGCATGAAGATCGGCGTGATGTTCGGCAGTCCCGAGACAACGACCGGCGGCAACGCGCTGAAGTTCTATGCCTCGGTACGCCTTGACATCCGCCGCATCGGCTCGATCAAGAAGGGTGACGATGTGATCGGCAGCGAGACCAAGGTCAAGGTCGTGAAGAACAAGGTGGCGCCGCCGTTCAAGACGGCCGAATTCGATATTCTTTATGGCGAAGGCATCAGCCGTGAAGGTGAAATCATCGATCTGGGTGTGGTCGCCAAGGTGGTTGAAAAGTCCGGGTCCTGGTACGCCTATCAGGGCGAAAAAATTGGCCAGGGCAAGGACAATGCGCGCGAATTCCTGCGTGAGAACCCCGACATCGCGCATGAAATCGAGAACAAGGTTCGCGAGTCGCTGGGCGTGCCTTTGCTGGCCGGAAGCGAGTCTGCCAAGCCAGCGGCTTGACGCTTCGGCAGCTCGCGGCAGGCTTGATTGATGAAGCCCTTGTCGCTGAAGCTGAGGGCGATTTCGCTGCTGTCGCAGCGTGAGCACAGTCTGACCGAACTGCGGCGCAAACTGAAGCGCATCGTGATCCAGCGCGAGGCGGCAAGCGATGGCGAGCTTGATGCAGCAGCAGCTTCAACCGAGGTCGAAGATCTGCTGTTGTGGCTGCAGGAACAAGGTTATCTGAGCGAGTCGAGGTTCATCGAGTCGCGCATCAATGCGCGTTCGCCGCGCTACGGCAGCCTGCGCATCAAGCAGGAACTGGCCCAGCATGGGCTGGCGCTCAGCGCCGAAAATCAGCAATTGCTGAAGGACAGCGAACTTGAGCGGGCGCGGGCGATCTGGCAACGCAAATTTGCCGGCCAGCAAGCTGAGGACCTTGCCGCGAGGGCAAAGCAGACAAGATTCATGCTTGCCCGCGGCTTTCCGTTCGATGTGATCCAGCGGCTGCTGCGTGCACAAAGCGATTGAGCCGAGATTCAGCAGTTGACCGTTCTCCATCGCTTCGGAGGCTTCACGCCGGTTGAGATTTCCGTGCCCGCCTGCCATATCCCAATGGGTAAGCACGCTACGCAGTCGATTAAGCCGCGCTAGGCCACGCCGGATGTGCTGCTTCTCCTGGCGCGCAGCAGCCCACTCGGCCGCCTCTATCTACTGAATCCAGCTTGAGCCGCAAGCTCCCTGCAAGGTTGGTGCGGCGCAACATGCTACATTGCCGGACTGCATTCAGTACCGCCGGCCAACCAAGCAATTGACCAGCAACAATGGCTGCCCTTGCCCAATTCAATGAACTTGCCCCAATCAACCGCCGAGCGCCGTCTGCTGCATCGCCGCGCCATCAACGTGCAGGTGTATGCGCGCGATGATGGTTTTTTTGACGTCGAAGCCGCTCTGGTCGATAGCAAGGGCCGCGACATCAAACTTTCCGGTGAGACCCGCAGCGCCGGTGAGCCGGTCCATGACATGTTGCTGGTTCTGGTGGTTGATGCCAAGGCGAATATCCTCGAGGCCTGCTCCCGAACGCGCGCGATGCCCTACCCGGGCGCCTGCGATGATCATGGCGATGCCTACCAGCGACTGGTCGGCTTGAACTTGTTCAAGGGCTTCCGCCCTGGCGTGAAGGACAGGCTGGCGGGCATCAAGGGTTGTACCCATCTGACCGAACTTTGCCAGGCTTTGCCAACGGCGGTGGTGCAGGCCTTCACCGGCGAGGTGATCAATATCCGCGATGGCGACAGCCCTGGACAAGCGCCATTTCAGCTCGACAAATGCCATGCCTTGCGCCGCGACGGCCCGATGGTCTTGGCTTATTACCCGAACTGGTACCGCAAGCCCGAGGCGGCTGCGGTCGAAGTTGTTCCCAATCCCTGACTTTCAATAGAGCGAGAACCACCATGAAGATTCACGAGTATCAGGCCAAGGAAATCCTGCGCCAATTCGGAGTGCCGGTGCCGCGTGGTCATGCGGCCTTTACCGTGCAAGAAGCTGTCGAAGCCGCGCAAAAGCTTGGCGGACCCGTCTGGGTGGTGAAAGCACAAATCCACGCCGGTGGCCGTGGCAAGGGTGGTGGCGTCAAGTTGGGCCGCTCGCTTGCTGATGTGAAGGGCCTGGCCGAAGAAATCCTCGGCATGCAACTGGTCACCCATCAAACCGGACCAGTCGGCCAAAAAGTTCGCCGCCTGCTGGTTGAAGAAGGTGCTGACATCAAGAAGGAATATTACGTTGCCGCTCTGACCGACCGCGCCACGCAGCGCGTCGCGATGATGGCCTCGAGCGAAGGCGGCATGGACATCGAGGAAGTGGCGCACGCCACACCCGAAAAGATCCTGCGCGTGATCATCGACCCGGCAACCGGTTTGACCGACAGCCAGGCGCAGGAACTGGTCGCAGGCATTGGCGTCCCGGAAGCCTCGCAAGCGCAAGCCCGTGATGTGCTGCAAAAGCTCTACAAATGCTATATGGACACCGATGCGTCGCTGGCCGAAATCAATCCCTTGATTCTCGAAGGCAGCGGCGGCATCAAGGCCCTCGACGCCAAGTTCGACTTTGACGCCAATTCGCTGTTCCGTCACCCCGAAATCGTTGCCTACCGCGACCTTGACGAAGAAGACGCAGCGGAAGTCGAAGCCAGCAAGTTCGACCTCGCCTATATCAGTCTGGACGGCAATATCGGCTGCCTGGTCAACGGCGCGGGTCTGGCGATGGCGACCATGGACACGATCAAATTGTTCGGCGGCTCGCCGGCCAACTTCCTCGACGTCGGCGGCGGCGCGACGGCGGAGAAAGTGACCGAAGCCTTCAAGATCATGTTGAAAAACCCCGAAGTCAAGGGCATTCTGGTCAACATCTTCGGCGGCATCATGAAGTGCGACACGATTGCCGAAGGCGTGATTGCCGCCTGCAAGGCGGTCAATCTGTCGGTACCGCTGGTGGTGCGGATGAAGGGCACCAACGAAGACATGGGCAAGAAGATGCTGGCCGAATCAGGCCTGCCGATCATCGCTGCCGACTCGATGGCCGAAGCCGCGACGAAGATCGTCGCCGCCGTCGCCTGAAGACTGACTGCTGACCAGCAAGGAAAACGAACATGAGCATCTACATCAACAAAGACACCCGGGTGATCACCCAGGGCATCACCGGCAAGACCGGTCAGTTCCATACTCGCGGCTGCCGTGACTATGCCAATGGCAAAAATTGCTTTGTCGCTGGCGTGAACCCGAAGAAGGCCGGCGAGGACTTCGAAGGCATTCCGATCTTTGCCAATGTGACCGATGCAGCCAAGGCCACTGGCGCCACCGTCAGTGTGATCTATGTGCCGCCTGCGGGCGCTGCCGCAGCGATCTGGGAAGCCGTGCAGGCTGACCTGGATCTGGCGATCTGCATCACCGAAGGTATCCCGGTGCGCGACATGCTCGAGTTGCGCAACCGCATGCGTGCCAAGGAAGCCGCCGGCGGCAAGCGCACCTTGCTGCTGGGCCCCAACTGCCCGGGGCTGATCACGCCCGACGAGATCAAGATCGGCATCATGCCCGGACATATCCATCGCAAGGGCCGCATCGGTGTGGTCTCGCGCTCGGGCACCTTGACCTATGAAGCGGTGGCGCAGTTGACCGAGATCGGTCTGGGCCAATCCAGCGCAGTCGGCATCGGTGGCGACCCGATCAATGGCCTCAAGCATATCGATGTGATGAAGGCCTTCAATGACGATCCAGAAACCGATGCCGTGATCATGATCGGCGAAATCGGCGGACCCGATGAAGCCGAAGCGGCGCGCTGGTGCAAGGACAATATGAAGAAGCCGATCGTCGGCTTCATCGCTGGTGTGACGGCACCTGCAGGCAAACGTATGGGCCATGCTGGCGCCCTGATCTCGGGCGGTGAAGACACCGCCGAAGCCAAGCTGGCGGTGATGGAAGCCTGCGGCTTCACGGTCACGCGCAACCCATCCGAGATGGCCAAGCTCTTGAAAGCGTTGCTGTAATTCATAAAAATCATTAAAAAACAAGCCGCTGCGGGTGACCGTTGGCGGCTTGTTGCTTTTTGTTTTGTAAACTATTCGAATTCGGACGGTGCCTATCGTCTGCAGCAACCTCTAAGCCACGCCGGTAAGGCTGTGCTAAAAAAAAAGGAAATGAATATGGATCTGCTTACAGCCCCTTTCTGGCTAGCCTTGCTCAAGATCATCTGGGTGAATATCTTGTTGTCAGGAGACAACGCCGTGGTGATCGCCCTGGCTGCCAGAAATTTGCCTGCGCATCAGCAAAACAAGGCGATCGTTGCCGGCAGCGGCGCAGCCATCTTGATGCGCGTGGTGTTGACGGTGTTTGCGGTCTCGCTGCTGGAAGTACCATATTTGAAGCTGGTGGGCGCTGCGCTGCTGTTGTGGATCGGCGTGCAATTGCTCGCCGGCGGGAATGACGATGGCGAAGGCAAAGTCAAGGCCAGCAGTTCGCTGTGGATCGCGGTCAGAACCATCCTGATCGCCGACCTGGTGATGAGTCTTGACAACGTCATCGGAGTGGCCGCCGCCGCCAACGGCGCCCCCGAAGCGATGCGCACCACCTTGCTGGTAGTGGGCTTGGGTCTGTCGATTCCGATGATCATCTTCGGCAGTTCGATGCTGCTCAAGTTGATGCAGCGCTTCCCCTTGATCATTACCTTCGGTGCCGCCATCCTCGGTTTTGTCGCGGGCGAAATGGCCGTCACCGACGTGACGATCAGCGCCTGGTTCGAGGCCAATGCCAAGCCTCTGGAGTTGCCGATTGAGATCTTTGGCGCCGTGATCGTGGTGCTTGTTGGGCGCTATCTGGCCAAGCGCCAGGCGGCCGCTGCCGAAGCCTGAGACGCTACTTTTCCAACTGCTTGGCAGGGGCTGCCGAGCAGCAGTTCACGCTGGGTAGGTTCTTGACCCTATCTTCCCCAAGGGGATGCACGAAATCGCCAAAATATGGTCAGAATAGCGACGAACAGCATCCTTGGAAGAATGATGAGTTTGGAGTTTTACAGCGCCACTGACGTAGGCCGCTCACGCGGCAACAATGAGGACTCGGTAGTCGTTGATGACAAGATCGGCCTGGCAATATTGGCTGATGGCATGGGCGGCTACAAAGCCGGCGAGGTGGCCAGCGAAATGCTCACCAGCTCGCTCAGCCTCGAACTAAGCCGCTGTTTGAGGGAAACCGGTGGGCTGGTCACGGTAGCGCAGGCGCGGCTTGCGATCGAGGCCTGTGTTGACATTGCCAATCGGGCGATCTTCACCGCGGCGCATGGCAACCCTCAATTCAGCGGCATGGGCACGACCCTGGTGCTGGGCCTGTTCTGCGACCAGGGTTTGCTGCTCGGCCATGTCGGTGATTCGCGCGCCTATTGCCTGCGCGAAGGCCGCTTGACGCGCATGACCCGTGATCATTCCCTATTGCAGCAGCAACTCGATGCTGGCTTGCTGAGCCTTGAAGAAGCGGCGGTTTCAAATGTCAAGAACCTGTTGACGCGCGCTGTCGGTGTCGAAGAGGTGGTCAGGCTTGAACTGCATTTGCATCAAGTTCAAGCAGGCGATGTTTTTCTGCTCTGTTCCGATGGACTCACCGACATGCTTTCCGAGCCGGCGATCTGCGGCATGTTGGTCAACCATGCCGAACTCGTCGATGCCGGGCGAGCCTTGATCGACGGTGCCAATGAAATGGGGGGACGGGATAATATCTCGCTGATCGCTGTCAGGGTCGGACCCGCGTGGAATTTGAATTGATGGGCCATGCGCATCCCGCTGAGTTGGTCCCTGTCACCGGCGTCGGGCCGCAACCTTGCAGGCATTGAACTGAGGTCAAGCATGATGAACAAATTGGTGATTTCACTCGATGGCATGGTGGTCAGGGAGGTCCCGATCGCGAATGAAAGGACCGCGCTCGGACGCCGTCCCTACAACGACATCGTCATCGACAATCTTGCGGTCAGCGGCGAGCATGCCTTGCTGCACAGAGTCGGGAATGATGTCTACATCGAGGATCTGAATTCGACCAATGGCACTTATGTCAACGGCAAGGCGATCAAGAAGCAACTGCTGATCGACGGCGACAACATCGACATCGGCAAATACAAGATCCGGTTCTTGCAGGAAGACAGTCCCGACCATGAGAGAACCGCCATCCTCAGGCCCGGCAATTCAGCCAGCAGCTCTGATCGGGCTGCTGTCGACCATGTCGTACCCGCTGCCATCAAGGTGCTGACCGGGCTGGCAGCCGGACGCGAGTTGGTGCTGACCAAGTCAGTGACCACCTTTGGCAAGCCTGGCGCGCAGGTCGCGGCCATCACCAAGCGCCTGGGAGGCTATGCGATTGCCCATCTGGAAGGCGATGAACGCCCGCTTGTCAACGGTATACCCTTGACGGCTGAAGCGCTCCCGCTGAAAAGCGGCGATCTGATCGACCTGGCGGGCGCCAGGGTGCAGTTCATCCAGGCCTGATCTGTTTGTAAAAACTGCGTCGGCCAGGGCGGTTTGACCTGTTTGCGCCTTAGACTTCGGGGCGTGCAGCCTTTGATGGGTTGGCCGATGACCTTTTCCCCCGGAGTTCTGTTCCCCCATGAAGCGCATCCAAAAAGGCCTGACTCTGCTCGAGTTGATGGCGATATTGTCGATCGTCGGCATTCTGGTCTATTTCGCCGTGCCGCAATATCAAGACTACATCCGCAAGGGTGCTTACAGCGAGGTCACGCTTGGCATGGAAGCGGTGCAGAAGGCAGTAATTGCCTGTTATGGCGGCGTTACCGATCTGAGCCGTTGCGATAGCGCTGAAAAATTGGGGATCCAGTTGCCGGGTGCAATGGGCGACAAGGCCGGCATCGAGATCCGCGCGCTCACTGCGGCGATCACGGCGCTACCCAAGGCGAACCGGGGAATTGAGCCGGCTGACAGCTGCACGCTGACACCGACCGTCAATAATCAAACCCTGGTCTGGTCATTCAGCGGTGCTTGTGTCAGCAAAGGCTGGGTCAAGAGCTGATCTTTTCGAATTCAATCACGCAAGCCGCAACAACAGGAGTCAGCAAATGATCTACGTCCATCTGGTCACCGTCCTCGCCCTATTCCAGATCATAGTTTTTGCCATTCTGGTCGGCCGCGCGCGCGGCACCTACGGGATCAAAGCACCCGCTACCACCGGCAACGAGCAGTTCGAGCGCTATTACCGGGTGCAGATGAACACGCTCGAATTGCTGGTGGTGCTGCTGCCCGCGCTTTGGTTGGCCGCGACCTACTGGTCGCCCGCAATCATGGCCGGCATCGGCGCGGTCTATCTGGTCGGCCGGGTTTTGTATTTCAGGGAATATATCCAGCAGCCGACCAGCCGAACCCTCGGTTTCTCGCTCAGTTTCCTGCCTATTCTTGCCCTGCTGATCGCTGCCTTGGCCGGCATTGTCCGCAGCCTCTGAACCCAGCGTCAAAGCAAGGCCGCTGCCAGTCTGGCGGCGACCGAGCCTTCGTCGGTCGGTATGACCCAGACTTGCACCAGGCTGTCCTGGCGGTGAATGGCCATCGCCTCGCTGCCGCAAGCTTGCTGGTTGAGCGTGGCATCGAGCTTGACGCCGAGCCAGTCCAGGCTGGCGCATAGATCGGCGCGCAGCAACGCGTCATGCTCGCCGATGCCGCCTGTGAACGCGAGCAGATCGAGCCCGCCCAGACAGGCGATCAAGGCTCCTGATTCATGCAGGATCCGGTGGGTAAATAGGTCGATCGCCTTGCGCGCCGCTTGGCTGCCGTCGCTGCGCAAGCGCCGCATGTCGGCGGACAAGCCTGAGACGCCGAGCAAGCCGCTTTGCCGGTAAAGCAGCGTTTGCAGCCGCTCGTGATCCCAACCCTGGGACATCAGGTAAAGCAGCAGGCCGGCATCGATCGATCCGCTGCGCGTACCCATCATCAAGCCGTCGAGCGTTGAAAACCCCATTGTGGTGGCGCAGCTGCGGCCATGGCGGGCTGCACAGAGGCTGGCGCCATTACCCAGATGCGCCATCAGCACACGGCCGTCGGCCTGCTTGCTGCGCTGCTGCAAGGCCGAGATCACATATTGGTAGGACAGGCCGTGAAAGCCGTAGCGCCGCATGCCTTGATCAGTCAAGGATTGCGGCAGGGCGAAGCTGTAATCGACTTCGACCATGCTGGCGTGAAAGGCATTGTCGAAACAGGCGACCTGAGGCAAGCCAGGAAAGGCCTGGCTGAAGGCCCTGATGCCCTGCAGGTTGTGTGGCTGATGCAGCGGCGCCAAGGCGTTGAACTGTGCCAGATAGTCCAGCAAAGCCTCGGTGACGAGCAGGCCGGCGCGGGTTTCATGGCCGCCATGGACGACGCGGTGGGCAACCGCTGCGAGCGCAGGAATAGAGTTCTCTGCCTCGAGCAAGGCCTTGAGGCAATCCAGCGCTGCGGCAAATCGCTGCTCGGCGCCAAGCTCGATCTGGCGCTGTTGACGGCGACCCCCGACGGTCCAGCTGAGCATTGGAATGCCGGCAGGCTCGAGTCCTTCGATGCAGCCGCTGAGCAGGCTGGCTTGAACCTGGCCGTGCAGCAGCGGATAGACCGAAAATTTCAGCGTCGACGAGCCCGCATTGACCGCAAGGATGGCCATGGCCGCTGTCAAGCTTGCCTTGACCGATCGCGGCGTGCCTTGTGGGCTGCCAGATGGGCCAGCAGCGCCGATGCGACCCGGTTCAGCGGGCCATCGGCTCGACTGGTCAAGGCGATCGGGATCCTCGCGCCCAGCACCAACCCGGCGCAACTGGCCCCGGCCAGGTATTCGAGCTGCTTGGCCAGCATATTGCCCGACTCCAGATCAGGTACGACCAGAATATCTGCGGCCCCCGCGACCGGTGATTGGATATGTTTGATCTTGGCTGAGCGGAAGGAAACGGCGTTGTCGAATGCCAGCGGACCTTCGAGCATGCCGCCGGTGATCTGGCCACGATCGGCCATCTTGCATAGCGCTGCCGCATCGATCGTCGATGGCAGGTCCGGGTTGATGGTCTCCACTGCCGAGAGGATCGCCACCTTGGGGTATTTCACGCCCAGAAGATGGGCGAAATCGATCGCGTTGCGGATGATGTCGGCTTTTTCCAGCAAGTTCGGGCGGATATTCAGCGCCGCATCGGTGATCAGCAGTGGTTTTGGATAGAGCGGTACATCGAAACGGAACAGATGCGACATCCTGCGTCCGGTGCGCAAGCCTGGCTGGGCCAGCACCGCCTGGATCAACTCGTCGGTATGCAGGCTGCCCTTCATCATCATCTCGACTTCGCCCCTGGCGGCCATCAACGCCGCCATCTCGGCGGCTGCATGGCTGTGCGGTACGGCGATGATTTCGATGCCGGTCAGGTCAATGTCGGATTCGGCGGCCAGCCGGCGGAGGCGGGCTTCGGGCCCGATCAAGACTGGCAGGATCAGGCCATGAGCCGCCGCGGCCATTGCGCCACTGAGCGAGCCGGTGTCGCAGGGATGAACGACTGCGCAACGCAGCGGGGGTAGCGAAGCGCTGAGCGCCAGCAGATCCTTGAAGCGTGCATCCGCGTCGAATGGCTTCAGCGCGGCGATTTCGTCCTCGCTGACCTTGTCGGTCGAATCAGGCTTGTTGCTCATGGATGCCGGCGGCTGTTTTGCAAGCTGCATTGGGCAATAGCGGCCTGCCAAGGCGCTTGACTTGAGTCAAGTGCGGTCGCCAGCTGGCTTCAATCGAGCGGATTCGTTCCTGGCAGGAAGTTGATGCCGGTGCGTTTGACCAACTCGGCATAACTAATCGGCATGCTGCCTTGCGTCAGGTCGGAATTTTCATGCCAATGGGCCCAGGCGCGATTTTTCTGCTCGTCATAGACGAGCTTGAACAAATACTTCGGCACCCGGACCTGGCCCGCGCCGATCGCCGGGCTCTGCGCGATGCTCGGGCTGAAGACCGGGCCGGTGATGACATAGACATTGCCGGCGGCGCGTGATGCGTAGTTGCGCGTCGCCTGTTCGACCGTCTTGGCCCAGACACCCCGGTTATGTTCAGGCGCTTGCGGCACCATATTGGCCAGCGAAAAGCTTTGCGCCATCGCCTGCGCTGTCGGCATATCTCCAGCGGGTGCCAGATGGCCTCGATCGAAGCCGCTGCCTTTGTAATCATTCAGGTTGGCGCGCTCTGAACTGCGTAATCTGGCGTCCGAAAAAAAGCGCTTGGTGCGCTTTTCACCGGCATCGGCCACCGCCTCGCGGTTCAGCTTTTGAGCAACAAAAACCGCTGTCTTGCTGGCCCCGGAATGCAGGATCGCGAAGGCGTCATAGCAAAGCGCACGCTGCTGGGGCTGAGCGGCCACGATCGGCGGCTTGGCATTGACGAAGAACTGCGAGCAGTTGGAGAAATCTTCTGCAGCATGGCTGCTTTGGAAGGCGGCGCAAAGAATGAAAATCGCGGCGATGACCAGGCTTTTGCGCGACTGCATCAGACTGCCGCAGCCGACAGATATTGCTGGCGAAAGTTCTCGAAAGGCATTGAATCAAGCGCTTCGATGTCGGCCTGTGCCGCCTGCGATTGCTGCGCCATCCGGGCAAAGCGCTGCGCCATCGCCTTGTCGAAAGGCATGGCGAGCAGCTGCTGGCGGGTCTGTTCTGATTGCAGGCGCGCGAAATCGACAAAGCAATCGCCGAAGTCCTCGGCCATCGCCTTCAGCACCCGCGCCGACGGGGTGGTTTGCGGCTGGTCGAGTCGCTGTTTTGCGGCCGCCAGCGCCTCGCTGTATTGCTGGCCGCCATGGGCAGCGTCCAGCGCGTCGGCCATCGGTTCGCACTCAGCCAGCAAGGCCTGACCCCAGTCATGCATCCCCCGCATGCCGCCGTCCGGGCATTCGAGCTGCAGCAAGGGTTCGCGGCCATGTTCGGCCACCTTGTGCTGGTTACGTCCCAGGGCGCTGATTTCAGCCACGCTGTCGGGCTTGCTGTCGCTGCTCAGGCAATGCAACAGGAACACATCGAGAAAACGGACTGTCTGGGCCGCAATGCCGATCGGCTCGAACGGGTCGAGATCCATGCAACGCACTTCGACATATTCGACGCCGCGCTCGCGCAGCGCATTCAGCGGACGCTCTCCGGGCCGGATCACGCGCTTCGGGCGGATGCTGCCGTAGAACTCGTTTTCGATCTGCAGCAAGCTGGTGCTGAGTTGGTTGTAATCGCCGCCCGGGTTGCGGATGCCGATCGCCTCATAAGGCGGATAAGGTCGGGTCAGTGCGTCCTGCAGCGAGGCGGCATAGCTTTCCAGGCTGTTGTAGCTGACCGATAGCGAGGCCTGGGCATCGCTTTGATAGCCGAGCCGGCCCATCCGCAGCGAAGTCGCGTGGGGCAGGTAGTTGGTGTGGTTGCCCAGGCGCTGCAACTGATGCTTGCGGCCCTTGACGAAGCTCGAACAAAGCGCCGGCGAGGCGCCGAACAGATAGAGCAGCAAAAAGCTGTGGCGGCGGAAATTGCGAATCAGGCCGAAATATTCTTCGCTCGTCACGCCAGGCATCGACCAGTTGTAATGGATGCCCGAGATCGTCTGCATGCGTCTGCCATAGCGCTGACCCAGGCCCATGCGGTAGACGCTCTTCAAGCGGCCGATATTTGATTTGCCATAGCGGCCGAGCGGGATTGTCTCGTCGGTGGGCAGTCCGCAAGGCATGCTGTCGACCCACAAGCGCTCTGCCTCAGGGCCGGCGCCCAGCGTTTGATAAACCGCCTGGTGCAACTCGGTCAGCTCCTGCAGGCAGGCGTCGACCCCGGCATGCACGCCGGTGATCAACTCGATCTGTGACTCGCAATAGTCGGTAGTGATATGCGGATGAGTCAGCGCCGAACCCAGCGCCAACGGATGTGGTGTCAGCGCCAGCATGCCGTTGGGCAGCGAGCGCAGGCTTTCCTTTTCGATGCCGCGGCGAATCCCGCTCAGCTCAGGACCGGTGAATGCGCTCAGGCGCTTGGTACGGTCGCTCATGTCGGCGTCCCTCTCTTGTCAACCCGGGACAGTAACAGAGTCAGGCGACCGCTGCATGTCAGGGGTCACAAGCATCGGTCACAAGGGTTCAGACAGCGGCCGGCCTGGCCTGGTAGCCGCGCGGTATGGCGCCGAGCAGGCGGCGCGTGTAGTCCTGTTGGGGCCTGGCCAGCAGCTCCTGGGTATTGTTTTGCTCGACCACATCGCCGTTCTGCATCACCAGCACTTCGTCGGAGATGAACTTGACCACGGCCAGGTCATGGCTGATGAAGATATAGGACAGGCCGAACTCGTCCTGCAGGTCCTTCAGCAGATTCAGCACCTGGGCCTGCACCGACACATCAAGTGCCGATACCGCCTCGTCGAGCACCAGCACTTCAGGGTTCAGCGTCAGGCAGCGCGCGATCGCGATGCGCTGGCGCTGGCCGCCGGAGAATTCATGCGGATATTTGTTCAACGCGCTGTCGTCGAGCCCGACCTTGATCAGCAAGGCGCTGGCGCGGGCCTGCCGGTCTGCCATATCGACACCGATCTGGTGGATCTCCATCGGTTCGAGCAAGGTCTGGCTGATGGTGAAGCGCGGGTTCAGCGAGGCATAGGGATTCTGGAACACGACCTGGATGCGGCGGCGCATCTTTTGCCAGTCATTGCCGCTCATCTTCAGCAAGTCCTGGCCTTCAAACAGCACTTCTCCACCCGAGGGCTCATGCAGGCGCAATAGCGTCAAGCCCATCGTCGTCTTGCCCGACCCCGATTCGCCGACGATGCCCAGCGTATGGCCGCGGCGCAGCTTGAAGTTGACTTCCTTGACCGCCTTGAACTCGGTTTTCTTGAACAAGCCGGTCCTGAAGTAAAAGCTCTTTTTCAGGCCCCGCGCTTCGAGGATCACTTCTGCCTCGGGGTCCTTGGCCTTGGCCAGGCCCTGGGACTTGAGTTGACCCTGCTGGCCGGCGATATGGTCGTCGATGACCATCAACCTGGCCGGGTTCTCGGTCAGCGATGGGCGGCAGGCCAGCAGCGCCTTGGTGTAGCTGTCCTGTGGCTGGCTGAAGATGTCGGCCACCGGGGCTTGCTCGCGGATCACACCGGCGCGCATCACCACCACATCGTCAGCGATCTCGCCGACCAGGCCCAGGTCATGCGAGATGAACAGCATGCTCATCCGGTGCGTTTCCTTCAGCCGTCCGAGCAGTTCCATCACCTGGCGCTGGATCGTTACGTCGAGTGCGGTTGTTGGCTCGTCGGCGATCAACAGCTTCGGGCTGCAGGCCAGCGCCACCGCGATCATCACCCGTTGTTGTTGGCCACCCGACAACTCATGCGGATAGGACTTCAGCCGGCGCTGCGGCTCCGGGATACCGACCTCGTCGAGCAACTCGCCCGCGCGCGTCAGCGCCTGGCGCCGGCTCATGCCCATATGCCTGATCAGGGTCTCGCAGATCTGCTCGGCGACGGTGAACACCGGGTTCAGCGAAGTCATCGGATCCTGGAAGACACAGGCGATCTCGCGCCCGCGGATCGATTGCAGCTCGGCCGTCTTGGCCTGCAGCAGATCGCGCCCCTGGAACATGATCCGGCCCTGGCGCTCGGCGTTGTCGGGTAGCAAATTCAGGATCGACATCGCGGTAACGCTCTTGCCCGAGCCCGATTCGCCCACCAGTGCGACGGTGCCATGCTCGGGGATGTCAAAGCTGACGCCCTTGACGGCCGATTGATGCTGCATCTGACCGCCGACGCGGCCCATGCGGAACGAAACTTTCAGGTCCTGGATACTTAAAAGCATGGTTTTCTCAATCAATTCAAGGCCGTCCCGATCCATAGCCCGCATGCGGCCGCAGGCCGGAATGCGGGGATGACCCGCGCCTCTCGCAGTCCGGCATGAAACATCATTCCAGGCCCCGCAACTTCGGATCGAGCGCATCGCGCAGCGCGTCGGTGAACAGCGCGAAAGCGGTCACGAACAGCGCCATGAAGGCAGTCACTGCCGCCAGCTGCCACCAGTAGCCAAGGATCAACTCCGACTGCGACTCGGCCAGCATCGTGCCCCATGACACCTGATCGACACCGACGCCCAGCCCCAGATAGGACAGGATCACTTCACTCTTGATGAAGCCCACCACATGCAGCGACAACTGCACCAGCGCCACATGCGAGACGTTGGGCAGAATATGTTTGAACATCCGCGACATCTTCGAGGCGCCGATCGCTTCGGCCGAGCGCACATATTCGCGCACCGAATGCTTGATGAACTCGGCCCTGATCAAACGGTAGATGCCGGGCCAGCCGGCCAGCCCCAGGATCATCACCACCGACAGCACGCCGCGGCCGAAAATCACCGCGAAGGCGAAGATCAAGAGGATGCCGGGGATGGCGGTGAAGACGTTGTAGAGCCATTCCAGCAGGTCGCCGACGCGGCCGCCGAAAAAGCCCGACAGCGCGCCGAGCACGGTGCCGATGATGGTGGCGACGACCGCCGCCAGCAGGCCGACCATGATCGAGACTTCAGCCCCCTTGATCGCCTTGGACAGCACATCGCGTCCCAGCCGGTCGCCGCCGA
The DNA here is from genome assembly GCA_945898095.1 of Roseateles toxinivorans. GTDB lineage: Bacteria > Pseudomonadota > Gammaproteobacteria > Burkholderiales > Burkholderiaceae_C > Paucibacter_A > Paucibacter_A toxinivorans_A. Next base: position 10,193 of record CAMDHE010000001.1, on the reverse strand, counting down.
AAGGCAAGGTCTCGGCCTTCACCGTATCGACGGTCTTGAACTTGGCCGCGCGTTCGTCCCATTCCTTGTATCTCGGTGCCAGCGGGTCGATGTCGCTGAGGTCGACATTCGGGCCTTTCGGTACAGCGATCGTCCCGGTTGCCTCGGGTGGCGCCGGGCCGAGCAGCGTCGGCGGCGCATTCGGCACGCCGACTTCGCTCTGCCAATCCTTGGCCAGCAGGCCGCTGCTCGAGGTGATCACCAGCAGCAGGAACAGGCCGACGACGACCATCGCGCTGATGCCCACCCGGTCGCTGCGCATGCGGCGCCAGCTGGCCGCCCAGACACCTTCGGATCTGTTGTTGGCCCCGCGTCCGATTTCGTTCACTTGCGCGCTCATTTCAGCACCACCCTCGGGTCGACCAGTTTGTAGAGCAGGTCAGTGATCAGGTTCACGACCATGGTCAGGAAGGCGATGTAGATCGCGAAAGCCTGGATCACCGGATAGTCACTGCGGTTCACCGCCAGCAGGATTTCGCGGCCCAGACCCGGGATCGAGAAGAACACCTCGAGCAGGAAGGCGCCGGTGAACACGCCGGGCAAGGCGACCGAGATATTCGTCATGATCGGGATCATCGCGTTGCGCAGCACATGCTTGAGCAAAATCGTGCGTTCGAGCATGCCTTTGGCGCGCGCGGTGCGCACATAGTCATGGCCGATCTCGTCGAGAAAAAAGCTGCGATAGAGCCGCGTGTACGGCGCGATCGCCACCGTGACCGCGACCAGCACCGGCAGCGGTGCATAGGTCGTCAAATTGGTCCAGACGCTGTCGCTCCAGCCCTGCACCGGAAACCAGCCGAGCTTGAAAGCGAAGAAATACTGGCCGACGATCACATAGACCAGCAGCGAGATCGACACCGCCACCGTGCTCAGAATCATCACCGAACGGTCGGTCAGGCTGCCGCGTACATAAGCCACACCCAGCGCCAGCGGAATCGCCAGCAGCACCTCGAGGATCAGGATCGGCAGCATCACCGTCAGCGTGGCTGGCAGACGGCTGGCGAACAGACCGGCGACCGACTCATTGGTCGCCCAGCTCTTGCCCCAGTCGAAAGTGATGATCTGCCGGATGAAGATCCACAGCTGTTCGAGCACCGGTTTGTTGAGCCCGAGCTGTTCGCGGATTGCGTCTATCTGCTCGGCACTGGCGTTCAGACCGCCGAGGATTTCGGCCGGATCACCGCCGAAATACTTGAACAGGAAGAACACCAGCAACACCACGCCGAGCAGGGTCGGGATCATTTGCCACAAGCGTCTAATCAGGTATGCCGCCATCGCTGTCGGGGCTCCGGTATCAAATGGGTTGATTCAACAGATTGGAACCGCGAGCGTTCGTGGCGCGCGGGGTTCCCGGTAAAAGCAGCGCAAGTCTAGTCGAGCCGGAGCGGCGTTCTCATTGATGTTTCCCCTTGAACCGGGCAAAGCCCGATGTTCGGCAAGGGCCGCTGCATTTAGACTGCGCCATTATTTGAAGGGGTGATCTTGTTTCGATCGGGTTTTTTGCAACTGGCGCTAGTCGCAATGTTTGTCTTGCCGGCGGCTCAGGCCGAGCCCAAGGTGCTGCGCTATGCCTTCCGGGTGGCCGAGACCGGTTTTGATCCGGCGCAGATCTCCGACGGATATTCCAAGTCGGTGGCCGCAGGCATTTTCGACTCGCCGTTGCAGTTTGAATATCTGGCCAAGCCGGCAAAGCTCAGACCGGCGACGCTGGTGGCGATGCCCGAAGTTTCGGCCGATTTCAAGACCTTGACCTTCGAGTTGCAGCCGGGGATATTTTTCTCTGACGACCCGGCCTTCAAGGGCAAGCCGCGCGAGTTGACGGCGGCCGACTATGTCTATTCGATCAAGCGCCATTACGACCCGCGCTGGAAAAGCCCCAACCTCTATTTGCTCGAAAACGTCAAGATCCTCGGCCTGTCCGAGCTGCGCCGCGAGTTGCAAGCGGCGAAAAAACCCTTTGACTATGCGCGGCCGGTCGCCGGCCTGAAGCAGCTCGATCGCTATCGTTTCCAGGTGCAGCTCGGCGTCGGTGACCCGCGCTTCATCAACCAGTTTGCCGATGCCGGTTTCCTCGGCGCGGTCGCGCATGAGGTGGTCGATCTCTATGGCGACAAAATCATGGAGCATCCGGTCGGCACCAATGCCTGGCGCTTGGCCGAGTGGCGACGCAGCTCGCGCATCGTGCTCGAGAAAAATCCGAATTTCCGCAAAGTGCTTTATGCCGAGCAGCCGCCCGAAGGTGACGCGGCGTTGAGCGCGCAGGCCGCCTCTTTGCAGGGCCGGCGCTTGCCGCTGGTCGACCGGGTCGAGATCGCGATCATCGAGGAAAGTCAGCCGCGCTGGCTGTCGTTCCTGAGCAGCGAGGCCGATGTGATCGAAGAGGTGCCGGCCGATTTCGCCACGATCGCGATGCCCAACAACAAGCTGGCGCCGAATCTGGCCAAGCGCGGCATCCAGATGATCCGCTACGCGCGCGCCGACGTGGCTTTTTCCTATTTCAATATGCTCGATCCGGTGGTCGGTGGCTACCAACCCGCGCAGGTGGCCTTGCGCCGCGCGATCTCGCTGGCGACCGACCTCGACAAGGAAATCCGTCTGCCGCGTCGCGGCCAGGCAATTCCTTCCCAGGGGCCGATTGCGCCGGGTACTTTCGGTTACGACCCGCAGTTCAAGTCCGAGATGAGCGAGTTCAACCTGCCCAAGGCCAAGGCCTTGCTCGATATGTACGGCTATGTCGACCGCGATGGTGACGGCTGGCGCGACCTGCCCGACGGCTCGCCGCTGCTGATCGAATACGCCACCCAGCCCGACAGTCAGAGCCGCTTGCTGACCGAGTTGTGGCAGAAGAATATGGCGGCGATCAATCTGCGCATCACCTTCAAGACCGCCAAATGGCCCGAGAACCTGAAGGCGGCGAACGCCGGCAAGTTGATGATGTGGGGTGTCAGTTGGGTCGCCACCGCACCCGACGGCGACACCTTTCTGGCTCTCGGCGATGGCGGGGCCAAAGGCCAAGCGAACAAGTCGCGCTTTGACCTGCCGGCCTTCAATGAGCTGTACAAGCAGCAAAAGGCGATGGCCAATGGCCCGGAACGGCAGGCCGTGATGAACGAGGCGCAAAAGCTTCTCGTCGCCTATATGCCCTATAAATTACATGTGCACCGGATCTTCACCGACATGGCCCAACCCTGGGTGATCGGCTACAGCCGCAACGTGTTTCTGCGCGATTTCTGGAAATATGTCGACATCGATGAAGCGGCGCTGAAGCGCCAGGGGTCCTGATGTGAGGCCTGTCGCCGCCATGCTGCGCGCCTTGCTGCTCTGTGCCGCGGCAATGGGCGCCGCTGCCGAAGCCGCCGCTCCGCATGTGCTGCGCTATGCATTTCCGATCGCCGAGACCGGTTTCGACCCGGCGCAGATCAGCGACGATTATTCAAGCGAGATTGCGTCGAATATTTTCGAGGCGCCGCTGCGCTACGACTATCTGGCCAGGCCAATTCGTCTGAAGCCACAGACTGCCGAGGCAATGCCGGAAGTCAGTGCTGACTTCACGACCTTCACGCTGCGTATCAAGCCCGGTATTTACTTCGCCGACGATGCGGCTTTTGGCGGCAAGCCGCGTGAACTGGTGGCTGCCGACTATGTCTATTCGATCAAGCGGAATTTCGATCCGCAGCTGAACAGCCCCAATTACGCCAACCTGCAGGGCGAGAAAATTCTCGGCATGGAGGCCTTGCGCAGCGTTGCCGTCAAGAGCCGCAAGCCCTTCGATTACGACCGCGAGGTCGAAGGCTTGCAGGCGCTGGACCGCTACACGCTGCGCATCAAGCTCGGCCGCAGCAGCCCGCGTTTCGCCGACAGGCTGGCCCAACTGAGTGCTGCTGCGGTGGCGCGCGAGGTGACCGAGCTGTATCGCGACACCATCATGGAGCACCCGGTCGGCACCGGCGCGTTCAGGCTGAGCGAATGGCGACGCTCGTCCAGGATGGTGCTGGTGCGCAACCCGACGTTCCGGGAAAGCTATTACGACGAGCAGCCGGCCGCTGACGATGCCGCCGGTCAGGCGATTGCCCGCCAGTTGCAGGGCCGGCGCCTGCCGATGCTGGACCGGGTCGAAATCTCCATCATTTCCGAGGCGCAGCCGCAATGGCTGGCCTTTCTGGCCAATGACTTCGACGTCGTCTCGGTGCCCTATGACTTTGCCAACCTGGCGGCGCCGCTTGGGCAATTGGCCCCCAATCTGGTCAAGCGCGGTGTACAGCTGAACAAGGGTCTGCGCTCTGACGTGGTGTTCACAGTTTTCAATATGGAAGATCCGGTGGTGGGCGGTTACAGCGCCGATCGGATCGCGCTGCGCCGGGCGATCGCGCTGGGCTATGACAACCAGGAGGAAATCCGCCAACTGCGCAAGCGCTTTGCCATTCCGGCGCAAAGCATTCTGGTGCCCAACACTTTTGGCTATTTGTCCGATTTCAAGACCGAGATGAGCGAGTTCAACCCGGCGCGCGCCAAAGCCTTGCTCGATATGTATGGCTATCTCGACCGCGATGGCGACGGCTGGCGCGAGCAGCCCGATGGCAAACCGCTGCTGCTGCAGTTCCACACCCAGCCCGACAGCAGCTCGCGCCAGTTCAACGAGTTGTGGCTCAAGCATATGAAGGTGCTCGGCCTGCGCCTCGAGTTCAAGCAGGCGACTTGGCCGGAGCAGTTGAAAATGGCACGCGCTGGCAAGCTGATGATCTGGACCTTGGGCCAGACCGCCACCGATCCGGATGCCGAAGCCTTGCTGAAGATGGCTTACGGTCCGTCCAAGGGCGAAGACAACCTGAGCCGCTTCAATCTTCCCGCCTATGACCGTTTGATCGAGCAGACGCTGGCTCTGCCCGACGGCCCGGCTCGCCAGGCCTTGATCACCGAGGCGCTGCGCTTGCTGACCGCCTATATGCCGATGAAAGCCCATGTGCACCGCATCCGCCTGCGCTTGTCGCAGCCCTGGGTGACCGGCTACCAGCCCCATCCGTTCTCGAACAACTACTGGCGTTTCATCGACAGTCAGCCACCCTACTTATGAATCCATACTTTGTGCTGACGCGCCGCGCGCTTTCCGCCCTGGCCCTTGCCGCGAGCGCCCTGGCTGCAACCGGCCCGTTGTCCGCCGAGCCGGTCAAGGTGCTGAATTACGCCTTCCCGATTGCTGAAACCGGGTTCGACCCTTCGCAGCTTTCCGACCTCTATTCGCGCACGCTCACGGCGGCGATTTTCGAATCGCTCTATCGCTACGACCATCTGGCGCGGCCGGTGCAGATCAAGCCCTTGGTCGCCAGCGCCATGCCCGAAGTCTCGGCCGACTTCCGCAGCTTCACCGTCCGCATCCAGCCCGGCATTTATTTTGCCGACGATCCGGCCTTCAAAGGCGCAAGGCGCGAATTGACCGCGCATGACTTCGTCTACATGTACAAGCGCTTTGCCGATCCGGCTTTGAAAAGCCCTGGCTGGAGCAGCATGGAAGAAACCGGCTTGGTGGGCCTGGCGGCGCTGCGCCGGCAGGCGATGGACAAGAAAAAGCCCTTCGATTACGACAAGGAAATCGAGGGCCTGCGCGCGCTGGATCGCTACACCTTGCAGATCAAGACCGAACGCGCCCGCCCGCGCTTGCTTGAAACCCTGCTGGCCGGCAGCGATCTGTATGGCGCCATGGCGCGCGAAGTGGTTGAACATTACGGTGACAAGATCTCTGAGCACCCGGTCGGCACCGGCCCGTTCCTGCTGAAATCGTGGCGGCGTTCGTCGCAGATCGTGCTTGAGCGCAACCCGGGCTATCGCGAGCGTTTCTACGACGGTGAGGCGACAGCCGAAGATGCCGAAGGTCAGGCTTTGCAGGCGCGCTTCAAAGGCAGGCGTCTGCCGATGATCGACCAGATCCGCATCGCCATCATCGAGGAGGCGCAGCCGCGCTGGCTGTCGTTCCTGAACGCGGAGCAGGATTTTCTCGAGCGCGTACCGGCCGACTTCATCAGCCAAGCCATGCCCAATGGCAAGCTGGCGCCAAATTTGGCCAAGAAGGGCATGCAGGCCTATCGCAGCATCGGCGCTGATGCGACCTTGACCGTTTTCAATCTGGAAGACCCGGTGGTCGGCGGCATGACGCCTGAACGTGTGGCGCTGCGCCGCGCGATCTCGCTGGCCATCGATGTGGGCCGTGAAATTCGTCTGGTGCGTCGTGGTCAGGCGATTCCGGCGCAATCGCAAATGGTGCCGCACACCACCGGTTATGCGGCCGATTTCAAATCTGAAATGGGCGACTTCGACCCGGCGCGCGCAATGGCTTTGCTCGACCTTTACGGTTATGTGATGCGCGATGGCTGGCGCATTCAGCCCAATGGCCAGCCGCTGGTGCTGGTACGCAATAGCCAACCCGACAACCAGTCGCGCCAACTCGATGAGCTATGGCTGAAGAATTTGTCGGCCATCGGCATCAAGGTCGAGATCAAGGCGGCCAAATGGCCGGAAAACCTGAAGAGTGCGCGCGGCGGCAAGTTCATGATCTGGGGCGTTGGCTCCAGTGCATCGCAACCCGATGGGCTGAGCAGTTTGCAGCGCCTTTATGGCCCGGCAGCTGGCGGGCAGAATTTGTCTCGCTTCAAATCGCCCGAGTTCGACAAGCTCTATGACGAGCTGCAAGGCATGGCCGATGGCCCCGAGCGCGAGGCCTTGTTTTTGCAAGCCAAGCGCATCGGCGTCACCTACATGCCCTACAAGAACCATGCCCACCGCATCATCAGCGACCTGGCGCAGCCCTGGTTGATCGGCTACCGCCGCGCCCTGTTCTGGCAGGACTGGTGGCAGTTTGTCGACATCGACGAATCGCTGCGGCCGGCCCGATAAAGCGGCTTCATCGGGGAGCGTTTATCGGCAGTTTTATTCCGCCAAGCCCTTTCCGAATCGGCACAATCTGCCTTTCCGGCGGACCCGCGCCATTGAAGCGCCGCGGTCAGCCATCTCAAACCAGCGACTGCGGAGCATCGCCATGACAGACCAGTTCGAAAACCCGATGGGTTTGATGGGGTTCGAGTTCGTCGAATTCGCGGCACCGGCGGCCAATACGCTCGAGCCCTTGTTCGAAAAATTGGGCTTCAGCCTGGTGGCGCGGCACCGTTCCAAGGATGTGCTGCTGTACCGCCAGGGCGAGATCAATTTCATCGTCAACCGCGAGCCGAAGAGCCCGGCCGGTTATTTCGCGGCCGAACATGGCCCTTCGGCCTGCGGGCTGGCGTTCCGGGTCAAGGATTCGCATCTGGCTTATGAGCGTGCGCTGGCGCTGGGCGCGCAGCCGATCGAGATTGCCACCGGGCCGATGGAGCTGCGCCTGCCGGCGATCAAGGGCATCGGCGGCGCGCCGCTGTACCTGATCGACCGCTTTGCCGATGGCGAATCGATCTACGACATCGACTTCAAATTCCTCGAAGGCGTTGACCGCCATCCGGGCGGTCATGGCTTCAAGCTGATCGACCATCTGACCCACAACGTCTACCGCGGGCGCATGGCGCATTGGGGTGCTTTTTACGAGAAGCTGTTCAATTTCCGCGAGATCCGCTACTTCGATATCAAGGGCCAGCATACCGGCCTGACCTCGCGCGCGATGTCGGCGCCCGATGGCAAGATCCGCATCCCGCTGAACGAGGAGTCGTCGCGCGGCAGCGGCCAGATCGAAGAGTTCTTGATGAAGTTCAACGGCGAAGGCATCCAGCATATCGCCCTGTTCACCGACGATTTGCTGGCCAGCGTCGACAGCTTGCAGATGGCCGGCGTGCCCTTGATGACGGCACCCAATGACTTCTATTACCAGGCCCTGGAAACGCGCCTGCCCGGTCATGGCGAGCCGGTCGCGGCCTTGCAAGCACGCGGCATCCTGCTCGACGGCTCGACCAGCGGCGGCGAGAAGCGGCTGCTGCTGCAGATCTTTTCTGAAACGATGCTCGGCCCGGTGTTTTTCGAATTCATCCAGCGCAAGGCCGACGAGGGTTTTGGTGAGGGCAACTTCAAGGCCTTGTTCGAGTCACTCGAACGCGACCAGATCCGTCGCGGCGCGTTGGAAGTTCCTGAGGCCGCCCAGAGCTGAGGCTTCAGCCGGCTTGCCTGCGGCTTGACAACAGCATTCGCCCCGCAGTGACCGACAACCCGCTTTTCAGACCAGCATCTTTGCTAGCATCGCCCCATGAATATGACCGAACTCGACACTCCCGCTGCGCTGATCGACGCGGCGCAGATGGACCGCAACATCGCACGGATGCAGAAGCGCATGGACGCGCTGGGTGTTCGCTTTCGCCCCCATGTGAAGACCAGCAAATGCTTCGAGGTGGCGCGGCGCCAGCGCGATGCGGGTGCGCAGGGCGTCACCGTATCGACGCTGAAGGAAGCCGTGCAGTTCTTCGACGCCGGCTTTGACGACATCCTGTATGCGGTGGGCATCGCCAAGGCCAAGTTGCCTCAGGCGCGCGCGCTGCGCGAACGTGGCTGCCGGTTGACCATCGTCGTCGATTCGCTGGCCGCGGCGCTGGCCGTGGTGGCGGATGGCCATGGTTTTGAGGTGATGATCGAGGTCGACACCGACGGCCACCGCGCCGGCGTGCGCCCCGACGAGGACCGGTTGATCCAGATCGGCCGAACGTTGCACGAGGGCGGCGCCTTGCTGAAGGGCGTGATGACCCATGCCGGCGGCTCCTACGCGCTGAACACGCCCGAAGCGCTGACCGCGATGGCAGAGCAGGAGCGTGCCGGTTGCGTGGCTGCGGCCGAGCGTCTGCGCGCGGCCGGTCTGCCTTGCCCGGAGGTCAGCGTGGGCTCGACGCCAACCGCGCTGTCGGCGCATAAACTCGACGGCGTGACCGAAGTTCGTGCCGGCGTCTATGTCTTCAACGATCTGGTGATGGCCAATGTGGGTGTTTGCGGCATCAATGAAATTGCGCTGTCGGTGCTGGCCACCGTGATCGGCCACCAGGTCGAAAAAGGCTGGGCGTTGACCGACGCCGGCTGGATGGCGATGAGCCGCGACCGCGGCACTCAGGCGCAGGCGCTGGACTACGGCTATGGCGCTGTGTGCGATGCCAGCGGTGCGCCGATCGACGGCTTCATCGTCAGCAGCGCCAACCAGGAGCATGGCATCGTTTCCTGGCGCGACGGCAGCGTCTGCCCCGACATCGAGCAGCGCCTGCCGCTGGGCCTGCAGTTGCGCATTCTGCCCAACCATGCCTGCGCAACGGCCGCTCAGTTCCCTACTTACTCAGTGCTGGGCGCCGAGGGCAGCGTCACGACCTGGGAGCGCTTCCATGGCTGGTGAACGCCGCGAACTGAGGCCCGCATCGATGGCCCGTCCCGGCGGGCATGACAGCCCTGCGGTAGTTGGCGCTGGTCTGGTGTTTGTCGCCGGGCAGTTGCCGATCGCGCCGGATGGCAGCCGGCTCAATCAGGCCAAGTTTGCGGTGCAGGCGACGCAGGCGCTGGCCTGACAAGATGCGCCGCGTGGATGACGCGACTCACACCATCACCTCCCCGCCGCTGACCGAGATCGACTGTCCGTGGATGGCCGATGCAGCCTCGCTGCAAAGCCAGAGCACGCTGGCGGCCACTTCATCGGGCTGCACGATGCGACCCTGCGGATTGCTGGCAGCAAAGGAGGCGCGCGCTTCCTGTTCGCTGCGCCCGGTCTTGGCAACGACATTGGCAATGCTCTCGCGCAGGATGTCGGTCTCGGTGTAGCCGGGGCAGACAGCGTTCACGGTCACGCCTTTTTTCGCCACTTCCAGCGCCAGCGCCCGGGTGAGTCCGATGACGCCATGTTTGGCAGCGCAATAGGCCGAGACATAGGCATAGCCCACCAGGCCCGCCGTGCTGACGACGTTGACGATGCGACCCCAGCCGGCGGCCAACATGTCGGGCAGCGCGTGCTGGGTGCACAGCATCGTTCCGGTGAGGTTCACCGCCAGCATCTGCTGCCAAAGCCGGGCATCGGTCTTCAGAAACGGTGCGCTGCTGGCCTGGCCTGCGCAGTTGATCAGCATGGCGATGGGCCCAAAGCGCGCGCGTGCGCTGTCAAACGCCGCGGCCACCTGGGCTGCATCTGACACGTCGGCGCAGACGCTGTGCAAGCGGTCTGC